>DESG01000161.1 GCA_002361175.1 Lachnoclostridium sp. UBA3320 | reverse complement strand
ATAATTATCTACCTCCTACCCGATCGGAGGTTCATTTTTTGGTAGAAAGTTTTTGGCGTAAAAGACATATACTAGTTTGTAGAAAATATATATGAGGTACTGGTATATGAAAAAAATTATCAACTGGCAGATTGCAGGCTTTGCTTTTACTGTTATTATAGGAACGGCTTTTCATTTTCTTTTTATTTGGACAAATGAAAGCATCGTAGCGGCATTTGTTTCCCCAGTGAATGAATCGATATGGGAACACATAAAACTATTGTTTTTTCCCATGCTTGTATATGCTCTCTTTGAATACAGTTTTTGGGGTAAGCAATACGCCAGATTTTGGTGTATAAAACTGAAAGGTATATTAACAGGTATGGCACTAATCCCCACACTATATTACACCTACACGGGTATCATAGGGGAGTCCCTGGATTGGTTTAATATTGTTATTTTTTTTGGAGTGGCAGGATTGGTGTATTTAGTAGAGACAAAAATGTTTCAGGGGAACAAAACGTGCAGAATTCCTTCGGAATATGCCTTTGTAATGCTTAGCATTATCGGCTTTGTATTCTTTGTATTTACCTTTTATCCGCCAGAGATTCCGGTTTTTCAGGATCCTGTCAGTAAAACATATGGTTTTTAATGTTTGTTACAAATTTTAGCGTGTTCTTCTTAATGTTAAGCGTTGTTACTGTATTCGTCAATTCTAATGAATGCATATGGCATCAATGTTCTTCGTGTTCAGCATCTTTTTTCGTGCGATGCACCGTACCATAAGGATGCTGAGGCGGAGCGTAGAGCGAATAGAGTTTTAACGGACAAACTCCTACATTGACGATATTGTGCCACGTACCTGCGGGGATAAGAATTGCAAAATTTTCGTCCACGCACGCCTGTTCTTGCAAATGATTTCGGCAACTACCCATATAAACTTTGGCTTTGCCACTCTCTACTCGAATGAATTGGTCTACGTCGGGGTGCATTTCTACACCGATGTCACCACATGCAGGTATGCACATCAAAGTCAACTGCATATCCTGCCCCGTCCAAAGTGTCGTGCGGAAGTTATGATTCATATTGGTTGCGTGTCTGATATTAAAAATAAACGGTTCAGAGCCGTAGTCACGGATCTTGGGATGTTCACCCAGATTGTAATTTCGCATAACGATACCTCTTACCATAGTGTCAGTATTAGTATATGTGTCTTTCACTCCTTTGGATACAATGTAAGCTGTCATCTTCCATACGATACATACCAAGGAAGATATCCTTAAGCAGGAACTGAGCAAGCTGAGTCGAATGGGTAAGCAGTAATTGGAAATCTACTATTATAAAAAATTAAAGAAGAAAATAATCAAGGCAGTTGGCGGCAATTTGAGTCTACTGCTTTTGTATATATAAAGAAGCTGAAAAAGTACGATAAATGCACAGAAAAAACAGTTTACACAGAGTGCGTATGAGGAGGAACAAGCGTGTGTTAAGGGGTATAGGACAAGGGGATAAATTTTATGGTGGAAATATTCACCCCCTATTATGGGGTGGGTATAAGGTGTATTGCGTAAGAATATGTGGATAAATAGTACGATAAATACAGAGAAAGGTGGAAAGTGTGCATGACGTACATAGAAAAAGAAGGTAGCAGGGAAATAATCCTAGTTAGGTACTATAACGTCTTATTCTACTTAATATTTAGAGTTGGGATAGAGGAATATAAGAAGAATATTTTGATTGAGCGGATAAACAGTGGAGAGAATATGATGATGAAAGATATTTATGGGTGGTGTCAGAAACAACGAATACCTGTGACAACTAAATTTTTTTATAGAAAAGATTTTTCAATTATGGCAAATTTGTGGAACTTGTATTCATATTTCCGATTTAAGATCGAGCTGCTAAATGATACTCGATAGATTGAGCTTGTAAAGATGGCTAAGCGAGCATAGTGTTGATAGATACTGTTCAAGCGGATAGTAATACAAGCAAAATCAAAGGTTATCTGTGCCGTTTAAATGCTGGATTCATTTTGTGCAAATCTAACAAATCTAACAATAGCACAAATGTAAATTGACAAAAACTACCAAAATGTATTAGTATTAATGTATTAATATTGAGGGATGGTACAAAGATTATGGAAGAAAATTTTGGAAAAAATTATTGCGATAAAGTGAGTGAAAATATTTCTAATATTATGAAAATGAATAACCTTAAACAGGGTGATGTAGTAGAGTTATGTAAAAAGGCTGGAGTATCAATTAGCCAGTCTACTCTTTCAAATATAAAGAGAGGGGATACCAAGATTAGCTTAACTAGTATTGTAAATATATGTAAAGGTTTAAATATAAGTATTTACGATGTTTTACCTGAAATATCGGAAAAGGACATACATAGAGAGGGGAAAAAAATAAACGGTGCATCAGATATTGCGTATAAAGGTTATTTAGGGAAATATCATGTTTATTTTTTTCCTACAATATCTAATAAAGAAGAATTGCTTCATGGGGACTTGGAAATATACCCTCCTTCAGAAGAAAAAATTTGTAAGGCTAAGATGATATTATATACAGGAGATAAAAAAATAGTAAACGGAAAGACAGAAGAAATAGTAAAAGAATATGAAGGAGAATTTGTTATTTCAGTTCCGATGCAATCGGGATATTGTATGCTTAGAAATAGTAAAATTGATGAGTTGTGCTTTTTTGTGTTTCATCATTGGCATATTTTCAATAATGATCTGTTGTGTAGGATAGCTGCCGTTGCAACAACTTCAGCAGGAGCGAATCGTAGACCAACTATTCATCGGTTGTATATGTGCAGAGATGAATTATCGGCAGAGAACCAAAAGTATATTCGTGGACAATTGCGGTTAAACGAATCAGAAATTTTAATAGCCAAGGAAAAGTATGCACAATTACTATCAAAAGAGAATATTCCTTTAGAATTTCAAGAGATATTTGAAAAGGAGGCTAAATTAGAGCAATATTATAGTGTTACAGAGGCAAAGCTAATTAACTGTAATATCTTAGATAAAGATTTTGCTCAGGCTATATCTTTATTAAGGGATTATTCCGCAGCACCTAAATATAATAAGGTTAGCATGAAAACAGACGAGTTTGTGTATGACTATTATCAGAAAAAAGAAGAATGAAAAGAAAAGGGCATTTCAAAATATGATTTGGGATGTCCTTCTTAATTGGTTTATCCTGGACCAGTAATAGTATATGGGTATTAACAAATTTATTGAATTGTATAAAAAATATGAAAAATACACAATTATTGAAAAGAGAGTAGTATAAAATTGTAAAAGATGCACATAGGGCGGTTGACAAAAAGTGCCAAACATGGTAATATAACACCAAAAGTGTCAGATATACAAAAAAAGAGACATCATTACCCGACCAAAGGAAGAATGCCTCTTTTTGAATATTCAAAATGCGGATATTAAAATACTTATATACTCGCAAGAAGCCATTTCAATAAGTAAACTAAAGCGACTTGTAAATTCTCAAACTATTATAAGACTATTTTTCAAATCGCAATACGCACCAATGCGTTAATAAAAATATCCACATGTTCATATTACCATAGTGTAAAAAAAATGTCAAATATTTTTTTTTGAATTACTTTGGCGGTATTTTGAATATTACTCAGCTAATATTTTGATGGTTGGGATGCGAAATATAAAACTAAAAAGTATTAGGGAGGACAGAAGAATGTATCAAAAAAACCATGATGAGAATAGTAATTTAGCTTTAAAAGTGAAATGTATTAAAGACTTGTTATCTTTATTACAGAAAGTTTTTTCCAATAAAAAAATTGCTTTTGGAATTTCTGATGAAGATATTCTGGAACTGGCAAATGATATTATTGACAAATCTGGTTTTATGGATGATATCATTCAGTTCGCTAAGAATGATCCAGCAGCAAAAGGGTCATGTGAATATGTCTATAAGGCATATAAAGGCATTCAAGCAATGATGTATTATCGGGTTGCAAGAATGATTTTAAAATGGGACGCTTTAAAAAATATAGATAGAGTAATGGTAAATATTATTATACGTGATTTGTGTGAAGAAGGGAAGGTTGAAACAGGGATTGATATTCATCCCTCTGCAAGGATTGGGGAAGGATGTGTTATTGATCATGGTATTGGTACGAGAATTGCAACAAATCCTTATGACGGTAATACAGTTGTTATTGGTGAGACAGCAGTTATTGGAAAACATTGTACCATTTTAAATGATGTTGTTATTGGTGCAGCAGATGTTAATACGGGCCCTTCAGAAGGAAGGCGCCATCCTAAAATTGGAAACAATGTTACGATATGTGCAGGTGCAAAAATCCTGGGAAAAATCGAGGTAGGAGATGGTGTTTTTATTGGACCTGGTTGTCGTATAGTGCATGATATCCCAGCGAATACAAAAGTGTTTGTTGTAAATCAACTCCAAATAATGAAAACGAAAGATAAGACCTCTGCTATTTTAGATGGTTTGGTCTGTGATGGTAAGAACTTGTTACTGTATGGAGAGAATATTAAAAATGTTGATATAATGATAGTGGATGATCAGTATAATGAAAGAAAAGACATGCAGATCATAATTATTGAAAGAACGAATTATTATATCACTTTTAATATAAGTAAAAAAGGAGTAATTAATTCAAAAGACTCTTTTAAGAATAATCATTTTAAAATTATGAGTGATACTGAATATTACTTCATTAGTTCTAATGTGATAGAACGTTTTTTGAAAAGATTATAACACAACCATTATGGACATAGGACAAGGAGGTTAATGATGGCAAAAAGTATAGTGGTATTTGGTATGGCACATTCAGGAAAATCTACATGTATTGGGTACATGTATAATAAGACTAGAGAAAAAGATCCTAATTACGATTTTGAAAAATATGTAAACAATCTTAAACAGGAACTGTCAGAATATGACAGTTCCAGGGATTATGGATATTTGGTAGATGAATTTATTGAAGAACGCATAAAAACAAGAGCAAAAACTGGTACATCTAAAAAAATACATTTAAAACCGATTGAGTTAGGAGATGCAACGATTACTGTTATTGATACACCAGGAAGTGAGCATAAATCGAAACAGCGCCAGAAAGGAATGTATTATGGAGATATAGGGGTTTTTTGTATAGAAATTAATCAGTTAACAAGTGAGGAGTTTTTTACAAAAAAGGATTTATTCACTACATTTATGGCGACATTAATATTGTGGTCAAAGTTTAATAGAAGAACAATTATAGCACTCACTAAAATGGACTTGTGTGAGTATAAGGAAGAAGTATATTTAAAGGCATGTGCCATCATAAATCAATTATGTGAAATGGTAAATGTATCTGCTATTATACCCATTTCGGTTAATGTAAAGGGGAGAAAAGCACATAATATATATCATAGAAGCTCAAAAATGGAATGGTATCAAGGTGATTCTTTGTCAGAAGCTTTGATTAAAGAAATTGGAGATATTGAGGAAAAGCAAAAGATAGTACCACTTCTCTTCTATGTAGATAGATCATATTTAAGATCAAAGCAATATACAGGACAAAGTTGGAGAATTAAAATATTGCAAGGAAATATTAGCATAAATGAAGAAATTATATTATCTCCTGTACTCATTAATGGTCAAATTGGAACGATAAAAGCAAAGGTTAAAAGTATAAGAGCAGATTTGGAAAAGACGAGCACCGATATTATCAAAATAACATCAGCGACGGAAGGAAGTTTTGTTGGAATTGATTTGTATGATATTCGCATGGGAAATAGAAAAGTGAGTAAAGAAAACATAAGAACTTTATGTACAAGCTGTGGATTTACATCAGGACTTACGTATAAGGTATCAGATACATTTGTTTTTAAAACTAATTTTATAAATTTAGAAAAAATCAGTGAAGGGAGACAAATGGATATTTTATGGTTCGGACGGGCAGTAACTTTTCAAATTGTTAAAAGAGAAAGTGTTATAAATGGGATAAAGGTTACTGGGAGAATTATGAATAAGTATATTTCCATGCCAGTGACAGACGAAGGTGAATTTGTAATCAAAGATTTGATAATAAGATATGATCACAATCGTAATTCGAATCCATTTTTAGAAGCTGAGTTAATAGAGATAGGAGGGTAATCATGAATATATTGAATTATATAGGTAATACTCCATTAATTAAGTTGAAACACTTACCTTCAAATTATGCAGATGTTTTTGTTAAATTGGAAGGCTTTAATCCTGGAGGGTCTATAAAAACAAGAGTAGCAGCTAAAATGATAGAAAATGCTGAGAAAGAAAATGCGATAATGCCAGGAGATACAATAATTGAAGCTACTGGGGGAAATACAGGAATAGGTTTGGCTATTGTCAGCAATGTTAAAGGATATAAATTGTTAGTTACTGTTCCTGATAATTACAGTGAAGAAAGAATAAAAAAATTAAAGGCGTATGGAGCAGAAGTAATATTATCGGATAGTCATATGGGAAATGACTCACATATCAAGCTTGCACAAGAGCTTCTTAAAAAGCATCCAGAATACATTTGGCTTAATCAGTTTGAAAATAAATCTTCCATTGAAGCACATTATGAGGGGACTGGACCAGAGATTTATAAAATAATTCATCCAGATGCATTCGTTTCATGCGTAGGTAGTGCAGGTACATTTCAAGGTATTGGAAGCTTCTTGAAGAAAAAAAACCCGGAAATTCTTTTATATGCAGTACAACCGAAAGGATGTATTTTAAAAGAAGGAAAAGCAATACCACATAAAATTCAAGGAGTATCTCTTGGAATAATACCTCCGTTATTAGATTATAAAATTATTACTGATTATGTGGATGTTGAATTTAGTGAGGTTAGAAGATTATTATTATTACTTGCAAAATCAGAAGGACTGTTTTTAGGCTTATCTTCAGGCGCTAATATATTAGCTGCTGTTAAGATTGCAAAAGAGCTAGGACAGGGTAAGATTGTATGCACGGTTGCTCCAGATAATGGTGATAATTATTTGGAAGAAATATTGTAATTTTAAAGGAGAGAGGTAATGTAAAAATGATTAGAACAGAAAAGATATATTATCAAGATTCATTTCTTAATAATTGTGAAGCTACGGTAATAAATATACAAGACAACAAAGTCATTTTGGATAAAACAATTGCCTTTCCAGAAGGGGGAGGTCAAATAGGAGATATTGGATATTTGTATGTTAAGGATGTGAAAATTCCTTTTTTTGATACTAAAAAGGGGGTTGGAAGAATTCTAAGTTTGTCCGACTTCCCAAGTGTGCAAGTAGATACTCCGGTTTATCATTTTATAGATGAGAAAGATCTTTCAAAAATTTCTATAGGTGACAAAGTTAAAGTTGTAATAGACGTTCAACACAGGATATGGACAACAGTTTTACACAGTGCATTACATTTGGTGTTAATGGTTGCAAAGGAGAGAAGACCTGATATAACAAATACCATAAAAGGATGTAAGATTACAACAGATAGTGCAAGAATTGACTTTTTTGCAAAATCGAAGTTTTTACCCGAGGATATTGAATGGATTTCAATGACAACGCAGGAATTGATTGACTTAAAAGTACCTATCAAGGTTTATCCGCATGAGAGTGAAAAAGAAGCTTGGTATTGGCAATGTAAAGATTTTATATGTCCTTGTGGAGGAACTCATTTAACAAATACGGGACAAGTAGGAAAGATATCAGTTAGGAGAAAAAATGTGGGGAAAACAACGGAAAGATTAATAGTGATAGCAAATGACATAAAATTAACAGAAAAGGATTACCACTAATCGGTAGAACGGGTAATGTCAAAATTAATAAGTATTTGCTATTAGCTATGCAAATGTAATCATTAAAAGTTATTGAAATATAAGTTACGATTTTATACAATAATGAAAGTATTTGTTTGAAGGGGTATCGTTATTTAGCGTTACCCCTTTTTCAGGTGGGAATGAGTGATTAGCTATGGGGAATTATACTACAAGAAGTATACGTGGCTATTGTACAAAAAGTGAAAAAATTGAGGAAAATAGACGATTGGGACATTTTAGTATATATGGTTAAAGCCAGTGTTTACGAGGTTTGGGAGAGATGAAAAGAACAGGGGCCAATTTTGGGGTCGGATTAGTTGGGATAAGTAGATCCCTTCGAAATTAAGAAGAATCTTTTTAATATATTCGAGCTATGTTATAATTTTGGATATAAATTAAAGTAAAGAGGGTTATGGAATGAAATTGCTTTATTTATGGTTGGAAAACTATAATGATAGAATTAAGAGTCAGGGATTTTCCTTTTCGCCAGAATATCTGATCCATTTTGATAATGATTTAAATAAGCCCAGATTATTCACGGCACAGCCG
>DESG01000090.1 GCA_002361175.1 Lachnoclostridium sp. UBA3320 | reverse complement strand
GTAATAAATTAATAAATTAATAAAAAAGAAAAGATATTGCCATAGGAATGACAATATCAATCGCTTAAAAACTTTACTATATTAACTATCTACCATCGATGTCTTTAAATAATCTTGATACTTTTTTATAATAAGCTTTCTGCCACTTTTTCTTATAGGTATCATCTGTTTATTTGCCATAATAAAATCTGAATCCACAATACCTGTTACATACTGCATATTTACAAGATAACTCTGGTGACAGCGCAAAAATCTGTTATCAGAAAGTTCATTTTCAAATGAATCAAGTTTACTATATACTTTTACTGGATCATGTGTAATAGTATATATATAGACAACTTTATTGTCAGATTCCATATGTATTATATCTTTATAAGGGATAGTAAGTGCTTTGCGTTTAGATTTTACTTCAATAAAATTGTAATTGTTTTGTGGATGCTTTCGAAGATAATAGTCAAACACTGCTTGTATTCGCAATGTTTCATATGGTTTGAGAAGATATCCCATTGCATGTACATCATATGCAGCAATGGCGAATTCTTTACTAGATGTACAGTACACTATCTCTACATTGTCATCCATCTCTCTTATAAGTTTACCTGTTTCAATACCATCTATATCTTCCATCAAAATATCAAGAAAAATAATATCAAATGGATGATTTTTGTAACCTAAGACAAGTTCTCGACCACTATTATACAACACTATGTCATATACTAATCCCATATTAGCCAGAAGAAAACTTATAATTTTCTTAAGCATGTCCCTGTCAAGTTCACTATCTTCACATATTGCAGCTTTAATCATGAATATCAAGTCCTTTCTAGCTATTAATTACACTTTAAAATAGAATAACCAATTAACACATTTTTGTCAAGGCAAAAACAATTTTAAAACTCTTTTACAACACAGTTTTTACCATGTCTTTTACCGTAATAAAGCCTGTCATCAGCTTCTTTTATGACATCTTTCATATCTTTGCCTTCATCTGAATCTGCTGCTCCAAAAGTCATAGTAATCAAAATCCTATCTCCTTCTGAACTTTTAATTACTAAGTTTCGTACATCTTCTGCTATAATTTCTGCTATATTGGCAGCAACATTTTTATTGCATTCTGGAAGCATCACAAGTATTTCTTCGCCACCCCATCTGCATACGGTGTCACTATTTCGTACAGATGATTTAAATACATCTGCTATAGCTTTTAAAACAATGTCTCCACAGCCATGTCCATATGTATCATTGATGTGTTTAAAGTCGTCAATATCCCCGAGGATTACAGCATAGCTTTGGTTTTTTCTTATTATATTTTTATAGCTTTCATTTATACTCCTTCTGTTAGCAAGCCCTGTAAGTGCGTCTTGAGTAGACATTACCTCAAGTTTTTGATTTTTTTTCATCATTATTTCTTCAAGCGTCCTTATCTGTATAAGAAATGTACTCATAAATACAACAATCGTGACAACCACAAGCAGATAATTTCCTATGTATATAATAGTCTGTATAAAGCTGTTACCTATATCATATATAGGGTCAAATGCCCATGATGCATATTTTGAAATTACGAATACAACTACTGTTGTAAATATATAAACAAAAGGACTTACAGAGCGATTAGAGTCACTAAACGAATATACTGCATAATAAGCTATAGGTATCATACATACCATATAAAGCAAAAAACCGCAGGAACTTCCTACTGCAAATGTAGCGAGCATTGCATGTACTACAACTTCAGCATAACACAAATTAAATACTACATAATGGCTTTTCCCAAAGTGAAGCCATACAAGACAGATAATATATAACAGTATGCTTATTGCATTAACTGCCACCATCATATACACATGAAAATAAAAGAATAATAAAAAAAGTATTATATGTATGCATGCCATAACTGATATAAGATATGTAACCACTTGTTTTATAGTAAGTGTAATTCTTGCTTCTCCTGATATATATTCCCATAATTTCTTCATAACCCATACCCTATGCCAATCTTTATATAAATATTTGTTACTAATTATACCAGAGAAAATAGCATATTGCAAACAAATCACCTTTTTCTTTTTTTGGCATAACTTAATATATAGAAAAATATTTTATAAATTTAATCCACTAGGGAGGCAAAGATATGCACCAATTATCAGTTATATATCTATATGGCAATGACAAAAGGCAAAAATATCTTGGCAATATGCTTAAAGAATATGGTTTTACAGTAATAGATGTGCCTGGTGGGTCAGATATTTATGACAGGCATATCTTGCAAGAGGAAATACTTATGCTTCCAGTTGCCGCTCATAAAGAGATTTTAAATGGAATAATACCGTTTATACATTCCAGAACATATATTATAGGCGGTATGCTGCCAACTTACCTTATAGATATCTGTAATTCTGAAAAAGCAAGGTTTTTAGACTATATGAAAATACCAGAGATTGCTATTAAAAATGCTGTTGCAACTGCTGAGGGAGCTATATGTGAAGCAATTAAAACAAGCAGCATAAATATGCATGGCAGCAGATGCCTTGTAATAGGTTATGGCAGATGTGGTACTGTGCTTGCAGATAAATTAAATGGTTTAAAAGCGCATGTCAATGTGTTATCCATAGAGCCTCCCGACATTGCAAAAGCAGCCGCAAATGGATACAATAAAGCATCAAGTAATTTTGGTGAATATGATTTTATATTTAATACTGCTCCTGCTCTGGTTATAACTCCAGAACTTATAGATACAATGAAGAGTGGCTGTATAATTATAGATATTGCTTCAAAGCCTGGTGGAACGGACTTTGAATACTGCCAAAGAAAAGGCATAACAGCAAAACACTGTCTTGGGCTTCCTGCAATATACTCGCCTAAGACTTCAGCAAAAATTATATTTGATGAAATTATAAAATATATTGCGCATCCTGCGCAGGATTGGAGACCATATGAATAAAGAAAAACATAAACTTGATATTGGTTTCGGTATAACAGGTTCATTTTGTACACATGCAAAGATTAAAGAAGTAATTGCCAATATGAAGGACAATTACAATATATATCCTGTTTTTTCTAAAAATGTTTGCTCATTAGACAGCCGTTTTGGCAAGGCGTCTGATTTTATTTCTGATATAGAAAATATCACTGGCAACAAAGGAATATACACAATACCAGAAGCAGAACCTATAGGACCTAAGAAACTATTTGACGTGCTTGTTATAGCACCTTGTACAGGCAATACACTTGCCAAACTTACAAATGGTATAACAGATTCAGCCGTTTTAATGGCAGCAAAGGCACATCTTAGAAATGAACGTCCACTTGTTATTTCTATTGCTACTAATGATGCTATGGGAATTAACTTCCGCAATATAGGAATGCTTTTTAATATAAAAAATATTTATTTTGTTCCATTTGGACAGGATGATTATATCAAAAAGCACAATTCCCTTATAGCACATGTTTCTCTTATACCTGAAACAATAGAGATGGCACTTGATGGGAAACAGTTACAGCCTGTTTTAAGGTCACCATTTTAAACAGGCTGGCATTAAAACCACCAGCCTTAAATATGCACAGATGTGTTCTACATCTGGATTTTTATATTGAATTTTTTCATCCAGTAATTTATTTGTATAAGATATGCGAGCATCTGAGGTCCTGCCATAAGCTGACCATACCAAGGTGCTCCATAATCTTTTACACTCTTCATAAATCGTTTAAGCTTTCCTTGGTCTATTATATCTAAAATCGGACAGTTATCTTCCCTTATATCATTTTCCAGACGCTTTACAAGAAGTCTTTCATAATAAGGGTTGTAGCTTTTTGGATAAGGGCTTTTTTTCCTAAAAAGTATTCCATCTGGAAGTTTGCCACGAGCAGACTGGCGCAGTATATTTTTTACAACTCCATCATAGGCTTTCATATTCCACGGAATATTAAAAACATATTCAACAAGTTTTCTATCTGCAAATGGCACTCTCGCTTCAAGTCCAGAATTCATACTTGTTCTGTCCATTCTATTAAGAAGTGTCTGCATAAAAAATCTTATATTAAGATATCCAATTTGACGTCTGCTGCTTTCGGTTTCATCTTCTCTAGGCAGCAGTGCTACCTCACTTACTGCATCTGCATACGCACTGTCAACAAACTCATCCATTTTTAATATATCAAGTACTTCAGTACGCATAAGTTCCTTGCGTGGTGATAAATCAGGCGTCCATGGAAATGTCTGGCTCTTTAAAAACTTTTCTTTATGAAACCACGGATAGCCGCCAAATACCTCATCAGCACACTCACCTGTAAGAACCACCTTGTGATTTTTACTTACTTCCCTGCAAAAATGTACAAGAGATGAATCCACATCAGCCATACACGGCAGGTCATGTGCATCAACAGATGCATACAAAAGGTCTGCCTGTGTCTCATAGTCACATTCAAGATAATAGTGTTTAGAGTCAAGGAATTGTACCATCTCATCTACATATGGACGGTCTTGTGAAGGCTGAAAACTATTTGCCTTAAAATATTTGTCATTTCCTGTAAAATCAAATGAATATGTTACAAGTTTTTCTCCTCTCTTTTTGAGTTCACTGGCACAAATTGCAGAAACAAGGCTCGAATCAACACCACCTGACAAAAATGTACATATTGGCACATCTGAAACCATCTGTCTTTTAATGGCATCTTCCACAAGATATCCAGTCTTTTCAACTGTTTTTTCATAACTGTCTTCATGCGGTTTACTTTTAATATGCCAATAACAACTGTTTTTAATGCCATACTTACTACAGCTTAAATAACATCCAGGCTTTACCTCATATATCCCTTTAAAAATCCCTGAACCAGGTATTCTTGCAGGTCCCATGCCAAATACTTCATTAATGCCCTCTCTGTCAAGAATCGCCTCTACACCTGGATATTTAAACAAACTTTTAGGTTCTGATGCAAATATTATAGTACCATCCTTTACAGTATAAAACAGTGGTTTAATACCAAAACTATCTCTGTACAGATACATTGTTTCATGTCTTGAATCGTATATTGCAAATGCAAAAATTCCATCTAATTTATTTACAAATTCAGGACCATACTGCAAAAAAGAAAGCAGGATAACCTCTGTATCTGAGCCAGATACAAAACTCCACCCTGCATTTTTAAGTTTTTTTCTGAGCCGCTCTGTATTGTAAATCTCTCCATTATATACTATATAATATGAAAAATTGTCAATTTTTCTGCACATAGGCTGTATTCCACCTAATATATCAATAATTGCAAGCCTTGTATGAGCAATTCCACAGTGATTAAAAAGCCTTGTTCCCTCATTATCAGGACCACGGTGGATAAGACTGTCCTTCATATCTTCAAGTACCTTTTCATATAATGCCCTTTTTTCTGTAAAATCCAACGAAGAATTAAAAAATCCTGCTATTCCGCACATATTTCCTCCAATCTTGTGCTGCATATCCTACACATACTGTATCAGTGTACACACTATATAAATTATTTTATGCGCTATATCAAAAAAATATAACTATAAATGTTAATGGCATTGCATCAATACTTTTTTTTATGTATAATAATACAAAAAAATAACAGAAAGGTATGATTATTTATATGAATTTTGAAGAAGCACAGAATAAGCTTGCACAGTATGGACAAGAGCATGTACTAGAATATTTCCATGAACTGGATAAAGAGCATAAAGAAAATCTTCTTGAACAAATTGCTGGCACTGATTTTTCTGTAATATCAAAAATAACTAGCGATATAAAAAAGAGTCCACGTGGCATTATATCACCAATTAAGGCAATGACACTTGAAGAAATTAATACAAAAAAGGAAGAATTTACAAAAACAGGACTTGAAGCAATACGTGCTGGCAAAGTTGGCGCAGTACTTCTTGCTGGTGGAATGGGTACACGTCTTGGCTCTGACAATCCAAAGGGTATGTATGATATAGGAATTACAAAGCCTGTATATATTTTTCAGCGCATTATAAGAAATTTACTTGATGTTGTAGATATAGCTGGAACATGGATACATCTTTTTATAATGACAAGTGATAAAAATCACGAAACTACTATAGCTTTCTTTAAAGAACACAAATACTTCACATACAATCCTGATTATATACACTTTTTTAAACAGGATATGGCACCTGCTTCAACGTATGGAGGCAAGGTTTATATGGAAAATAAAGACAAGATTGCAACATCACCAAATGGCAATGGCGGCTGGTATTCATCAATGCAAAATGCCCACATCACAGACTTTATACACAAGTCAGGGATTGAATGGCTTAATGTCTTTGCAGTGGACAATGTACTCCAACGCATCGCAGACCCTTGTTTTATAGGAGCAGTAATTAATAAAAACTGTGCTGTAGGCGCAAAGGTAGTGCGCAAATCAGACCCTGATGAAAAAGTTGGTGTGATATGCCTTGAAGATGGACATCCCTCCATAGTAGAATATTATGACCAAACAGAACAGCTCCGCAATACCAAAGATGAAAATGGTATGCCTGCATATAACTTTGGCGTAATTTTAAATTATCTTTTTCATGAAAGAGAACTTGAGGAAATATGCGGCAAAGAACTGCCACTTCACATAGTAGAAAAGAAGATACCTTATATGGATAAAACAGGCAGATTTATAAATCCTTCAGAGCCAAACGGCTATAAATTTGAAACACTTATATTAGATATGATACACTTACTTGATACGTGCCTTCCATTTGAAGTAGAAAGAAATAAAGAATTTGCACCTATAAAAAACAAGACAGGCACTGATTCAATAGAAAGCGCAAGGAAACTTTTACAAGAAAATGGTATAGAACTCTAAAATATTATGCGCACAGATGTAATTGCACCCGTGCGCACTAAATTTTATATCTTTCCAGAAAGATTTTCATTAAAGTATTCATCAGCAACCATTTCAAGATAGGAAATATCAAGCTGTGAATAATAATTAACAAGCTTTTTTCTCAAATTAGACAGTACAATTAATTCATTCTCCTCATCAGAAACACTTTTATCTTTCCAGCTTTCAACCATTTCACCAGTGACATTCTTATCAATCCAAAGTTTTAACTCACTAGTAAGCGATTCCTCTTCCCCTATCTGGCTTTTTATCTTCTTAGACTTAGCAATCGATACAGCTCCGCCAATTAAAAATGCTGAAAACATACACAAAAGGCATATAAAAATAATATTGCTGTAATTTAAAGGAATAATTCCAAACTTACACAATGTAATATATGCAATTCCGATAATTCCAAATATAATAAATGTCATCCCTGAGAACTTTGCATCTTTGTATTCATCAGCTTTCTTAGTATATGTTTTGCCCGACTCTTCATCTGTATAATTGTAATCTGTATCAGACTCCATATCCTCAGAAGAAACAGAAACAGCTTGCTGTTTCTGCTCGCTGCTCTCTTTCATGGCAAGCAAAAAACCACGCAAAAATTTTTCTGCCTGATTAAATTGCTCTTTTGGTACAGTTATTACATAAGTACCATTTTCTTCTTTCTTTACTGCTTTTTCAATACCAGAAAACTCTAAGTATTCCATAAGCTTATCAGCTACATCTCCATCTTCTAACGTACACAAAACTGATATCAAAAAATCGGATTCTGTTCCTTCGACAAGCTTGGCACCACATTCAGCACATATGGTAATACCTTCCTGATATTCTATCTTACACTCTGGACACCACATATCTTATAGTTTCTTTTCCTTAACCTTTGCAGCCTTACCAACCCTTTTACGCAGATAGAACAATTTAGCACGTCTTACTTTACCTTTACGTACTACTTCAATCCTATCAATAATTGGTGAATGTAATGGCCATGTCTTTTCAACACCTACACCATTAGAAAACTTCCTTACTGTAAATGTCTCTCTTACACCACCATTCTGTCTCTTAAGCACAGTGCCCTCAAATACCTGAATACGCTCCCTTGTGCCTTCAATAACCTTGGCATATACCTTTACTGTATCGCCAACACCAAAATCAGTAACTTCCTTTTTTAACTGTGCGTCTTCAATTTCTTTAATAATATCATTCATCTGTGTGACCTCCTTATTTATTTTGACGTTCTTAATACTTATGTGCAATGCAGCCGTAACAGAGGAACATCTCTATACACAACATTCTGTATTTTAACACAGTCTTTTATTTAATGCAAGGAATTTTTGTTCACAAAAAAGCCAATACACCCATATTATATAATAGATATATTAGCTTCCTATGTGACGCATTCCGTATAGATGCATAAATACTACTCAGCATTAGCAATAATCTCTTTTTTATTGTATGAACCGCATGCCTTACAAACTCTGTGTGACATCATTAAAGCTCCACATTTACTACATTTTACTAAATTTGGAACGTTCATCTTCCAATTTGCTCTTCTTTTGTCTCTACGTGACTTAGAAGATTTATTCTTTGGACAAATAGACATTTATATTACACCTCCTATAATTACCATTTTACAACACTTGTTCGATTATACCAACTGGCAATTCATTTGTCAATCATTTTTTATGTAAAAAAACACTTGCCAAATAAATTTAAATGTGATATATTCTAATGCAGTTGGTAAATGCATATAGAACAAGGGCGTTCTCAATTTATTTGAGTACGCCTTTTTTGCTAGAATGGTATACTACAAAATGCATATACTATATGTAATGTGAAAGGATGGTACATAAATATGGAAACAAACGTTATTGAGAAAGTTTTTGGCATAGACGTATTTAATGATGACAGAATGAGAGAAAAACTTCCTAAAGATGTCTACAAATCATGGAAAAAAACACTTGAAAGCGGTGCAGACCTTGACACTGACATTGCCAATGCTGTAGCACACGCTATGAAAGAATGGGCGCTTGAGCATGGAGCTACACACTATACACATTGGTTTCAGCCAATGACTGGTGTTACTGCTGAAAAACATGACTCTTTCTTAAGTCCTGCAACAGACAGCCGACCTGTACTTGTATTTTCTGGCAAGGAACTTATAAAAGGTGAACCTGATGCGTCTTCATTCCCATCTGGGGGACTGCGTGCTACATTTGAAGCAAGAGGATATACTGCATGGGATTGTACATCACCAGCCTTTTTACGTGAGGACGCTGCTGGCGTTACATTGTGCATTCCTACAGCATTTTGCTCTTATACAGGTGAAGCACTTGATAAAAAAACTCCTCTTTTACGCTCAATGGAAGCAATCAGCAAGCAAGCTGTACGCATTCTCAGACTTTTTGGATATAACGATGTTAAAAAGGTTTCATGCTCTGTAGGTCCTGAACAGGAATATTTCCTTGTAGATAGAGATAAATATTTACAGCGTAAAGACCTTATATTTACAGGACGTACTCTTTTTGGCGCTCCTGCTCCTAAAGGACAGGAATTAGATGACCACTATTTTGGAACAATTAAAGAGCGTATCGCTGCATTTATGAAAGATTTAAATATAGAGCTTTGGAAACTTGGTGTCCTTTCTAAAACACAGCATAACGAAGTTGCACCAGCACAGCATGAAATGGCTCCTATTTTTGCTACAGCCAATATATCTACAGACCACAACCAGCTTGTTATGGAAGTTATGAAAAAAGTTGCAAAAAGACATAATTTAGAGTGTCTTCTCCATGAAAAGCCTTTTGCTGGCGTAAATGGCTCTGGCAAGCATAACAACTGGTCTATTATAACTGATACAGGCATAAATCTTCTTGACCCTGGCAAAAAACCACATGAAAACACTTTATTCCTGCTCTTCCTTGCAGCAGTAATTAAAGCTGTAGACGACAATGCAGAACTTCTACGTCTTTCTGCTTCAAACCCTGGCAATGACCACAGACTGGGAGCTAATGAAGCACCTCCTGCTATTATTTCTATCTTCCTTGGAGAACAGTTAGAAGATGTTATTGAACAGATTGTAAAAGGTGATGCTGATGCTTCATCTTCAATACAGGGTGGTCAGCTTGACACAGGTGTACATGTACTCCCTGTAATAAGAAAAGATGCAACAGACAGAAACCGTACTTCACCATTTGCATTTACAGGCAATAAATTTGAGTTTAGAATGTTAGGCTCTTCTCTTTCAATAGCAGGTCCTAATTTTACATTAAATGCCATTGTAGCAGATGCCTTACAAGATTTTGCTGATGAACTTGAAAGTGTAGAAAACTTTGACAGTGCTGTTAAGGAACTTATTAAGAAAACAATTATTGAGCACAAAAAAGTAATATTTAATGGTGATGGTTATTCAGATGATTGGATTTCTGAAGCTGAAAGACGTGGGCTTCCAAATATTAAATCTATGGTCGAAGCTATTCCATATCTTGTATGTGACAAAACAGTAAAACTTTTTGAGAGACAGAATGTACTTAACAGAGTTGAGCTTGAATCACGTGTTGAAATTAATTATGAAATCTATTCAAAGACAATAAATATTGAAGCAAAGACAATGATAGATATGGCAGGTAAACAGTATATACCTTCAATTATAAGTTATCTTACAAATCTTGCTGATTCAATTAACAGTGTTAAAGCAGCATCCTCTGACGCTGATGTATCTGTACAGACAGAATTGCTTAATAAATGCTCTTCTCTTCTTGCACAGGCACAGAAAGCACTTGCAAATCTTAAAAAAGTAACTGCTGAAGCAGCAAATAAAGAAGAAGGCAAAGAACAGGCAACATTCTTTAAAGAAGTAGTATTTACTGCTATGGAAGAACTGCGTGCCCCGATTGATGAACTGGAAATGATAGTTGACCAAGACTACTGGCCAGTACCAACATACGGTGATTTACTATTTGAAGTATAATAATAAATAAAGGCATAATAATATAGACATCAAAAAAGGCAGGTAAAATAAAAACTTGCCTTTTTTGTTGGTTTATTACCATATCTACCACTCATTTCAAATAAATACAGCACATAGTTATTTGTGTCCATTTTTTCTCTTGCGCACCGCCTCGGCAAGCAAAAACTCAATCTGTCCATTTATTGAACGATAGTCTTCCTCTGCCCACTGTGCAAGGTCATTCCAGAGAGATGGAGCTAGTCTTAAAAGCACTTGCTTCTTGGCTTTTTCCTTATCTTTAAGTTTCTTTTCCTTTAGTTTTACTTCTTTTTCAAGCACTTCAAGTTTTTTCAGACGTTCTTGTAATTTCAGCTCTTGCTCTTCAATCCTTTCTTCTTCCATAATTATTTATGCCAACCTCTCAAAAAAACTAATAAATACTGCTGCTGTTTACTACTGGCTGTGCTTCTTTATTTCCACATAGAACTACTAAAAGATTACTTACCATTGCTGCTTTTCTTTCTTCATCTAGCATAACTATTTCATCTTCTGCAAGCTGGTTAATCGCCATCTGTACCATGCTTACTGCTCCTTCAACAATCTTTTTTCTTGCAGCAATAATAGCTGTTGCCTGTTGTCTTTGTAACATTGCTGCTGCAATTTCTTCTGCATAAGAAAGATGTGTAATACGTACTTCTTCTACAAGGATTCCTGCTGCCTTTACTTTTTTCTGTAGTTCTTCTTTCATATTTTCAGCAATTTCCTGACTGCTGCCACGTAATGTCTTTTCATGTTCCTCATCATTATCATCATTATCAGTTAGCAAATCATATGGATATAATCTTGCAATCTTACGTATAGTTGAATCACACTGTATAGAAAGAAACGTACTGTAATCATCTACGTTAAAAACTGCATCAGTAGGATTAATTACTTTCCATACGGCAACTGCTCCTATAATTATTGGATTACCCAATGCATCATTTACTTTTTGCTGTTTATTATTTAAAGTTACCGTTTTTAATGAAATCTTCTTTCTCACATTTTGACCAGCAACTTTACCAGGTGCAACTAAGGTAACAAATGGATTAGTCCAGTAAAATCCTTGCTTTTTAATAGTGCCATAATACTGCCCAAACAAAGTCATTACAATGGCTTCATTAGGATTTACTATATGTAACCCTGCAAGTATAATTATGCATATTACAGCGCCTATTACAGATACAATACACAGACATAAGCTTAATGTATCTGATAATGTGTTATCTGTGACCATACTGGTAATAAAAAGCGCCACACAAGCCAGTAGTCCAATTAGTGATATAAGCAGCACAGGCATTCCATTAGCTCTTGTAATTTCTTTCTCCTCTACTTTTTTAATTTTTTCTGCCATGATAATGACCTCCTTTTTACCATTTTTAAAATGGATTTTATATATTAATATAATATCGTTTTGATATCATTATTATATTCTATATTGAAGTTATTGTCAATCATAAATTGCAATATTTTTATAAAAATTTGCCAAAATGAAGATGATATAGTACAATACAGTATAAATAAAAAAACGGAGGCTTATCTTATGAGCAAAAATATTGTTGTTGCACTCGGACACAGTGCACTTGGAAGAACTTTTCCCGAACAAAAAGAAGCTGCTAAAAATGCTGCTTTAGCGATTGCAGATTTAGCTGAAGCAAAATTTAATATTGTAATAACACATAGTAATGGTCCACAAGTTGGCATGATTCACTCTGCAATGACAGAATTTAGCCGTCTTGAGCCGTCTAATACAGTTGCACCTATGTCTATCTGCAGTGCAATGAGCCAAGGATATATAGGCTATGACCTGCAGAATGAAATAAGGACAGAACTTTTAAACAGGGGAATATATAAACCTGTTTCTACGATTATTACACAGGTACGTGTAGACCCATTTGACACAGCATTTTCATATCCTGAAAAATTAATTGGAAGGTATATGACAGAGGAAGAGGCAAAGATTGAAGAAAAGAAAGGAAACCATGTTGCATATGAAGATGGCAAAGGATATAGGCGTATAATTGCTGCTCCTCGTCCTATGGAAATTTATGAACTTGACGCTATTAAAACACTTATGGATGCTGGGCAGATAGTTATTGCCGCAGGTGGCGGCGGAATACCTGTGCTGCAGCAGGGAACACGTCTTAAAGGTGCAAGCGCAGTTATTGAAAAGGATGTGACAAGTGCATGTCTTGCAGAAGAACTTGGTGTAGATATACTTCTTTTGCTTACAGGTGTCGAAAAAGTTTGTCTTAATTTTGGAACGCCAGAGGAAAAACAACTTGACAGCCTGACAGTTGAAGAAGCAGTAAAATATATTGATGAAAAACAGTTTTCATCTGGTGCTATGCTGCCAAAAGTTGAAGCAGCAGTTTCATTTGCATCATCATCACCATCACACAAATCAATTATAACAAGTATTGATACCGCTATTGATGGAATAATGGGTAAGACAGGAACAGTTATTACATGCTGATTAGACGAAGAATTATGCAAATAATATTAAAAAAACAGGGTAAAGCATTAGCTTAACCCTGTTTCTAAAGAAACTAAAATAATTATTATTTAATTACGTCCCTTAATCCTAACTTTCCAATAAGAGTACGGTAAGCTTCAAGGTCTTTTTTCTTTAAATAAGCTAAAAGATTACGTCTTTGTCCAACCATCTTTAAAAGCCCTCGTCTTGAGTGATGGTCTTTTTTATTGACCTTTAAATGTTCATTAAGCTCAACAATACGTTCTGTAAGTAATGCAATCTGTACCTCTGGAGAACCTGTGTCCTCTGGTTTACGTCCATAAGTTTTGATAATTTCAGCTTTCTTTTCTTTGCTTATCATAATTTCCTCCTGTTTTTTCTCTTTTTTCCTGCTGCTAAGAACTGGGCGGAGTGTCCATATTCTGGGCAGAGGTCTTATTCTGCAGTTAAATTTACCTGCAACTTCTGTATAATAACACAACATTATAATTATTGCAAGAAGTTTCTGTATAATCCTCCATAAAATGACTGATTTTGATAATCGTTAGAATTATTACTGTTATTATCATTATTATTATCGTTATTGTTATTGTTATTATCACTAGAAGCAATAGAATCTGCTTTCTTGCCAAGTGTTACAGACATTGTTTTTTCTACATACTGACCATCATCAGCTCTTTTGATAACAATACTTACTTCATCACCTGCTCTGCACAGTGCAAGTTTCTGCTGAAGGCTGTCCATTGTCTTAACATCCATATCATTAAACTTTACAATAACATCACCATTTTTTATACCAGCTTTGGCAGCAGGTGCATCTTCTGTAACTTCTTCAATATATATGCCTTCTGGTATATTAAAATGCTCTGCATATTCAGAAGGTACTTCTTTGCCTTTTATTCCAAGGTAGGCTGCTTGGTCTTCTGGCACTACTTCTGCTTTTATAATACTGTCAATAATAGGCTTTGCAGTGTTAATTGGAATGGCAAATCCCATACCCTCTACTGATGTATCTGCGTATTTTGCAGAATTAATACCTATTACTGTACCATCAATATTGACAAGTGCACCACCACTATTACCTGGATTAATCGCAGCATCTGTCTGCATAAGCTTCATATTAACATCTTCACCTTGAACTTCTCTTTCTTTTGCACTGACATATCCAACTGTTACAGAAGTTCCATATCCAAGTGCATTGCCTATAGCTATTGCTTGCTCTCCTACTTTTACAGCGTCAGAATCTCCAAGATTTGCCACTTTGATTTTATCCATGGTTTCTTTTGGAATATCTGAAAGCTTTACTGCTACGACAGCTAAATCTGCTGTTGAATCTGTGCCTTTAACCTCTGCATTGTATACACTGTCATCATAAAGCTTGACAGATATACTAGTTGAGTTTGACACTGTATTGTCATTGTTGTTATTTTCTGATACTACATGATTATTAGTTACAATATAGAGATAATCTTCATCCTTATCAACTATTATGCCAGAACCACTTCCTGCAGCATCTTGCTGATATGTCCGTCCAAAGAAATCAGTATTTGTCAGTGTTGCAGTAACATCAATCGCAACTATAGATGGCAGTACATCATCAACTACATCTGACACACCATTGGAGTTATCTGTAGATACCGTAATTGGCTTTAATGTTGTGTCTTGATTATTTTCCTGAATTTCTTCTTTTTTATCTGTTGTGCTAGGACTTTCAATAGCTGTATTATTAATTAATTTATCTGAAATACGTGTTACACCTTCAAAACTCATTCCTCCTATAATACCAAAAACTGCTGCATAAGTTGTAATTTTCAAAAAGTTTTTATTCATAATAGATTTCCCCTTTCTTTAAACACATAAAACACATATATTTTAAGTTTCTTTTTAATTGCCTGTTTGTTGTTTACAAGACATATATTAACAGCCAATTATGTATCAGTTGTGTTTAATATTTGAAGAAAATGTGTTCAATTATAAACTATAAAAAAACTTTTTCTGTAATTATTATATCTGGGCATATGTCATGTGATTCCATTGCAATCCTTTCTGTCCTAAGTACCTGAAAATCATATGCCAAAGCAACTTTAAAGATATTATCTTCCTTATGCTTATAAAGGTATCTGTCGTAATAACCGCCACCATAGCCTATGCGCCCATGGTACGTGTCAAATACAAGTCCTGGCATAACCATTATACCATTGCAAGTTAAAACTTTTGTATCACTGACAGGTTCTAATATGCCATTATATCCAGGTTTTAAGTCTTCCATTGAATTTATCTCGTAAAATTCCATCTCTTTACCAGAGACACGTGGCAGGGCAACTTTTTTCCCTTGTGATTGTAACAATACTTCTATAATCTTTAATGTATCAACTTCTGTTCCATACGATGCAAATATATAAATCCACTCTGTTTCTTTAAGAATTTTAAGAGACATAAAATTCTTATATACAAGCAGGTCTTTCTCTTCCCTTTCAGAAATAGAAAGACCTGCTCTTAATTTTTTTATCTTGTCACGTAGTATATTTTTGTCTGTTTTTTTCTTATCAATTTTGCTATTCATAACAAAAGAATCCTTCCACAATTTTTACACACATCAATCAAATACATCTGATAATAGCTTCTGCAACACGTATGCCATCTGCGGCAGCAGATGTTATACCTCCTGCATACCCTGCTCCCTCGCCACATGGATATATGCCACGTATATTAGACTGTAAGCTTTCATCACGCTTGATTCTTACAGGTGATGATGTTCTGCTTTCTATGCCTGAGATTACAGCATCTTCTCTTGAATATCCCTTAATCCTTTTTTCAAATGCTGTTATACCTTCTGCCACCGAATCGCCTACAAAAGAAGGAAGAATCTTTCTTACATTGGCAAGTGAATAACTGCCCTTTATATCTGGAATTATCTCACCAAAACTTGTACTTTTAACATTATTATAAAAATCACCAAAAAGCTGTACAGGAATTTTTCCGTCTGCTTGTCTATATGCTTCTTTTTCCCATTTGCGTTGAAATTCTATACCAGCAAGAGCATTATGTCCCCCAAAATCTTCTGGAGAAACAGTTACAACTATAGCACTATTTGCATTTTTACCATCACGCTCATAGTTGCTCATGCCATTTACCGCAAGATAACCATATTCTGATGACGAATTGACGACATATCCGCCAGGACACATACAAAACGAATAAACGCCTCTCCCAGCTTTAGTGGTATAAGAAAGTTTATAATCTGCCACTGGAAGTTTTTTATAAAGACTGCCATACTGATTATATCCAATCATTTCCTGTGGATGCTCTACACGTACACCAACTGCAAATGGCTTTGGCTCTATATATATTCCATCTTTATTTAATTGGTAAAAAGTATCACGAGCACTGTGACCTATAGCAAGTATAAGATGCGTACATTCTAGTTTTATATCTGTGCTTTGTTCCCTACATTCAGTGTTTTTAGAAACCATTACACTGTTTATGCTATTATTATTACAAACTATACCATTAAGCTTTGTATCAAAATATATTATGCCACCAAGCTTTATAATTTCTTCCCTTAACGCTTTTACAACATTTCTAAGTCTGTCTGTTCCAATATGCGGTTTCTGTAAATAAAGTATTTCAGATGGTGCGCCATGTTCTGCCAATGTGTTTAACACTCTTCGATTATAACCATCCTTATCCTTTACAAGTGTATTTAATTTTCCATCTGAAAATGTACCAGCACCGCCTTCACCAAACTGAACATTACATTCAGGATTTAACTTTCCACCACTCCAAAAAGTTTCAACAATTTTTTGACGTTCTTCTACAGCTTTCCCTCTTTCAAGCACAACAGGACAAAGCCCTGCCTTTGAAAGTGTAAGTGCTGCAAATAAACCTGCTGGACCCATACCAACAATAACTATATGTTTATCCTTATTATTTATAAAAATCTTTTTATTTACTCTCTTTTTATCTGAAATATCAGGCAAAATAGAAATATCATTTTTACCATAATGTTTAATTAAATTCTTCTCTCCATTTAAGCGACATTCTACCTGATAAATAAAATTGATATTTTTATTACTATTTTTATTTCTTGCATCCAATGATTTTTTCTGTATCTTAAAATCGTGTATTTCTCTTGTTGATATACAAAGCTTTTTAGAAACAGCAGACAATACAAGTTGCTTTTCCGCATCAGTAATTATACCATGCCTCACATCTGTTTCATTTGAAACATTAATAACAGCTTCTGACGATACTTTAACCTGTGACAATCTTATCATAAAATAGTTATGCCTTTCGTTATCTAATAAGTTTACCTTTTTGTATAATATGGCAAATATTAATATCTTTATCAATCAAAAGCACATTGCCATAGTGTCCTGGTTCTAATGAGCCATAATCGTTATTTATTCCAATAGCTTTTGCTGGATTTTCACTTGCTGCACGCACTGCATGTTCTAAAGGAATACCCATATCAAGCACTGCTTTGCGCATGCATTCAAAAAGACATGTCACACTTCCCGCTATTGTCTTTTTGTTATCTGCCAACACAGCTTTTCTGCCTTGTACCATTACCTGCTGTCCTCCAAGTTGATATGTTCCATCTACAAGACCACACGCCATCATACTGTCTGATATAAGAATAATATGTTCTGCTCCAAAAATATGAAATGTCAACTTAACAACAGATGGATGTATATGTACTCCATCTGTTATCAATTCTGCTTCTGCCCCGTCTTCCCAAGCTGCAACAATAGGTCCAGGTGCACGGTGATTTATATCTGGCATGGCATTATATAGATGTGTTATATGCTTAGCACCTAAAGCAAATGCTTTTTTAGCAGTTTCATAATCCGCAGCTGTATGTGCAATAGAGATATTTACTATGTTATTGTATAATTTAATAAATTCCATTGCCTCATTAAGTTCAGGAGCAATACTTATAATTTTTATTAACCCTTTTGATTTTTCCATAATCCGCTTAAACATTTCAAAATCTGGATTAATCAAATACTTAGGATTTTGTGCTCCTGCTACATCTGGATTTATAAACGGACCTTCCAAATGGATACCAACAAGGTCAGCGCCTTGTTTATTTTTATGATTAACTGCAACATCAATAATTTTATTAAGAATGGTCTCTGGATATGACATAGTTGCTGGACAGATGGCAAGCACTCCATTTTGTGCTTCAAAATCAGCAATCGCCTGTAAGCCATCTTCATCTGCATCACAAAAGTCATGTCCAACTGCTCCATGAAAATGTATATCAACAAGCCCAGGAATAGCAAATAAACCTGTGCCATCTATTACTTCATTCTGTTCAAATGGCAATGTATCCTCTGTAATGCGCTCATTGTGGATAATAATGTCTTTTTTGCAAAATTCATGTTTCTTGGTATATGCATATACATTTTTTATTATCATTTCAGTGTATGCCCTCCTCCAATCCAATTACTCAACAATTTTTATTTTAGAATCTCCTTTTTTAGCTTGTTCTAAAACTGCAGCTACAAGCTTTTTAAAATGCTCTCCTGATTCAGTAGCCCCTGTGATTGCATCTACTTTAGTCTCTGTTTGCCCATCAACAAGCTGCTGTACATATTCCCTTGTATATTTGTTAGGATAAGTACCATCAGTTGCATTCATATTTTTCATATAAGAATTGTCCCATGATTTAATAAAACCACTATCATTCTTCGCATTAAATTCTGCTGATATAATAGAGCCCTGTTTAACCTGTATACACAGATATTCTTTCCAACCAAATGAAGCACTTCCCATCTCTGCTGTATAATAGCCGTCTTTTATATTATCAGCAGTTCTATAACGAACCAGTACCACCAATGCAAAAAACACCACCACTACTACTAAGGCAATAACTAATTTTTTTTTCATAAAATAAACTCCTTACTCTTTTAACTTTACCGCTGATACAATCTGTTTCAATTCATCAGCTTGTGTTAACGACAGTGATGCATTCTCATCTGTTTCTTTTGCAAGTCCCTGATTAGTATTTGCAATAGAAAGAACTGTACTAACCTCCTCTGAAACCATTTCTATAGCTTCTTTTTGTTCCAATGTAATATGTAACATTTTTTCCGAAATATCAGCAAAATCTGTTGCCGCTTCTTTTATGTTCTCAAATGATTCCGCTGTGTCTTTGGCAGTTGCCATACCCTGACCAATAGTCAAACTTGCTTTTTCTATTATTGCACCAGTCTTTTGCAATGCATCTGCCGTCTGGTCTGCCAATATGCCAATCTGTTGCGCAACTACTGCAAAACCTTTTCCTGCTTCCCCAGCTCTTGCAGCCTCTATTGATGCATTTAACGACAGAAGACTTGTTTGTGATGATATTTCTTCAATAAGCTGGCTTATAGTTATGATTTCCTGCATATCATTATGTATACTGTCCATTGTGGAAAGCATATCATCCATCTGTTGTTTTCCTTCCTCTACACGCTGCCCTGCAATATCTGCACTCTGTTTTACACGTCTGGCATTATTATCTATTTCATCTATTTTTTGTGTAATAACTGCAATCTTTCCATCCAGACGCTCAAGCGCAGCAGTCTGTTCTATTGAACCATCATACAATCGTTTTGCATAGTCAGACGTCTCTGACGAATTACTGCTTACTGCAAATGAAGCCTGATTTATACGAAGCATAGTTTCATTCAATGATACTGTTATAAAAGATAATGCATCTTTAATCGCAATAAAATCACCATCAAACACATCTTTTACTTCCATTGAATAGTCTCCTGCTGAAAGCTGTCCCAGATATTCTGTAATATTGCCAATATAACCTGCAAGACTTGTCACTGTTTTAGAAAGTGCTGTAGTAAGTACTTCTGATTCCAAATTATTATCTGCAAGTACTACTGTATCTTTTAAATTACCTGTTGACAGTGAAACAAGTCTCTCTGTTGCAATAGAAAGGGAATCTGATATCTTATCCGCTATATTAACAACTAGTTTTCTTGTGCCAATCTGTAAAGCTATAATTATAACAACACTAACTAAAACTGACCACCACAAAATTGTCATAAAAGATATACCTGGTGCAGCAATCATCAGTGTCCAATTTGTCCCTGCAACAGGTGAATAAGCCATATAATGCTGATTTAAACCAAAATATACCGATTCAGCACCAGACTGGAAATTAAGCATAGAATCGAAAATTTTTGTATTCTTACTTGAACCATACAGTTCATAAATATTTTCGTTTTTTCCCATATCGCTGATATTTTTATTAGCAATAACATTGCCATCTCTGTCCACAATGTAAGCAATATCACCTAAACCTATATTAATATTGGACAACACATCATTTAACAAATCATACTTATAGCTTCCCACAAGATATGCATATGAATTCCCTTCTTGGTCTTTAACAGGAATACTTACTGAAAGCTGCCAGATATCATTACTATAATTCGGTTCTCCAATAGTAATATTATCTGTGTCAACCAAATACTGAAAATATTCTGTATCATTAATAGAAGTTGGTGCCATATCATCACCATATATCTTAGCGCCAGACATATCATAAACAGCGAGCCATGCAAATTCAATCCTTGACTTCTTATCAGCCAGAAACTGCTGTTTTTCATCATTGCCAACTTCTTGCCCTGACAAAATTTTTTCCTGTGCAATGTTATCCATTCTGTCAGCCAGCATATGAAGATTTGAACTAAAATTCTGAGACGCTGTTTTTGCTATAACCTGTAAACTGTCACGCAATACTGATGCAGTGGAAAACAAACCTGTTATTATCATCAATATTGTAAGTACAACCCCCAAAGTAACAGATATAGATGTAACATAAAATACAATAATCTGCTTAATACTCTTCTTCTCTCTCATAATTATTATTGTTTCACCAGCTAATTTAGTCTACTAGTGGATATTTTCGCTCCTTATATAATGTATTTAGGTTATTCAATGGAAGCTCCTATAAACCGCGCTTAACCATTAACATAATACTCCAACTACTACGAGTATTCTATCATGTATTTATAAACTTAACAACTATATATTTTATTTTCTTCAATTAGTCTTTTGGACATAATATAAAAAATCTGCTATAATCAAATGGGAAAATAATTATTCTAATATAAAGGCAGGAAATAACATTATGGTACAGATTAGTAAAAAAGATAAGGAAAAAGTCCTTGAAGCAATATATTCAGGTACAATAGACACCGCAGAACTAGCATTGCCAACTCTTGCAGATTCTATTGTGCTTGTTATGAAATAACATGGATTTATTGAACCACTTAATGAAGCATTTAAAGATAAACGCAGTGACAATCTCCATCTCCCTTCAGATATACTTTTGACACTTGCCATTACTGCAAAACTCAAGCAAAAAACAAGTCTTACAGATATCCCTTTTGCAATTACAGATGCAGAACTACTTGCAGAGCTTGGATGGAATGCATGGGATTATGGACGTGATGTAAATAATGGTCTTTTTTCTGAAAGTGTCATGCGTAAACTTGTACAAAAATATGATAATGAAGAACTGGTTTCTTTTTATAACCATTATGTGCAGAATTATGTATTAAAAAATCTTGATATATAGCCATGCATACATATCATTGATTGTACTAAAATTCCTGTCAATCTTGGCAATACAAATTATGAAAATTCCTCTGTTGTAACCATAGAGGTAGAAACAAGGACGCAGTATCTCTAGCTGTTTCTAATGGAAAATGGCAAAAACATCCTAACAAAAAGAGAAAAGACCAAGAAATACAACTTGCATCTCTTGGACCACTATAACACCATTTGTGTTATATCATACTCCTGATCTCCGATTGCTCGAACAGGAATTCCAACTGCTCTAGCTGTTACTGAATAGCGGACTTGACCACTGATAATTAACATAAGAATGCTGTTCAACCATGCCCCCACCAACACACCTGTAAGAGTATTTGTACCTCCAGGTCCTGTTGTGCAATAAACCACAGGAAGCTCATTTACTGCCTTGTAATACCTTCAGCAGCAATTGCTGCACATAAATATTTTTCAATCCTTCTTGATGTCCAAAAGAAATATTCAAATGCATCGCTCCTCCACCTATGACAGTAAAATTATATTTAATTCCCTGTTCAACAAGATATTGTGCAATCCAATCTGAAACTTTGACTCTCATATAAATTTTCTCCTCCCTTTATTTATTTAACCCCATCCTATTTAAAATTTTATTGTTGACTTTGAAAATAGTTCTATTAAAAATACTTGGAATTGGTATGCACATAACTGCTACAAAAATTGTGCCTATGATTGCCATACTATATGTAAGATTAACCATAATATTAAACTGCTTGTTAAAAATATGACTTAAAATATTTGCATAGAGATATAAAAATAAGGAATGGATAGAAAATATAGCTAATGAATTTTTCCCATAAAAAGATAATATATTTCTAAGTAATATACGTTCATTCAAAAATGTAGCTAAAGTAACTATCACTGTAATTCCTACCCATCCCCCTATAAGATACATGACTGGATTATTATATAAGCAATTGGCAATATTTACATGACCATTATATTTTACAATGATTGCTAATACACATGCACTGACCATAAATATCATAATTTTAAATATTTTAGACAATTCTTTTAATTTTGTCAGTAAATTATAATGTTTCATAACGTATCCCATAACAATCAATAACACAGCAGCAAAAGCAGTATCAATCTTTAATGGAATTCTTAAAATATGATTTAAAATGTAGATTCTTATTGGAATAAATGTAGTCATGTAAGACAATATAAACATGATAAGTCCCAGTATTGTTATCATTATTATTGATTTGTTTTTGCAAAATTTCAGCATAATATAAAAGAAAATTGATATCAAACTTAAATTCTTTCTCCATGATGGAATAATTAAAGTAAAGCATAATCCAATTAAAGATACTTCTATAAAAACTAACACCACTTTACAAGTTTTTTA
>DESG01000121.1 GCA_002361175.1 Lachnoclostridium sp. UBA3320 | reverse complement strand
CTCCACATAAAAAACATATTCAATTCAAAGTAGATTCAAGTTAGGACGGTATTCTTTAACTGTACCCGGAAAAGGTAACAAAAAAACCGTTGTTTACAGAAAGGAGATTCTACTATGAAAAAATGTTTACCCATCATCTTTGCCGCCCTCTTAATGGTAAGTGCGCTAACAGGGTGTGCAAGCCAAAGTAATTTGGCTTTACGAAATTCTTCGCCCGAACAAAACAATGCTGCCGCGCAAAGCAGCAAAACCAACATTAGCCAACCTGTAACGTCAACAACTGGGGCTTCAAGTCCAACCGTGTCCCCTACTGCGTCTGCTGCCTATGAAAAACTGATTGCATACAAGACCGAGGGCTACGAGCAGCAGAGCATAGCCGATTTTAACGCGATGCTTGCTTCCACACCTGATGAATTGACAGAGTTTCTTGCCGCAGTAGCTGATGTGAGCAGTACCATATCTCCCAGTGACGAAAATTATGATTTTTTGGACACAACAATCCGTTTTTCGTCACAGGAATTATATGGCGAGCATATGGGAGAGGAATTTTTTATTTCTATGTCACTCTCCAAACTAAGCAGACCTTGCGACTATTTGGACGATGAGGGGGAAACGGTATATGATTTTACCTGTTTCGTTGATGCAACTGCCGTTTATTCTATCCAAGCCCCGAAATTTGTATCAGTGGCAGAGCGAGATAAGGCGTTGCTGACATACAAAGAGGAAATGCAAAATTACTTGAATGGTCTAAGTGAAGAAGAAATTGCGGGCGGCGATATTAAAAAAATGCTCTTAGACAAGTCCACTGAACTTGCAAATAGCTTGTCTACCGAAAATATGAAGCTATCATCTTGTGAAATTTATTTACTTGAAATTAATGACGCAGGAACAGAAAGCATTCAATAAAAATGAAATTACCTTATCTGTTGCACAGTGCTAAAAGATAGACTTTTGTTTTACTGTGCAGCAGGTAGTAGGTAGCTTATTTGTTGAAAATGTCGCTGTGCGTCCCAGTACGAGCCAGTGTCAACACCAGAATATCATCGTCAATGCGATAGACCAATAACCAATCAGGCTGGATATGACATTCCCAGTGTCCTACCCAATTCCCAGACAGTTCATGGGCTTTGTTTTTTTCTGGCAATGTTTCACCCTGCGACAGTGTCCGGATAATATCATCCAACAGGTCAATGTCAAGGTGACGCTTGATTGCCAGCTTATAGTCCTTTTTAAACCTTGTCGTCCAGACAATTTCCCGATTCATCGTTTTAACTCCTGGAGTGCTTCTTCCACATCGGAATAGTGCTTCACGCTGGGATCACGTGCTATACGTTCTGCCTCCATCATGGCAGCAATCGTTTCTTTGTTGGGCTGTTCCAGCTTGACCTCAAAAGGAAAACCACCGACTCGGAGGGACTGGCGCAGGAAAACATTGATTGCAGTAGTCAGATTCATACCCAACTCGCCGTAAAGTGTCTCACACTGTTTTTTGATGTCACTGTCCATACGGACGCTGAAATTTGTTGTGCTTGCCATAGTATCAACCCCTTTTGCATTTCATTATGCTTATAGTATATGCGATTTGCAACGCAAAATCAATTCAATAGATGTAAGATTCATAAAAAATTAAGAAGGATATATGACCAAAATCAGAAAGTTTTTTGCTTATAATATTATTTTATACCAAAAAGAGAATTTGTCATGAATTTTTTTATTTTCTATAAATTTTATTTACCAAAGGTGCTTAAAGCCTTATTTTTAGACATTTTTTAAGTTCGTACTTATGCGGCTTTACTCTTCTTATTTTTCGGAAGGTTAGAATAATATGATATGGAACAATTACAATCGATTGTTGATATTCTTCGCATTCCTGCTCCACTACCGCTCGTAAACAAAGTCCACTTGGCAGAGAGATTAATGTCATTAAGTTAAGAAAGCAAGATAAGACCTTATATCAATTAGATGATATAGAGGTCTTTTTTTGTGCAAACCAAGTGGTTTGAAACAAATGTGCAACACATGAGAAAAAGCAAATTGAACAAATGTGCAATAAGTGAGAAAATGTTGAAATCAAAAACTGGCTATGTTAATATAGGCTCAAGAGGAAAAACTCATACGAAAAACACAAAAAGAGAAATTCCCGGGATGATTTGTTAAGTTTAGCATATGAGAAATTTCTGAAAAAAAGAAAGGAGTCAATATAAGATGAACATACTGGTCATTGATGTAGGAACATCTAGCATGCGTGGAATTTTATTCACACATGAAGGAAAACTTTTAGCAGAAAAACAAATATTTTACAGTGTTTCATATTTAGAAAACAGCTGGGCTGAACAGGAGGCATCTGACTGGGAGAATGCTTTATACGGAATTATGAAAACGGTTGCCGGACAAGCAGAAGAAAACCAGTGGAATATAGATGCTGTTACAATTACTTCACAGCGTTCTTCGGTAATTCCAGTAGACCAAGGAATACATCCTTTATGCAGTGCAATTATGTGGCAGGATAAAAGAACCAATGAAATCTGTGAACGATTGAACCCACTAAATGACAAAATATTTTCTTTGTGTGGTTCTAGGGTAAATCCAGTATTTTCTGCTAGCAAAATGACATGGGTCAGAGAAAACAGACCAGAGATTTATAAGAAGACATATAAATTTTTGGTAATTCCAGATTATCTGATTTATTTAATGACAGGAGAGCTGTGGACAGATTATACATATGGAAGTCGTTCTTTACTTATGAATATACATACTCACCAATGGGACTCAGAATTTTTAGATATCTTTCAGGTAGATAGAGAAAAACTGTGTGACCTGACAGAGCCAGGAAGTATATGCGGAAGAATAACGAAAGAATTTGCGGAACTGACAGGATGTCCAGAAGGAATACCAGTTATCACTTCTGGAGGCGACCAGCAGTGTGGAGCGATTGGTCAGGGTGTTGTAAAAAAAGGAATTTTATCAGCAACAGCTGGAACAGGCGGATTTTTGATTACAGCAACAGATGAAGTTCCTAAACATTTAGAACCAGATGTTATCTGTAATTATTCATCTATTAAAGGACAGTATATTCTTGAATCAAGTGTCCTGACATGTTGTTCTGCTTTTGACTGGTTCCGCAGGGAATTTTATAAAGATTGTAGTTATGATGAGGTAAACGAAGCTTTGGCAACATCGCCAGTTGGTTCAAACGGATGTATCTGTTTGCCGTATTTTCAGGGACGCAGTACCCCAGATTGGAATAATCTTGCAAAGGCAGTATTTACAAATGTGACATTGGGTACAACAAAAGCAGATATGCTGCGCAGCCTATTGGAGGGTATCTGTTATGAGATAGGAAATGGAATTGATACCATGAAAAAATATTTGCACATTTCAGATATTTTTGTCAATGGTGGGCTTACCAACAGCGAAGTCTTTAACAGGATACAGTGTTGTGTCTATGGGACAAAGATTATTCGCAGGGGAAAAGCAGACGCAACCGCAAGAGGTGCATTAATGGTTGCAGCAGAAGCAATGGGAGCTTACGCTTCTGTGGAAGATGCCTTTAAACAAATCAGCCAGAATGATGAAGTAAAAGTTTATCTTCCAAATGAAGAATATGCACAACAGTACGAAAAATACAAGGCACAGATGAATCATTTGTATAAGAAAATCTGGAATGGAAGATTGGTTGATGGAAATTATGAGTTCAGAATTTAACATAAGCTGCCATACTAGGCAGCAGGAAGGAGTGTATTTATGGATACAGTAATAGGAATGATAGGTCTGCTTGTGGCGATAGGATTTCTTGTTTACATGGCGTTTAAGGGACATAGCATTATTGTCGTAGCGCCAATTGCAGCCATGGTGGCAATCCTGTTTTCATACGGTATAAAGGGACATTTTATGGCATCATATACCATTACATATATGGATGGATTTGCTAACTATGCGAAAAATTATTTCCCGATTTATCTATTGGGGGCAATTTTTGCAAAACTGATGGACATTTCTGGTAATGCACTGTCAATCGCACATTTTTGTACGGAAAAGCTTGGAAAGTCTCGTGCAGTGCTTTCTGTAGTGTTGACATGTGCAATCCTTACTTATGGAGGTGTTTCACTTTTCGTTGTAGCATTTGTTATGCTTCCAGTTGCCATTGCGCTTTTCCGTGAGGCAGATGTTCCGAAAAGATTAATTCCAGGATGTATTGCACTGGGTGCATTTACATTTACTATGACAGCTCTTCCAGGCAGTCCACAGGTGCAGAATACAATTCCAATGCAGTACTTTGGAACAGATTCTTTTGCAGCGCCAGGCATGGGCATAGTTGCATCTGTAATTATGTTTGTCTTAGGTATGATGTGGCTATCTTACCGTACAAAAAAAGCAAAGGCAGCTGGTGAAGGATATGGAAATCATAATGATGAACAAGAGACAATAAGTGGAAATATTCCAGGAATTGTGATGGCGGTTATTCCAATTCTCATAATTTTAGTAATAAACTTGGTTCTTTCCAAAATTGTATACCCATCTGTAGACGGCTCTTATATGGAAGAGTTTGGAAGTACATTAGAAGCTAACAGTGGTACATGGAGTGTACTGATTGGAATGTTGGTGTCTATTTTATTTATTATTATTTCTAATATAGGCAGGATAAAAGATAAGATTAAGGATGGTTTAAAAACTTCAGCGATTGATTCGCTGACACCATTAGTAAACAGTTGTGCAGTTGTAGGATTTGGGTCTGTAGTAAAAGTCCTTCCTATATTTGCGGTTGTATCAGGTGCAGTGCTTGGCTTATCAGCAATTCCTCTTTTGAGTGAGGTAGTATCTGTCAATCTTTTGTGTGCGATGACAGCCTCTGCATCAGGAGGATTAAGTGCAGCCTTAGAAGTTATGGGCGATACCTTTATACAATCTGGAATTAATCCACAGGTATTGCACAGGTTGGCTTCCATCTGTTCTGGAGGTCTTGACAATTTGCCATATAATGGGGCAACAGTAACTGTGATTGCATTATGTGGAATGACACATAAACAATCTTATCTGGATATGTTTATGGTGGCTACGGTTATTCCAGTTGTTGCATCTATTGTAATTATGGTGCTAGGTTCATTTGGGCTTTGTTTCTAAGATTACAATAAAAAAAGTAAATTGCACATATGTGCAAACTATGAACAAATGTTGATTATGATATCAATAAATGTTATACTTATAAAAACAAGTTAAATTAGAAGAAAGGAGCAAAGAATTATGTATAATATTCATAAGAACCCGATTGGAATTTATGAAAAGGCGTTGCCAAATTCTTTTACATGGGAAGAAAAGTTTAATGCAGCAAAAAAAGCTGGATTTGATTATATGGAGTTATCCATTGACGAGTCAGATGAAAGGTTATCAAGACTTGACTGGAATGACGAAGAAATAGAAACTCTCCGTTCAGTAATGCGCTTTACAGGCATTTCTTTTCCTACTATGTGTCTGAGTGGACATAGAAAATATCCATTTGGCAGTAAAAACCCAGAAACTAGGGCAAAGGCAATGGAGATTATGGAAAAAGCGATTAATCTGTCAGTAAAACTTGGGATTCGCTGCATCCAACTTGCTACTTATGATGTATATTATGAGGATTCAGATAATGAGACTAAAGAGCTGTTTTTAGAGGGAATGAAAGAAGCTGTAGCTATGGCAGCCAGAGCAGGTGTAATTATTGCAATGGAAATCATGGATACAGAGTTTGTCGGAACTATTGTCAGGGCTATGCATTACTTAAAAGAAATACCATCGCCATATTTTAAAATTTATCCTGATATGGGCAATTTAAGTAACTTTAGTAATGACGTAGCGGGAGAATTTGAATTAGGTCTTTCAGAAACTGTAGCAATCCATGTAAAGGAAACAAAACCTGGTATTTTTAAAGAAGTTCCATTTGGCGAAGGGGAAGTAAAATTTACACAAATTTTTACGAAACTTAAAGAATTAAATTATCAGGGAATGTTCTTAATTGAAATGTGGGCAGACAACAGTATTTGCCAGTCAACAGAGCAGGCTACAGATAAAATAGCAGATGCATATAAATTTGTAACTGGAAAAATGAAAGAAGCTGGAATGGAGGTTTTATAATTATGAAAAAAATGGTTATGGCAGAATTAGAAAAATGTTATTCGGTTGCCCCATTGCATTACCAAGGAAAGCAACATATCTTAGTTGCTGCAGAAAAGAAAGACCGATGCATTCTGTTTGATGTTGATGGAAAAGAAAAGGCAACAGTTTGGGAAGAACCAGGTGGGGTTATGACTATGGTTCAAGTTCCTGGAACAGATGGGCAATTTTTGGCAACACACAAGTTTTATTCACCGAATGATTCAAAAGAAGCAAAGATTATAATAGCTACTCCCGATGGCAGCGGAAACTGGAACATACGTACACTCACAGACCTGCCTTTTGTACATAGGTTTGATATTCTTAGCAATGGCGGGTCAAATTATCTTATTGCCTGTACTTTAAAATCTGGGCATGAATATAAAGAAGACTGGTCAAGCCCAGGAAAAGTATATGCTGCAAAATTGCCAGATGACCTATCTTGTTTTGATGATGCTAATCAGCTACAGCTAGAAGCTATAAAAGATGGAATGTTAAAGAATCATGGATATTACAGAATAGTAGAAGATGGAAAAGCATCAGCGCTTATATGCAGTGATAATGGAGTATTTCGTTTCTATCCACCAGAAACACCAGAGGATAAATGGCAGAAAGAACAGCTTCTTGATGTACCAGCCAGTGATGCAGTGATGGCAGACTTGGATGGTGACGGAAAAATGGAACTGGTAGTTATCTCACCATTTCATGGTGATGAAGTTTCTGTCTATAAAGAAACAGATGGTAGATATGAAAAAGTTTTTAAGTACCCAGAAAAAGCAGAATTTTTACATGCAATATGGAGCGGAAAACTGTGTGGGAAGACAGTTGTCGTACTTGGACACCGCAAAGGAGCTAGAAGGCTGTTTGTACTTTTGTGGACAGATGGGCACTATACTTTTAAAACTATAGATGATGACTGTGGTCCAGCAAATGTCTATGGCTATAATTATGAAGGCAGGGATATTTTGGTTGCAACTAACAGGGAGATTAATCAAGTAGCCATGTATACTTTTGAAGAGGGGGATTTATAATGGCAGAAATAGCGCCATCAGTTCTGTCAGCAGATTTTAAATTTCTTGAAAAACAGTTAAAAGAGATAGAAAATGCTGGGGTAAAAAGAATTCATATTGATGTGATGGACGGGGTATTTGTGCCAAATATTTCACTTGGTTTTCCTGTAATAAAATCCATACGTTCATGTACAGATATGGAATTTGATGTACACTTGATGATAGAAAATCCTGAAAGGTTTATACTAGATGCAGCTGCGGCAGGTGCAGATATTATTACAGTACATCAGGAAACCTGCAGACATCTTCCAAGGGTACTGTCGCAGATAAAAGAAGCTGGATGTAAGGCAGGAGTGGCATTAAATCCTGCAACTTCCGTTGAAACATTAAAATATATTGTACATAATATAGACCAAGTACTGCTTATGACAGTTAATCCTGGATTTGGGGGACAGGCGTTTATAGCTGATATGATACAAAAAATTAAAGACTGCAAAAAACTTTTACAAGATATGGATTGTGATTCATTGATTGAATTAGATGGCGGAATTACAGTAGAAAATGCCGCAGAGTGTATACGCAATGGTGCAGATATTTTAGTGGCAGGTTCTTCTGTATTCTGTGGGGATATACAATACAATATAAGACAGTTTCAAACAGTTTTAAGATAGGAGGAGCAGATGTTAGAAGAATTAAAAGAACGAGTTTATAAAGCAAATATGGAGCTTCCCAGATATGGGCTGGTAACGTTTACATGGGGAAATGTCAGTGAAATTGACAAGGAAAGCGGCTATTTTGCAATTAAGCCAAGCGGTGTCGAATATGATAAGCTGACACCAGAAGATATGGTGCTTATGGATCTTGATGGCAATAAAATAGAAGGCAGATATAATCCGTCTTCTGATACAGCTACTCATATAGAATTATATAAGGCATTTCCAGAAATTGGTGGGATTGTACATACACATTCCCCATGGGCAACAAGCTGGGCACAGGCAGGCAGAGCCATTCCATGTTATGGAACTACTCATGCAGATTATATATATGGCGAAGTACCTTGTGCAAGGTGTCTTAAAGGTGCTGAATTTGATGAGTATGAAAAAAATACTGGAATCCTGATTGTAGAAACTTTTAAAGAAAAAGATTACAAGGCAGTTCCAGCCATTCTATGCAAAAACCACGGGCCTTTTACATGGGGAAAAGATGGACTAGATGCGGTACACAATGCAGTTGTGCTAGAAGAAGTTGCCAAAATGGCAGCAAGGTGCGAAATGATTAATCCACAAGTAAAGCCAGCTCCACAGGAGTTGCAAGATAAGCATTATTATAGAAAGCATGGTGCAAATGCCTATTATGGACAATAAAAAACTATTGGTTATTCAAACAGGAGGATATGAATGGATGAATTAAAATTAAAAAAAGTTGCCAATGAAATCCGCAAAGGTATTATAACAGCGGTACACAGTGCAAAAGCAAGGGCATCCTGATATGAAGCATATTCCAGGTGTAGATATGTCCAGTGGTTCTTTAGGACAGGGGATATCGGCTGCTGTTGGAATGGCACTGTCTGCTAAAATGGATGGGGCAGATTACAGAGTGTATACATTGCTTGGTGATGGAGAAATCCAAGAAGGTCAGGTATGGGAGGCAACAATGTTTGCTGGACATAGAAAACTAGACAACCTTGTTGTTATTGTTGATAACAATGGCTTACAGATTGATGGCAAAATTGAGGATGTGTGTTCACCATATCCAATTGATGCAAAGTTTGCCGCATTTAACTTCCATGTGATAAATGTATCTAATGGCAACGATTTTATGCAGCTTGATGCTGCATTTAAAGAAGCAAAAGAAACAAAAGGGCAGCCTTCGGCTATTATTATGAAGACTGTCAAAGGCAAAGGCGTATCTTATATGGAAAATAACGTTGGCTGGCATGGCAAAGCCCCAAATGACGAAGAATATGCTATTGCGATGAAAGAACTAAAGAAAGCAGGTGAAGCATTATGTCAGATATAAAGAAAATTGCAACCCGTGAAAGTTATGGCAATGCACTGGTAGAGCTGGGGAGAAAATATAAAAATCTGGTAGTTCTTGATGCCGACCTTGCAGGTGCAACAAAAACAGGCACATTTTTAAAGGAATTTCCTGAAAGGCACATTGACTGTGGTATTGCAGAATGTAATATGATGGGCATTGCTGCAGGTCTTGCTGCTACTGGAAAAGTTCCATTTGCCAGCACATTTGCCATGTTTGCTTCTGGAAGAGCTTATGAGCAAATACGTAATTCTATTGGATACCCGCATTTGAATGTTAAAATTGGCGCTACTCATGCAGGGATTTCTGTCGGGGAAGATGGCGCTACACATCAGTGTAATGAGGACTTAGCATTGATGCGAGCAATTCCGGGAATGGTTGTTTTAAACCCAGCAGATGATATTGAAGCAAAGGCTGCTGTAGAAGCTGCATATCTGCATGACGGACCAGTATACTTGCGTTTTGGACGTTTGGCAGTTCCTGTAATTAATGATAATCCAGATTACAAGTTTGAAATTGGAAAAGGAATTATACTCCGTGAAGGAAAAGATGTAACCATCGCTGCAACAGGATTATGTGTATGGGAAGCAATAAAAGCCGCAGAACTACTTGAAAAAGATGGAATTAATGCACGTGTAATTAATATCCATACAATAAAACCACTTGATGAGGAACTTATTATAGAGTCTGCTAGAAAGACAGGTAAGGTTGTAACCGTGGAAGAACATTCTGTTATAGGAGGTCTTGGAAGCGCAGTAGCTGAAGTACTTGGAGAAAAAATGCCAACTGCTATACTTCGCATTGGTATTAAAGATGTCTTTGGTGAATCAGGACCAGCTCCTGAACTAATTAAAAAATATGGATTAGACGCAGACAGCATCTATAAAGAAATTAAAAAATTTATATAAAGGAGAGAAAGAAAATGAGTAAGATTGATACAATTACAAGAGAGAGTTGGATTATGAGTACATTCCCTGAATGGGGTACTTGGTTAGTTGAAGATATTGAAAGTGAAGTTGTAAAGCCAGGCAATGTAGCAATGTGGTGGCTTGGATGTACTGGAGTATGGTTTAAAACGCCAGGTGGTGCAAATATTACAATTGACTTGTGGTGCGGAAATGGTAAGCGTACACATGGAGATGGAAAAATGAAGCCAGGACATCAGATGGCTAATATGTGCGGCGGACGTGCAATGCAGCCGAATTTAAGAAATGTGCCATTTGTTATTGACCCATTTGCGTTCAAACAAGTGGATGCTGTGCTGGCAACTCACTATCATCAAGACCATATGTCAGCAGAGTGGGCAGCTCATGTGTTACAGAGCGGCATGACAACAACAGATGAAAATGGCAAAGAAATTCCAGTTCCATTTATCGGACCACAGAAATCTGTGGACACATGGGTTGGTTGGGGAGTTCCAAAAGAACGCTGCAAAGTAGTGCACCCAGGTGATGTAATAAAAATTAAGGATATTGAGATTGTGTGCCTAGACTCCTTTGACCGCACCTGTATTGTAACAACAGATAAAACTGGTCCAGACCGTGAAGAACTAACAGGTGTGTGTCCTACAGATATGGATGAGAAAGCAGTCAACTATCTGGTAAAAACACCAGGCGGAAATATCTATCATTCAGGAGATTCACATTTTTCCATCTATTTTGCAAAACATGGCAAGGATTATGATATAGATGTTGCATTTGGTTCATTTGGTGAAAATCCAATTGGTATGCAGGATAAGATGACATCCACGGATATCTTACGCATGGCTGAAAACTTAAGATGTAAAGTAGTAGTTCCAATTCATTGGGATGTATGGACAAATTTCCAAGCAGACTGTGAGGAGATAAAGCTTCTTTATGATTTCAAAAAAGACAGGAACGAATACAAATTCCATCCATTCTTCTGGCAGGTAGGCGGAAAATATGTATATCCACAGGATAAGGATAAGATTTATTACCATCACCGCCGTGGATTTGAAGACTGTTTTGAAGCTCCACAGAATATTCCGTTCCGCTCATGCTTATAAATCTAGCATAAAAATGACAGTTTTTAACATATTGCCAGCATAATAATTTTGATAAAGAAAGGCCGGGGAAGTTAAAAATACTTCTCTGGCTTTTTTAAAAAATTTGCATTGTGGTTTACAATACTGGAAGAATTTGTTACATTATCTTATAATACAGGAGGTATCTGTTAAAAAATGTACAAGGAGAAAAATATGGAGGACTTAAAGAATTATGAGGCAATGAGTGTCCAGGAAAAATGGAATGTGCTGGCAATGGTTGCGAATTTGTATTATAACTCTGAAATGACCCAGAACCAGATTGCCGAAAGGCTGTATACATCTAGGTCAAAGATTTCAAGAATGCTGAAAGAGGCACGAGAACTTGGAATAGTAGAAATTTATATACAGGAGCCGTGGGAAAGAAATTTAGAGTACGAGCAGCAGATGAAAGAATATTTCCAGCTAAAAAATATCAGGATTGTCAAGCAGAAAGATACTGATAAAGAAAACGCCAGAAACTTGATATATGAAGTGTCTGCATATTACTTGGATTCTATTATTAAAGAAAATATGGTTGTAGGGATTTCTTGGGGCAATACGCTTTATCATGTTGTAAAATATATTGCAGCAAACAACCATAAAAATATACCAATTACAGTAGTCCCGATTATGGGAGCAGCCAATATTACAAGTCCAGAAAAAGACGGACTGGATTTGTCAAAAGACTTAGCTTCTGCATATGGAGGAAAATATCAGTATATCTATGCTCCTCTTTTTGTGAAAAATAAAGAAGTAAAAGAAAGCCTTATACAAGATGATAATATAAAAAATACTCTAGACCTTGCTAAAAATGCAGATGTAATTCTAACTAGTGTAGGCTCTATTGTTTATAAATCGTGGAATAATTATTTAAGTGAAAAAGTGTTGGCAGCTTTGGAGAAAAGAGGTGTTGTAGGACATATAGGCGGTCATTTTTTTAATATTTATGGACAGGAATTAGAAACAACGCTTATACAGAGGATGATAGGCGTTGATACAGATGATTTTAAAAGATGCCCAGAAACTATATGCATTGCTTTCGGTGAGGAAAAGGCAGAAGCAGTACTTGGTGCAGTACGAGGCAATTATATTGGTACACTGATTATAGATGATAAATGCGCTGAAAAAATTTTAAAGAATTTTTAAATTAAGGTTATATTGTGATGTTATTATTTTTAGAAACAGTGAATATCATAGCTATTCTATTAATGCTTTTTATATTGGCGGTTATATTGAGACAACAGCCTTCCAAAACACAGACAGCATTTGTTTTATATAATGTATTTACTATTGTTTTTGTTATGGGTATTCATTTGGAACTGATTCATTCAGATACTGTTGGAGAAGCACTCGCTGGATTATGTGTACAGTATGTGGGGCAGGCAGGTCTGCTTATGTCACTTTTGTGGTTTGTTTCGGAGTTTGTCAAATTTTTTATTCCTGTTTGGATATATGTATTATATGCAATATGTGATACCTTTGTGATTGTGGGCATCTTTACTGCACAAAAACACCATTTCTTTTACAGCTCTATGAAGATATTGACAGATGGAATGTACAACCGAATTGAAGTAGGGCATGGTATTCTCTGGCATCTTCATTTTATTTTCTTGTTTTCTATAGTACTTATTATTTTGTTTTTGTGTGCTGTAAGATATAAAAAGAGTACAGCTATACAAAAAAAAAGAATTATGTATATAGCGATAGGGATTGGCACACTATCAGGAACATTAGCTTTAAAGACGGCAGGGTTATTTGGAAGCTACAATCCTATTGTAATTGCTATGACATTTGCAATGTTTTGCATGATGATGGCAATAGTTAGATATAGCTATTTTGGTTCTCTTCATGCAGCAGTTGATAATGCTTTTAATCATGGCAATGAAGGTTTAGTTATCTTAGATAGCGATGATATAATTGTGTTTGTCAATAACAGGATGGCTAAATTATTTCCTGATATTCATAAAGGCGCTACAATTAACGGCTGCCAAGAACTTATGGAACTTATGAAGAAAGAGAGCAATGAACATCTGATACAAAGGAATGGCACGTTCTATGAACTGCGTATAGAAGATATTATCGAACAAGGTGAAAAAAATGGACGCATGTTGTGGTTTGTTGACCAGACTCAAGCACTTTTAACTATGCAGAAACTTAAAGAAGCAGACGAAGCAAAAACACAGTTTCTTATGAGAGTCAGCCATGAGCTGCGCACTCCAATGAATACTATGCTTGGTATGAATGAGATGATTCTTCGAGAAAGCAAAGAAGAAGAAATTAAAAATTATGCAAAAGAAGTAGCATCTGCTGGGGCGCATATGATGTTACTAATTGATGAGGTGTTAAATGCATCTAGACTGGAAAGTGGGACACTGGTTCTTACCAAAAGTCCTTATCAGATAAGTGAAGTAATTGCTGAAGCAGAAAAACTTATGCGTTCACAAGCAGAAAAGAAAGGGCTTACTTTTATAACAGAATTAGATAATAGTCTTATGGATGTAAATAAGTTTCAGATTGGAGATTCTGCATATATCCTGCTTATGCTTACAAATTTGTTATCTAATGCAATTAAATATACTGACAGTGGTTTTGTTGCACTGAAAGCAGAAACACGGATAAAAGCAGAAAATAATCAGCTTATATTGTCTGTTAGTGATAGTGGCATTGGAATACAAGAAGATGAACAAAAACAGATATTTGAGAACTTTGGACGTGGAAGTAATACAGGCAGCAAAGATGGTATGGGTTTGGGACTTGCCATTGTAAAAAAACTAATTGAAGCAATGGGTGGAATAATTACAGTGAAAAGCACACTAGGAAAAGGGAGTGTATTTACTGTTTCACTGGCATTGGAAGAGGCATCAAAAGAAGAGGTGGCGGTGTGGAAGAAAAAAGAGCAGAAAAACAAAGAACATGAAACGCACAAAAAAATGCCAAATTTCCCAGATTTTCATGCAAATATTATTCTTGTGGCAGATGATAACGAACACAATCTTATGGTATTAAAACACCTGCTGAAACGAACAAAAGCCGTTATAGAAACAGTAACAGATGGAAGTGCAGCTGTTAAAGCTTGTACCTTAAAAAAATATGACTTAATTCTGTTAGACCATATGATGCCAAGAATGGATGGCATCACTACTTTTCATAAAATTAAACAAGATACGACTGGAAAGAACCAAGATACAAAGATTATTGCATTAACGGCAAATGCTGGAAAAGAGGCAGAACAGATGTATCTGGCAGAAGGATTTGCAGGATATTTGGCAAAACCTGTTGACCCAGAAAAATTAGAACAGTTGCTTGCCTGTTGTCTTTCTTCTAAAAATGACTGGCTTGACAAGTTAGAACATAATGGTATTCACACACACGAAGGATTGCGTTATGCAGATATGGACGCAGCGTTTTACCATGAACTTCTTACTTTTTTTGCTAAGCAGCAGGAAAAACAACAGCAGGAATTAGACCACATACGCCAAAATATTATAAGACAAAACGATGTATGGGCAGTGGAAAATAACTCACTTTGGAATGAATGGATTGTCTGCTGCCATAAGCTTAAAGGAGAGGCAAAAGGAATTGGAGCTTTAGTTCTTAGTGAATATTTTTACCAGATGGAACTTGCTGGCAAAACTAGAAATAGAGAAAAAATTGAAGAAATTTATCTATCAGCTATTGAAGAATGGAAAAAAGCTGTTGATGGAATATATTGCAGATGAAGAACCGCTTTTATAAAAGCGGTTCTTTTTGCCAGTTCTTTAAAATGGTAAGAATTTTCTTTCGTTTACGTAAAGGAATCTGTACAATAGAGCCATCAGACATAGCTAAGTCATTTTCTATTTGTCCAGATACATGTTCTAAGTTAATTAAAAAGCTGCGTCCTACTGGAAGAAAACAGTCTACTTTACTAAAAAAATCTATTATGTGCGTAAGAGTGTCATAAAAAGAATATATGCCAGATGTGGTATGTAAAAAAATAGTATGGGACTTTCCTGTTTCAAAAAATATAATATTCTCATATAGTATTGAAATTTCATTTTTCTTACTGATAAATGTAAAGCAGGGCTTTGCTTTTAAAAGTAGTGCTCTGCAACGTGACATGGCATTTTCAAAATGCCTGCGGTCATAAGGTTTCTGAAGATAATACAAAGCACTTACTTCATAGCTGTCCATAGCATGTTCTGTTGAACAAGTGGTAAAGATAATACCGCCTTGGTAAGACATATTTCTAAGTTGTCTTGCTGCTTCCATACCACTTAATTTTGGCATAAAAATATCTAAAAACATAAGTTCTGGTTTCTGGCTGGCTTGTTTGAAAGCAGTAAGCAATTCCTCGCTGGAAGAAAAAGAAACAAGTTCAAAATCCATTTTCATTTGTTCTGCATATATATCAAGATAATGTTTAAGTCTAAGGATATCAATTTTTGAATCATCACACAAATATATTAGAATAAAAACCACCTCTTTTAACTACTTATATAATTTATGCACCTAATATAAGTATAGCACATACTGTCAAGAGAATTGTACATTTTGAAATAAAGTACCCGCCGCAAGCAGCACAATATCATTAGGTTGTTATTACTTTATGGTATAAACAGCAAAACTATTAGGAACTTCTCATATAAGTTTGTTTTATTTATAATGAAATTATAATAAACTAATGGCAAAAATCAGAAAGGAATGGTGTTTTATGAAAAACAAAATAATTAAATCATTGTCTGTTATTCTTGTCTTTGCTATGGTATTAACTACTGTAAATATGATGACTGCAAAGGTACAGGCAAAACAGAACAAGAAAATTGCAATTCTTTATTTCTCTGGAACAGGAACAACGAGAGGGGCTGCAAGAAGGATTAAGAACAAAACTAAAGGAAGAATGATAGAGATAAAGGCAGCAGACCCATATACAGATGACGACCTTGATTATGGAGACAGTAACAGTCGTGTAACAAAAGAACATGAATCAGCATCAACCCCTGCTGAAAGCACGGTACGTCCTGAAATAAGCAATTTGAATGCAATTAAAAAGGCTGTAAAATCAGCAGATATTGTATATATTGGCTATCCAATATGGTGGGGAGAAGCTCCGCATATTGTGTACAATCTTGTTGAAAATGTAAATTTAAGTGGAAAAACTGTAGTTCCTTTCTGCACATCTATCAGCAGTGGGGTCGGCGACAGCTCTGATAACTTAAAAGCAAATGCAAAAATATCATCACAAACAAAATGGCTTGATGGACGTAATTTTTATAGTATACCATCACAAAAAACTGTTAATAAATGGATTAATGGATTAATGGATTAAATATATAAGTGTAAGAAAAGAATGGCAATATCATTTCTGCCATTCTTTTTTGATTGCCAAAATTAAAAGCAACTGGATAATCAGGTTGCACAAAGAAATCAGTCCTTAGATTGTTTTCTACTTTGAGTAATTAATGTTGGCAAGTTTTGCTTGCTTAGTTAAATCTTTTATTTGAATTGTGTAGTTCTTTCCGTCTTTTATAAAGTGTGTACCACATTGGCGAAACTCAAAGTTGACCTTTTTATGAATACATTGCTCTCTAATATCCAATACCCAATCGTAATCAAGCGGACGAGCGTTTCTATCCGATTCGCCACCAACCACAACAAGCTCAATGCCATCAAGATATTTTTCAAGATTAATTGGTTCAATTAAAGGCTGTGCGGTAATACATTTATGTTTTATGGGCAGTTTTTTGAATATGCCAAGCTTATAATCCGCATTTTTCTGATTTTCTATAGTACAGCAGACTACAACATTTTCATATCCCTTGCCCCAATCATCGGGAATGCAGTCCATAAATCGGTCTATGCGTTTTGTGAGAAAAAGAAAAGTGCAATCCTGCCGCTGCTTTATCATCTGCCAACAGTCATTACGCCAACCATCTGCTTCTTCTATGAGAAAATCTGTTGAAAAACACAGATAGACAATTCCTGATTTTATCTTGTATTCACCATTTTTCTTTGTCTCTACAGGCTTTGCAAAATCCTTTGTCTTTACAATTTCAACCGTATTGATACCACGCTTTAAATCGCCTTTATGTATGTAACAGTATAAACAGCCTTCGCTGCATTTACGGCAGCCACGCCATGGGTTCCACATTGCCATTTCTAAAACCTCCTTTACAACTTCCAATTTATCTGCCACTTCCAATATTAAAATTATACCTCAATTATTCGTAAATTTCCATATACAGTATACTCTATTTCCACATACATAAAAACAGCAAACAGATTTCAGAAATTTCAGGATATCCTGCTCGCTGTTTTTGCATTAAATGAAGAAACTCAAAAAAAGATTCTTGACATAAAAAAAATATGTGATATACTTGCACTAATTAATAATTGAATATATAACATACAGGTGTCAAAACAATGTAAGTAATTAGACATTGGTTTTGGTGAAAAGGGAAACAGGTGCAAATCCTGTACGAACTCGTCACCGTAATTAGGGAATAGAAGCCGATTATATCACTGGGAAACTGGGAAGATGGCTGATGTGATGATCTATAAGCCGGGAGACCTGCCTGTGTGTTGTACAGAAACGTTTGTTTCAGACCACGAGTAACTGGTTGTACGTTTAAACTTGCAGAAGCATTGTAAAATTTTGTTTGTACAGGTGTGTTTTGTGGGCTTATTTTGTGTGTAAATCCTTTACTGTAACGGCGTTTATGTTATAGTGAAGGATTTTTTATATTTTCAAAATACTCATTCATTATGAGGGAAAAGAGGAAAAAATGAAGAAAAAATTAATTACCACTTTATTAACTGGAATTATAACCTGTTCACTATTATTTACAGGTTGTTCAGAAAAAGCAGCAAAACCATCTGAAACAACAAAAACAACAGAGCCATCATCTGAATCCGTCAAGGTAGCAGAACCATCTAAAGTAGCCGAATTGATTGATGCAATTTATGTACAGGAAAGGACAGATAATACTGACGAGCAATGTGCAAAGGCGAAAGAAGCTTGGGACGCACTTACAGATGAGCAGAAAGAACTGGTTGAGGGAGAAAATGCAGACTCAGATTACTTTGGTAGAGATACTGGTGATGCATCTAAAGACAATCCACTAAATCAAGATGATATTGGAGAAAATGAAATATTAGTAGCCAGTTTTGGAACTTCTTTTAATAACAGCCGTGTTGAGGATATTAAAGGAATTGAAGATGCGATACAAAAGGCTAATCCTAACTGGTCTGTAAGAAGAGCTTTTACTGCACAGATTATTATTAATCACATACAGGCTCGTGATGAAGAATTTATTGACAATATGCAACAGGCAATGGAGCGTGCAGTTGCCAATGGAGTAAAGAATTTAGTGATACAGCCTACTCATCTTATGCATGGTGCAGAATATGATGAACTTGTAGGGATAGCTCAAACATACAAAAGCCAGTTTGAAACATTAAAAATTGCAGAGCCGCTTTTAGGTGAAGTGGGTACAGATGCAAGTTCAATTAATACTGATAAAAAGACAGTTGCAAAGGCACTTACAAAAGCAGCTGTAAAAGATGCAGGATATAATAATTTAAACGAAGCAAAGAAAGATAGTGTTGCATTTGTATTTATGGGACATGGCACTTCGCATACAGCTAAAGTTTCATATAGTCAGATGCAGTCACAAATGAAAGCATTAAAATATGATAATGTGTTTATTGGTACAGTAGAGGGAGAACCAGAGGAAACATCTTGTGATGCAGTTATGGATGCAATAGCACAGGCAGGGTATAAGAAAGTAATTCTTCGTCCACTTATGGTAGTAGCAGGCGACCATGCTAACAATGATATGGCAGGTGACGATGAAGATTCATGGCTTAGTGTATTTAATAATTCTGGTAATTTTGACAGCGTTGATGTGCAAGTTACTGGTCTTGGCTCTATTAAGGCAATTCAGAAACTTTATGTAAAACATACAGCAGACGTAATAAATAATTAACAAGGATGTGATTTATATGAATAAAAAAAGTGTGTTTACTATTGTACTATTATCTGTAATGCTATTTACCAGTTGCGGCAATAAAGACATTTCATCAGATGTGTCGTTAGACATCTCATCGGATATATCATCAGAAAACGAATTGTCAGATGGAATATATACTGCAGAATTTAAAACAGACAGTAGTATGTTTCGTGTAAATGAAACTTGTGATGGCAAAGGAAAACTTACAGTAAAAAATGGCGAAATGACAATTCACATTTCCCTTGTTTCAAAAAAAATTTTAAATCTCTATCTGGGACTGGCTAAAGATGCAGAAAAAGAAGGAGCAGAAATTCTTTTACCAACAGAGGACACTGTTACATATAGCGATGGCATGACCGAAGAGGTCTATGGCTTTGATGTACCTGTTCCATATCTTGAAAAAGAATTTGATTTAGCGCTAGTTGGAACTAAGGGACAGTGGTATGACCACAAAGTCAGTGTTTCTAATCCTGTTCCATTAGAAACAAATACAGATAATATAGAGAATGGCACTTACAGCATTGATATTACATTTGAAGGCGGAAGTGGAAAAGCAGAAATTCTTTCTCCTGTAACAATTAATGTAACAGATGACAATATAACAGCAACAGTACAGTGGAACAGTCCTAATTATGATTATATGGTAGTGGATGGAGAAAAGTATCTTCCAATTAATACAGATGGCAATTCTATATTTGAGATACCTGTAGTTAAGTTTGATGAACCAATTGATGTTATTGGCGATACTGTAGCAATGAGCAAGCCTCATGAAGTGGAATATAAATTGACATTTCACCTAGATACAATAAAAAAAGAGGAACAGACTGCGTTAACTTATGAAAAAAGTATGCCATTAAAATATGCCAAAAATTTTACGGTTGACTACTATAAGTACGGCTATACTATGCTTACAACAATGGATGGAACACAATTTTTAATTGTGCCAGAAGATAAAGAAGTGCCACAGAATAACAAAACTGTGGCACTAAAGCGTCCTGTAAAAGATATCTATCTGGTAGCGTCATCAGCAATGGATATCTTTAGTAAGTTAAATGGACTTGATGCAATTACTTTTTCTGGGCAAAAAGAGGACGGCTGGCATATTGAAGACGCTAAAACTGCGATGGAAAAGGGAGATATTCTCTATGCAGGAAAATATAACAGACCAGATTATGAATTGATTGCTTCAAAAAACTGTGAACTTGCAATAGAAAATATGATGATTTCTCATTCTCCTGAAGTAATAGAAAAGCTAGAAAGTTTTGGCATTCCAGTTATGATAGATTATTCCAGTTATGAGCCGCATCCCCTTGGCAGAGCAGAATGGGTTAAATTTTATGGAGCATTGCTTGGAAAAGAAGATGAAGCACAAAAAATATTTGCAGAACAGACGGACATTGTTCAAAAAGTGAGTACACATGAAAAAATAAATAAAACAATAGCGTTTTTTTTTATTACTTCTAATGGTATGGCACAAGTGCGCCAGTCATCAGATTATATTCCAAAGATGATAGAGCTTGCAGGGGGAAAATACATTTTTGACAATATAGGAGATGATAAAACAAAACGTTCTACTATAAATATGCAGATAGAAGAATTTTATGCTGGGGCAAAAGATGCAGACTTTTTGATTTATAACAGTTCTATAGATGGTGGTGTTTCTAATATAAAAGAACTTCTTGATAAATGTGAACTTTTGGCGGATTTTAAGGCTGTGAAAGAGGGCAATGTTTGGTGTACCGATAATGATATGTACCAACAGTCTTTATCGGCTGCTTATTTAATTGAAGATATTCATACAATGCTTAAAGGAAAAAATAATAATATGCACTATCTTTTTCATTTAGATTAGCATGGAGAGATATATGTACCAAAATAGAAAACGCAGATATATAATAGTATTTATTTTTCTTAGTATTAGTATGTTAGTTTTTTTTATGTTAAATGTCTGCATTGGAAGTATCAAGATTGCACTCTCAGATGTTTTAATAACACTTGTAGGGCATAATAGCGATGAAACAATAACAAGGATTTTGTGGGATATTAGACTGCCAAGGGCAACATCTGTTTTGATACTTGGTGGCGCACTTTCACTTTCGGGATATCTTTTACAGACTTTTTTTAACAATCCTATTGCAGGACCATTTGTTTTGGGAATATCATCAGGCTCTAAGATGGTTGTAGCACTTATAATGGTATTTCTTATGAGAAAAGCAGTTAGGGTGACATCTGCAGCTATTATTATAGGAGCATTTATTGGTGCTATATTGTCAATGGGATTTGTATTGTTAATGTCTAATAAAATTAATAATATGTCAATGCTGGTTGTCAGTGGTATTATGATTGGTTATATATGTTCAGCAATAACGGAATTAGTTGTAACTTTTGCAGATGATGCAGATATTGTCAATCTTCACAACTGGTCTAGGGGAAGTTTTTCAGGTATGACTTGGGATAATGTAAAAGTTATGGCGATAGTAATTTTTTTAACATTTATTGCAGTCTTTTTTATGTCAAAGCCGCTTAGTGCTTATCAGCTTGGCGATGCTTATGCTGTAAATGTAGGAGTTAATATTAGAGCTTTGCGGATATGTATTGTAATTTTTTCCAGCATTTTATCAGCATGTGTTGTAGCATTTGCAGGACCTATTTCTTTTGTGGGAGTTGCAACGCCACATCTGGTAAAAAAATGTTTAAATACGACAGAGCCAATTTTAATGATACCTGCTTGTTTTATTGGAGGTAGTGTTTTTTGCCTGTTTTGTGACCTTTTTGCTAAAACAGTACTTGCACCAACTGAATTAAGCATTAGTACAGTAACAGCTATTTTAGGCGCACCTGTGGTACTTTGGGTTATGACAGAAAAACGAAGAGAAAATCATATGTGAGAATTAGGATAATATTATGGGCAATTACTATTTTTCTACAAAAAAGATGTGTGTAGGTTATGATAATAAATCACTTATAAAAGATATAGAAATTGTGCTGTCAAGGGGTGAAATTTTAAGTATAATTGGTCCAAACGGTGCAGGTAAATCTACGGTTTTAAAAAGTATTGCAGGACAGTTAAAACTGGTTGGTGGAACAGTATATATTGGCAGCCATAACTTAACAGAAATGAATTCAAATGAACTTGCAAAGCAAATGTCAGTTGTGTTTACGCAAAAGGTCATGGCAGAGCTAAAGAGCTGTAAAGATGTGGTAGCGACAGGAAGATATCCATATACAGGGCGATTTGGAATACTGTCAAAAGAGGATAAGCAAGTTGTTGATGAAGTTATAGAGCTTACGCATATAACGGATATTAGTTATAAGGATTTTGATAAAGTCAGTGATGGACAGAAACAGCGTGTAATGCTTGCAAGGGCAATCTGTCAAGAACCAGAAATTGTAATATTAGATGAACCAGTTTCTTATCTGGATATAAAATATAAACTTGAGTTTTTATCTATATTACAAGAAATAAGAAAAAAAAGAGGACTTACAGTTATTATGTCTTTACATGAACTAGAGCTTGCAAAGATTGTTTCTGATAAAATACTTTGCCTTAAAGGTGAATATGTTGAAAGATATGGTACTCCTACACAAGTTTTTAAATCTGATTTTATAGAGTATCTTTTTGATTTAAAAGATGGTAATTTTTTAAAGAATAAAGATTTTCTTTCATATATTAGACAGATAAGTTTACTGCCTTAAAACATTGGAGGTAAGTTATGGCAAAAGTAATTATGATTCAAGGTACTATGTCTGGGGCAGGGAAGAGTTTTTTAGTAGCAGGACTTTGTAGGATAATGAAGCGGGATGGGTACAGAGTAGCTCCTTTTAAGTCGCAGAACATGGCACTTAATTCTTTTATCACTAAAGAAGGACTTGAAATGGGCAGGGCACAGGTTATGCAAGCAGAAGCTGCACAGATTACTCCATTAGTCTGTATGAATCCAATCTTATTAAAACCTATTAACCACACAGGCTCGCAAGTTATTGTAAATGGAGAAGTGCTTGGAAATATGAGTGCAAGAGAATATTTTGCATATAAGAAAAAACTTATTCCAGATATTAAAAAATCGTTTCTTAAACTGGAAAAACTTGTAGATATTATTGTAATTGAAGGTGCAGGAAGTCCAGCAGAAATTAACTTACGTGAAAATGATATTGTCAATATGGGGCTTGCAGAAATGGTTGAAGCACCTGTACTGCTTGTAGGTGATATTGACAGAGGTGGTGTGTTTGCGCAGCTTTTGGGAACGCTGATGCTTTTTACAGAATCAGAAAAGAGGAGAGTAAAAGGACTTATAATTAATAAATTCAGAGGAGATAAATCTTTGCTTGATTCTGGCATTGACATATTAGTGCAAAAAGGAGAAATTCCTGTAACTGGCGTAATTCCTTATATGGATATAAAGCTTGAAGATGAAGACTCTTTGACAGAGCGTTTTGCAAAGAGACAAAAAAGCAAGATTGATATAGCAGTTATTAAATATCCTATGATTTCTAATTTTACAGATTTTAATGTATTTGAACAGATACCAGATGTATCTGTGCGTTATATTGTGTCAGCAACAGAACTGAATAATCCAGATTGTATATTTTTACCTGGGAGCAAAAATACAATAGGCGATTTAAAATGGATTAGGCAGAATAGATTAGAAGATGCAATTAAAAAGCTGGCAAAAAAAGTGCCAGTTTTTGGTATATGTGGTGGATATCAGATGATGGGAGCAAAAATTTTAGACCCTAATGGACTAGAGACAGGAGGAAGTATAAAAGGCATGGAACTTATGCCAGTTGTAACAGTGATACAAGATAAAAAAGTGCAGCGACAAATACATGGAACAGTAAATGAATTAAAAGGTATTTTTTCTGTACTTTCAGGACTGGCTTTTGAAGGATATGAAATACATATGGGCAAAAGTATAAACACAGAAGTAGCATTTGTTATGAGCGATGATAAAAATATATATGGAACATATATTCATGGAATATTTGATAAATCAGGTATTGCCTCTATGTTTATTAAAGCATTGGCAAAGAATAAAGGAATTGTTATAAATAGTGAAAATTGTTTGGATTATAAAGATTTTAAAGAGAAACAGTATGATAAATTGGCAGATACATTACAAAAATATTTAAATATGGAGGATATTTATGGAATGCTTAGAGAGGCACATATTAGATAAGCTGTCAGTCCATGAACCAGATAAAGAAATATATAGAAAAGTATTAAAGAATTGGGATAAGATAGCAAAACCCATTGATGGACTTGGCAAATTTGAAACTATTATTGCGCAGATAGGAGCAATTTTAGGCACAGATAATATTGATATTTCTAAAAAAGCTGTAATTATTATGTGTGCAGATAATGGAATTGTAGAAGAAAATATAAGCCAATCTAGTCAGGAAGTTACAAAAGCAGTAGCACAGCAGATGGCAAAGGGTGCATCTTCAGTAGGAAAAATGGCAGCAGTAATTGGAGCAGACACTATTCCTATAGATATTGGAATAAATAGTAAAGAGCAGATATCTGGACTTATTAATAAAAAAATTCGGTGTGGTACTAGAAATTTTTACAAAGAAGAGGCTATGACACAAGAAGAGGCTATAAAAGCAATATTAACTGGTGTGGAAATTGTAAAAGACTGCAAACAAAAAGGTTATAATATTCTTGCTATGGGCGAAATGGGCATAGGCAATACGTCAACAAGCAGTGCTATTACTGCTGCAATTTTAAAATGCAGGGCAGAAGAGGTAACTGGAAGAGGCGCTGGACTTTGTGACAGTAAGTTACAGCGCAAAAAGCAGGTTATTACAGAGTCAATAGAAAAATATAGACTTTATGATGCAGAACCACTTACTGTTCTTGCGGCAGTTGGTGGACTTGATATTGCAGGGCTTACAGGCGTGTGCATAGGAGGCGGGATGTATAATATACCAGTGGTATTAGATGGTGTAATTAGTATGACAGCGGCACTTCTTGCAGAAAAACTTGTGCCAGGAACAGTTAAATATCTTATTCCTTCACACAAAGGGAAAGAAAAGGCAGTAAGAAAGCTTATGAATGCATTAAATTTAGAACCTGTTATAGATGCAGATATGGCACTTGGCGAAGGCACTGGTGCGGTTATGATGTTATCACTATTAGATATGGCGATGTGTGTCTATCGTGGCAATTTGTTTTCCGACATAAATGTAAAACAGTATGAAAGGTATTTATAGATATGATGGTGTTAATTCTTGGAGGAAGCGGAAGCGGAAAGTCTTCTTATGCAGAAAAAGTTGTGTTGTCACTTTCAGATAGCAGCGCTTCCCCTGATATGAAAAGATACTATCTTGCGACAATGTTGGTTTCTGACGATGAAGGAAAACAACGAGTTCTTTTGCATAGAAAATTAAGAAGTGGCAAAGGATTTATTACAATCGAGCAGCCTATACAAATTCACAAGGCACTTGAAAAAATGGAATCAGGAAAAAAGATTGCTTTATTAGAGTGCATTTCTAACTTAGTGGCAAATGAAATGTTTTCACAGGACAAAATAAAACCAGAAATGGCTGTTATAACAGATGTAATAAAAGGTATTTGTATGCTTAAAAAAGAAATAACACATCTAGTTTTAGTAAGTAACAATATATTTGAAGATGGCACTATTTATGATAAGACAACAACGGAATATATCCATGCAATGGGAAAGATTAATCAAAGATTGGCAGCTATGGCAGATAAAGTTGTGGAAGTAGTAGCAGGGATTCCAGTAACTATAAAATAGTGGCAAAAGTTAAGGAGCAGATAATATGCAAGTTATAAAATCCTTTTTTATAGCAGTTTCGCTTTATTCTAAAATTCCTGTCTTACAGTTTGAGTGGAAAGAAGAGGATATGAAGTATATTTTCTGTTTCTTTCCTTTGATTGGAGCAATAATTGGCATATGCATATATCTGTGGAACTGCTTATGTAATATGTACAATATAGGTATTTTATGCCATACTGCAATAGCAGTTATAATTCCTATTTTTATTACAGGAGGATTTCATATTGATGGCTTTATGGATACAATGGATGCACTACATTCTTATAGTCCTATAGAGAGGAAACTTGAGATTTTAAAGGATTCCCATATCGGAGCTTTTGCAGTTATTATGCTTGCTTTATATGGAATATTCTTTTTAGGAACACTTTCTGAGATAAAAGATAATACATTGTTAAAAATTATGTGCTGTGGATTCTTTCTGTCACGCTGTTTATCTGGAATAAGTGCAGTTTCTTTCCCAATGGCAAAAAAAGATGGTATGCTTTACTTTTTTGTCAATTGTGCTAATAAAAGAGTTGTAAAAGTTACTTTATATATACAAAGTATTATCTGTATAGGGGGTATGCTTTTTTTATCATTTTGGGCAGGATTTTTGGTTACGGTTATATCTCTTTTAATATTTATCTTTTATTATTATAACAGTAAAAAAGAGTTTGGCGGAATTACTGGAGATACAGCAGGGTATTTTGTAGTTCTTTGTGAAGTATATATAGTTGTTACAGTGGCTTTTATTAATATTTTTCTATGGAGATAATTTATGAAATTAGTAATAGGTGGATATGCGCAGGGAAAATTAGATTATGTACTGTCAAAATATCATTTGAATAAAAACATTGTATGGGATAGTGTTTTACCAGATTGCACATTAGTTAAGGAAACAATTATTATTAATCATTTACATCTGTGGATTAAAAATTGTATGTTAGAAGGAAGATGTCCAGAGGAAGAAATTTTATTATTCTTAGACAGCTGTCAGGATTGTATTATTATAAGTGACGAAGTTGGCAATGGAATTGTGCCGATTAATGCGTTTGAACGAGAGTATAGAGAACGTGTCGGAAAGATTCTTATACAGGTTGCAGAAAGGGCAGAAGAGGTGGAACGTGTAATATGCAAAATAGGGCAAAAAATCAAATAATGCTTGTATTTATTAGGCACGGTAAAACACAGGCAAATAGTGAAAATAGATATCTGGGCAGAACAGATGAATCTATTTCAAATAGCGGAGCTAAAGAACTGTTGTCTTATAAGACACAAAATTACTATCCTAGTGTAGATTACGTGTTTACAAGCCCTATGAAAAGGTGTATAGAAACTGCCAAAATTATCTATCATAAGTTATCTTTAACAGTTATTCCAGAGTGGAGGGAAATAGATTTTGGACGGTTTGAGTATAAAAACTACAGTGAACTTAAAAAAGATGTGCAGTATCAAGCATGGATTGACAGTCAAGGCACACTTGATTTTCCAGAAGGAGAGAGCAGAAAACACTTTATTATGCGCTGTGAACGTGGATTTATAAAAATGTGTGACATATTATGCCATATAGCAGAACAAAATACAAATACGCCTATCTGGTTAGGGATTATTGTACATGGTGGTACAATTATGGCATTACTTAGTTCTTTTGGAGGGAAAAATTACTTTGACTGTCAACCTTTAAATGGCAGAGGTTATATATGTAGTATGAGATGGTATGAAACCATATCAGATAAAAATAATATTAAAATAGAGGTAGTTAAAAAAATATGAAGTATCATATTACTGCTTTTTTTCTGGGTTTTTTATTGGATTTAGGTCTAGGCGACCCTTACAATCTGCCTCACCCAGTTCGATTAATCGGAAAATTAGTAACAGCTATAGAAAAAAGACTGTATAATGCAGAGGATAGAGATATAAAGAAACTTTTTAAAGGAACAGTTTTAGTGATTATTGTCCTTGTCATCATCGTAACAATAACAATGTTTTGTTTACTGGTATCGTATTGGCTGCATCCATTTATAGGAGTAATAATAGAGAGTATTATGACTTATCAGGCACTTGCAGCAAAATGTCTAAAAGATGAGAGTATGAAAGTTTATTATTATTTGAAAGATGGCAATATAAAACAAGGACGAGCTGCTGTTTCTATGATTGTAGGCAGAGATACAGAATGTTTAGATATGGAGGGTATTATAAAGGCAACAGTAGAAACCGTAGCAGAAAATACTTCTGATGGTGTGATAGCTCCAATGCTTTATCTTGCAGCCGGTGGTCCAATATTTGGTTTTTTTTATAAAGCGGTAAATACAATGGATTCTATGATAGGATATAAAAATGATAAATATTTGTACTTTGGCAGGGCAGCAGCCAAACTAGATGATGCAGTAAATTTTATTCCATCAAGAATTAGTGCATATCTTATGATTGCTATTTCTTTTTTACCAATCAACCGCTTTTCTGGAAAAGGGGCACTGTTTATTTATAAAAGAGACCGTAAAAAACACGCAAGTCCTAATTCTGCACAGACAGAATCAGTGTGTGCAGGTGCACTTGGAATAAAACTAGCGGGAGATGCAAGTTATTTTGGAAAAATAGTTAAAAAACCTTATATTGGAGAAGAGGTGCGCAAAGTTAAATGTGAAGATATAAAACTGGTTAATAATTTGATGTATTCTACTGCATGGGCGTGTGAGATATTGTGTCTGTTATTTATGGTTATGTCTATATATTTATGTTAATGGAGGTTATATGTGTATTCATGGCGGCGATATTTATAGAAATCATATAGATATTGATTTTTCAATTAGTGTCAATCCACTTGGTATGCCAGAAAGCGTTAAGATGGCACTGCACAATGCAGTTAAATTGTGTGATAAATATCCAGATATTAGAGCAGAAAAGTTAAAAAAAGCAGTTAGTAAGATGTGTGATGTACCAGAAGAATATCTGTTGTTTGGTAATGGAGCGTCAGAGCTTTTTATGGCAGCCTCTCATGCTATAAAAGCAAATAAAACTATAATACCAGTTCCAACCTTTTATGGTTATGAATATGCAGCAATGGCAGCAGGCAGCAAAGTTTTTTATTATCAAATCAGTAGGTTGGACAATTTTTATCTAACAGAAAATATCAATAATATTTTAACAAAAGATGTGGGACTTATCTTTATTGCCAATCCCAATAACCCGACAGGAGTGCTTTTAGATAAAGAAACTGTAAAAAGTATTTTAAAGCATTGTAGGGATAGAGGAATCTATGTTGTGTTAGATGAAAGTTTTATTGAATTTTGCGGCAGCAAATTTTCCATGCTTTCTGAGATAGAAGAGTTTGACAATCTTATACTTGTCAGAACATTTACAAAGATATTTTCAATTCCTGGTGTTAGGCTTGGATATCTGATATGTAAAAACCATGCACTTCTTACAAAAATAGCCAGACAGCTTTCTGAGTGGAACTTGTCTTGCTTTGCACAGGAAGCAGGGTGTGCTTGTGCATTACAGACAAATTTTGTCAGAAAGACAGAAACTTATATTAAAAAAGAGCGGTGTTTTTTAGAAGATGGATTAAGACAAAAAGGGTTTTTAGTTTTTCCATCAACAGCTAATTTTATCTTAATTTATAGTGATAAGCCTTTATATGAGAAATTGTTAGAAAAGGGAATTTTAATTAGAGATTGTACAAATTTTAGAGGACTTAGCAAAGGCTTTTATCGTATTGCAGTAAAAAGCAGAAATGAAAATAAAGTTTTGCTAAGAGAAATTGGAGATTAAAATAGTGATAAATATAGAATGTGTACTGCCAGAGGAAATTGAAAAGAAAAGTTTTGAAATAATTGATAAAGAACTTTTGCATAGAGGAATCAGTATAAAAAAAGAGGAAGAACTTATTGTAAAAAGGGTAATACATACAAGTGCAGACTTTGACTATGCCAATACTCTTTGTTTTTCAGATGGAGCAGTTGCCAAAGTAAAAGAATTAATACAAAGTGGTGCTGATATAGTTACAGATACTAATATGGCACTGGCAGGAATAAATAAAAAGGCTCTTGCAAAGTTTGGCGGCAAGGCGCATTGTTTTATGGCAGATGAAGATGTTGCACTTATAGCAAAACAAAAAAATATAACAAGAGCGGCTGTAAGTATGGAAAAAGCGGCAAATATAATAAAGCCTGTTATTTTTGCAATAGGCAATGCGCCTACTGCTTTAATAAAGCTTTATGAAATATTGACAGAAAGAAAATATAAACCTGCTTTTATTATTGGAGTGCCAGTGGGATTTGTAAATGTGGAAGCGGCAAAAGAACTTATACTTAATACAGATATTCCATATATTGTGAACAAAGGCAAAAAGGGCGGAAGTAGTATTGCAGCGGCTATATGTAATGCAATATTATACCAGATGTAAATTTAAGAAAGGAATCTAAAATGCGTTATGGTTTTACTACTGGAAGCTGCGCAGCGGCAGCAGCGAAAGCGGCAGCATATATGCTTTTGACTGGACAAAAGAAAACAGAAATTGCTATAGAAACGCCAAAAGGTATTATATATCAAGCGCAGATTGTAGATATTAATCAAAAAGAAAATGAAGTAAGCTGTGCAGTAGAAAAAGATGGTGGAGATGACCCAGATATTACAACGGGCATATTGATTTATGCAAAAGTTTCTTATCTGGCAAGTTTAGAAAATAAAGAGCAGGAAATTGTTATTAAAGGTGGAAAAGGGGTAGGTATAATTACAAGGTTAGGACTTGGCTATGATATCGGCAGTGCTGCAATTAATCGTGTTCCAAGGGCAATGATAAAAAAAGAAGTGATTGATATATGTAAAACTTTCGATTATAAAGGAAGTTTGCAAGTTGAAATTATTGTACCAGAAGGAGAGAAGATTGCCAAACACACTTTTAATCCTAGACTTGGTATTGTGGGAGGCATTTCTATATTAGGGACAAGTGGAATTGTAGAACCTATGAGCAGTCAGGCACTTTTAGATACTATTAAAATTCAACTGCGTCAGAGAAAAGCATTGGGATTTGATTATGTTGCAGTTTCACCAGGAAATTATGGCATGGAATTTATGAAAAAAGCCTATGACTATGACTTAGATAAAAGTGTAAAATGCAGTAATTTTATTGGAGCTGTTGTTGATATGGCAGTAGAACTTGAGTTTAAAAAAATGCTTTTAACAGGGCATATTGGCAAGTTAATTAAAGTTGCTGGTGGTATTATGAATACACATTCTAAAGAAGCAGATTGCAGAATGGAACTTCTTGCGGCATTTGCTATAAGAGAACATATTGATTTATATCAAGTTGAAAAAATACTAGATTGTGCTACTACAGAAGAAGCAATTCCCATTTTAGAAGAAAGTAAGAAATTAAATCAAATTATGAATAAAATTGCAGAGCGTATTTGTTATTATATGGAAAACCGTGCTATGGGCAAGATAAAAGTAGATTGTATCTTATATGCTAATGGCTTTGGTGAACTGGCAATAAGTAAGGGGGCAAGAGAATGGTTTACTTTGTTGGAGCAGGAGCAGGAGCAGCAGATTTAATAACAGTAAGAGGTATGCATCTGTTAGAACAGGCAGATGCAGTTATTTATGCTGGTTCTTTAGTTAATCCAGAGCTTCTTACATACACAAAAGAAACGTGTAAGATATATAATAGTGCCAGATTAACACTTGAAGAAATAATCCAAATCATGCAAAATATGGAAAGAGAAGAGAAGATAACAGTTCGTCTTCACACAGGAGAACCAAGTATTTATGGAGCAGTAAGAGAACAAATGGATGAACTTGACAAATTAGGTATACCTTATAAAAGCTGTCCAGGAGTAAGTGCCTGTTTTGGAGCTGCTGCCTCTTTAAACCTAGAATATACATTGCCTGAAATTTCACAATCACTAATTATTACAAGAATGGAAGGCAAAACAAAAGTTCCTAAAAAAGAAAGTATTGAAAGCTTTGCGGCGCATGGGGCATCTATGGCGATATATTTAAGTGCAGGAATGATTAAAAAGTTAAGTGAAAAGTTAATAGAGGGCGGGTATAAAAAAACAACGCCAGCGGCTATTGTATATAAAGCAACATGGGATGAAGAAGAAGCGTATATCTGCACAGTTGAAACACTATATGAGGTATCGTCCGCTCATAATATTACCAAAACAGCATTAGTGCTAGTTGGCGATATTATTAAGCACAGCCATTATAAAAAATCAAAATTATATGATGCTAATTTTTCAACAGCTTTTCGGGAAAAAGGCAAAAAAAGCATGGCTACAAAGTTAAGTATTATCAGCTTTACCAAAAAGGGCAAAAGTCTTTCTAAAAATCTTTTGAAAACATTTGAAAAAGATATAGACATTACTCTATATACAAAATGCAAAGCCTGTATAGAAGAAAATGGTAATTCAAATATTTTATCAGTGACAACATCAGTGGAAAAGTGGGCAGAAGAACAGATGCAAGAAAGAAATGCTCTGCTGTTTATTGGTGCTTGTGGCATTGCAGTAAGAGCAGTAGCATCATCGCTTACTGATAAACTATATGATTCACCTGTTCTTGTAATAGATGAAAATGGCAAATATATTATCCCTCTTTTATCTGGACATATAGGCGGTGCTAATGAGCTTGCTAAAAGTATTGCTAAAAAAACGGGTGCAGAACCAGTAATTACTACAGCAACAGATATCAACAATAAGTTTGCTATAGATTTATTGGCCAAAAGAAATAATCTTTTTATTGTAAATAAAAATGGTATTGTAAAAGTTTCATCAAAAATATTAGAAGGAAAAAAAATTACAATGTCTATAGAGCCAGGATATCAGACAATGATAGAAGAAAATTTGTCAGACGAAGTACAGCTTATTTCCTATCCTCCTGTAGAAACTGTAGATGTTGTGATTACATCTACAGAAGATACATTTGACACAGCACTTTTGTTAAAGCCAAAAGAATATATTATAGGAATAGGCTGTAAGAAAGGAAAAAGTGCAGTTGAAATTGACGATTTTATACAAAAAAAGATAGCAGAGTTTAATATTTCTATAACGCAAATTTTTGCACTTGCATCTATTGCACAAAAAAGCGATGAACAGGGAATTATAGAATGGTGTCAGAAAGAAAGAGTGCCATTTCTTACATATACAGCAGAGCAACTGCAAAATGTAAAAGGCAGCTTTACAGAATCTTCTTTTGTCAAAGAACATATGGGCATTGGCAATGTATGTGAAAGAGCGGCACTAAAAGCTTGTAAAAAAGCTGGGAAAATAATTCTTCCAAAATGTATAGAAAACGGAATAACAATCGCAATAGCAAAAAGAGAATGGTGATTTTATGGAAAACAGAATTTATATTGTGGGAATGGGAGCAGGAAAAGAAGAAATGATGACAGGAGAAGCACTAAATGTATTAGAACAATCAGATGTAATTGTAGGTTATACATTGTATTTAAATTTACTTAGTAACCGTTTTAAAGAAAAAGAATTATTATCAACACCGATGCGAAAAGAAGAAGAACGGTGCAGACTTTGTTTTAGAGAAGCAAAAAAAGGCAAAAAAGTATCACTTGTTTGTAGTGGAGATGCTGGAATATACGGAATGGCATCTTTAATGTATCAGATTGGAAAAGAATATCCAGAAATAGAACTTTTTGTCATTGCAGGAGTTACAGCGGCAATCAGTGGCGCAGCACTTCTAGGCGCACCACTTAACCACGATTTTTGTGTTATAAGCCTAAGTGATTTGCTTACACCCTGGGAAATAATTGAAAAGAGGTTAAATGCTGCAGCAATAGGTGATTTTGTTATTGTGCTTTACAATCCATCCAGTCATAAAAGAAAAGATTATCTGAAAAAAGCTTGTGATATTTTACTTTGCAATATCGAAAAAGAACGAGTGTGTGGGTATGTTGAAAATATAGGAAGAGTGGGAACTAAAATAGAAACTTGTACTTTAATTGAATTAAAAGATAGAGAAGTCAATATGTTTACTACCGTATTTGTTGGAAGTTCTAATTCAGAAATAATAAATGGTAAACTGATAACAAGACGAGGTTATCAATTATGAAAGATATATCACAGAAAATATTAATATTTGCAGGGACAACTGAGGGAAGAAAGTTATCAGAATATCTTGTAAAAGCAGAAATGTCACATACAGTTTGTGTTGCAACAGAATATGGAGAAATCGTATTAGAAAAATATCCTATTGTAGAAGTGCATAAAGACAGGATGGAACAAAAAGAGATAGAAAGATTTTTACAAGATAAACAGTTTACTGTAGTTATAGATGCTACACATCCATTTGCAAAAGATATTACTGAAAATATAAAAGCTGCAGTTAATGAAGTTCAAAAAACTGGAATAAAAGTTCTCTATCTGCGAATAAAAAGAGATAATATTAAACACACAGAAAATAATATTACTTATTTTAAGACAAATGAGGAATGTGCAAAGGCATTAGAAAATATAGAAGGAAATATTTTTTTAACTACAGGCAGTAAAAAACTGTCTGTGTATTGTGTATCTGAAAAAGTGAAAAACAGATTATATATAAGAGTGCTTCCAAGTATAGAAAGCCTTATGCTCTGTGAAAAGCAGGAAATTTGCGCAAAACATATAATTGCAATGCAAGGGCCTTTTACAACTGAAATAAATGAAGCACTTATACGTCAATATAATATTTCTTGTTTAGTAACAAAAGAGAGCGGCATAACTGGCGGATATTTAGAAAAACTAGAGGCGGCTAAAAAAACTGGAATAAAAGTATGTGTAATAGGCTGTCCAGAGGAAAATGTGGAATATTCTTTTATTGATATATGTAATAAACTTGAAAAAATTTGTGGTAAAAAGATTCAAATAGATAATCATATGGAAATTATTCTAGCTGGTGCTGGTATGGGACATGAAAGTTGTTTAACTAAAGAAGTAGAAGAAGCAATAAACAGAGCAGATATTATATTAGGAGCAGAAAGGCTGTTAGAAAACATATATTGTAAATCAGAAAAGCATCCTTATTATACGGCAGAACAGATTATTCCCTATCTACAGAATGTGCAAAAGAAAAATCTGTTGATGGAATATAAAAGAGTGGTAGTTCTTTTTTCAGGAGACAGTGGCTTTTACAGTGGCTGTAGGTCTTTATATCTGGAATTGAAAAAACAAATTAGGGAAAAGCGATTAAATGCTTCAGTTAGAATCTTGCCAGGTATCTCTTCGATAGCATACCTAGCGGCATATACAGGAGAAAGTTATCAAAATGCATCTATTTATAGTATGCATGGTAAAAAATTATACAACCTTGTACAGAAAATAAAAAACAGTCCATTGACATTTTTATTGACATCCGGTGTAAAAGATATTAATAAATTAGGACAACTGCTGGTAAGGGCAGATATGCAAAACTGTGAAATTATCACAGGCTATCAGTTGTCTTATGAAAATCAGCGAATAGAGAAACACACTCCATTAGAATGTCTGGAATTAAAAGAAGATGGACTGTACACATGCATAGTAAAAAATCCATATGCTATTAAAAAAAATTTGACACATGGTATAGCAGATAAATATTTTATCAGAGGTCAAGTTCCAATGTCAAAAGAAGAAATAAGAGAAGTCAGTATCTGTAAACTTCGATTACATAAAGGAGCAGTAGTTTATGATATTGGCAGCGGCACTGGCTCTATCGCAATAGAAATAGCTGCTTTATCTAGCGATATACAAGTCTATGCAATAGAGAAGAAAGAAGAAGCGCTTTCACTTATTCAGACAAATAAGGATAAATTTGAACTGGATAATATAACTATAAAAGAAATGATAGCACCAGATGGATTATCTAATCTGCCTACTGCAACACACGCATTTATAGGAGGAAGCGGCGACAGATTAAAAGAAATAATTACAACACTTAGGCAAATAAATAATAAAATGCGAGTTGTTATTAACGCTGTCACAATAGAAACAATTTGCACTATTAAAGAAATTTTATCAATGAATATAACAAAAGAAGAAGAGATTATACAATTAAATATAAACAAGGTAAGAGAAAGAGGAAACTATCATTTAATGCAATCTGAAAATCCAGTCTGGATTTGTACATTTATATTTAATGGATAAATTATAAAAAAGGTGATTACGATGAGAATAAAAAGGGTTATGATTGCTGCGCCTAAAAGTGGAAGTGGCAAAACAGTAATTACTTGTGCTTTATTACAAGCATTAAAAAATAATGGCTTACAAGTAACTTCTTATAAATGTGGTCCAGACTATATTGATTCGATGTTTCATGAAAAAATTATAGATATTCCATGCAAAAATCTGGATACGTTTTTTACAGGTGAAGAAGAAACCAGAAATATTTTTATTAATAGTGCTTTAAAAAAAGATATTGCAGTTTTAGAAGGGGTTATGGGACTGTATGACGGAGTAGGAGGCGTTATGCAAGAAGGCTCTTCTTATCATCTGGCAAATGTAACAAAAACACCTATTGTACTTGTTATTGATGCAAAAGGAATGGGACGTTCTGTTATATCTTTAATTTCTGGTTTCCTTAATTATGATAAATACCATTTGATTGTGGGAGTGATATTAAATAGAATTTCAAAAGAATATTATGAAATAATCAAACCACTTATAGAAGCAGAATTAAATATTTTAGTGATAGGTTTTTTACCAGAAAACACAAAATACCATATTGAAAGCAGATACCTAGGACTTACCATGCCAGATGAATTAAATAATATTAGAGAAAGGCTGTGGACATTATCAGAAGAATTTTCTAAGACAGTTGCTATAGAAAGTATTATAAAGATAGCAGGCAATGCACAAAACTTAGAAACAGACAGAAAAACTAATGCCACAATACATAAGACAAGACATGAAACAAACAGAGCTGTAATTGCAGTAGCAAAGGATGAGGCATTTTGTTTTTACTATGCAGATAATATTCGTATGTTAGAAGAAAATGGTGCACAGATACAATACTTCTCACCCATACATGATACGAAATTACCCGACAGATGTCATGCACTGTTAATAGGCGGTGGATATCCAGAACTATATGCAGATAAACTTAGCAAAAACGTCAATATGCATACGGCAATTAAGAACGCAGTAAGCAGTGGTATGCCAATAGTAGCAGAGTGTGGCGGCTTTATGTACTTACATTCTGCATTAACTGATAAAGATGGAATTTCTTACAATATGGCAGGAGTTATTCCTGCAACATGTTTTTATACTGGAAAACTAGTTCGTTTTGGTTATATAGAAATGCAGGAAAAACAAAGTTATTTTCTTCCTAAAGGTCAAAAGATACGAGGACATGAATTTCACTATTATGACAGTACTTACAATGGAGAAGATGTAATAGCAATTAAGCCATTTACAGGAAAAAAATATTCTTGTATAATAGAAAATAACAATAACTGGATAGGATTTCCTCATCTATATTATCCATCAAACGCTGCATTTACAGAAATATTTGTTGGAAAAGCTGAAAAATATAAAGAATTGTGTGGAACGAGAATAATCAAGTGATGTGTTTATTATATATTGCATCGCATAAAGATGATGATACAAGTCTGGCAAAATAAATTGTCTATTATCAGGAATGCAGTATTTGCCAGTAACACTGCTTAATAAGAAAATGCCGAAGATTGGAATACTAATGATTCCTAAATGATATAATTCTTAAGTAAAGTATCACAGATTGAGCAATAGAAACGTGCTCGTCATACTTGAAAAACAGCCGCCCAGAAAGGCGGCTGATACATAGAAAATGATTGTTGATTGATTTACTTAAAGCCCTTGATTTCTGAACATTCCTGCAATTTCCTCTGCCGATTCCTGCATACCTCTTTGAAACCAGACTTCAATCCAGCCATATAGTGCATATGCAACATAGGCTCTCGCATAGGCTTCTTCTTTGCAGTGTTCTGGCTTCGGTCCGCAAAGCCCGATAACAACGTCTTTCAAAAGATAAATGAGATTTCTTTTATTTAACAGACTGTAAAAATCTTTGTACTTTTCAAAATGTGCAAACAGCAGACCGAGTGATTCGTTTAACGGTCTATTTTCTTTTTTGTCTGCTTCGTCCGTCCATTCCTTGAAGATTTTATGGATATATCTTAGTAGTATATCCTCTTTACTTTCAAAATTTCTATAAAAGGAAGCTCTGCCGGTTCCAGCAATTTCGCATAATTCACTGATGGATATATCTCCGATCGGCTTATCTTTTAGCAGCTTCAAAAGCGCATCTGTAGTATGCTCTATGACATAGGCGTTTCTTGCTTCATTGCTGAACGGTGATACATTTTTCGTGGTTTGTCTCATTTTTCCGCCTCCTGTTGACACTGAGAAAACTTGATGATACAATTATATCCGCAATACATTTGTTCTTACGTTATGATAACACGGTAAAAACGGAAAGTCAATGGGAAATAGCAGAAAGGAAGCAAAAAATGACACTTGCGCAAAAACGGTTGATTATCTTATTGGTAATCATTATTGTCGCTTTTGTTTTAGGGCGGCTGGCAGTTCGGGGAATTATGAATCTCTTTCTTGGAGGAACGATGTTCGGAGGTAATTTCCTATGAAAGCAGAAAAGAAGAAAGGCAGAGGTATGTTTGTATTTATCTGTATAGCAGCGTTTATAGTTTCTTTTGGGATAGGAGCTGTTTCAAAGGTTGCGATAAA
>DESG01000018.1 GCA_002361175.1 Lachnoclostridium sp. UBA3320 | reverse complement strand
AAATGGTTTCTTTTATCCGTTCACTGTTTGAATCTGCATTAAAAACAAACGGAAGCCTTAAATTTGCAGTTGTAACAGGTTGTCTGCGAATCAGCCGTGAAAGTATATTTACAGGGCTTAACAATTTAAAAGTAGTTTCTGTATTAGATGAAACATATGCAGAATATTTTGGCTTTACACAAAATGAGGTTGATACTTTTTTGGAATCTTATGGAATAATGCAGAGAAGAAATGAGGTAAAAAGCTGGTATGATGGTTATCTTTTTGGACACACAGAAGTATATAACCCATGGAGTGTAATAAACTATGTTTATGACATTGTTCATAAGAATACAGAATTTCCAAAGCCATATTGGTCTAATACATCATCAAACAGCATAATTCGGGAATTAATCTACACCGCAGATAATGTCACAAAGCAAGAGCTTGAAAAATTAATCGAGGGTGGTAGAATAGAAAAACCTGTACATGAAGATATCACTTACGCAGATATATATAAATCACAGGATAATTTATGGAATTTTCTGTTTTTTACAGGCTATCTTAAAGCTGTGGATAAAAGTTTTTCGGAACAGCAGATATATTTGTCCATGACAATACCAAATGAAGAAATTTTGTATATATACAAAAATCATATACAGGAATGGATGCAGCAAAGGATAAAGGCTGTTGATTTTTCGGAATTATATAATGCCATATTGAATGGCAATACAGAAATTTTTGAAAGCGTTTTAAAAAAGCATCTGAGAGAAAGTATAAGCTTTATGGACAGTGCAGAAAACTTCTATCATGGGTTTTTGTTAGGGCTTTTAGGTGGTATGCAGGATTATAATAAGTCTTCAAACCGTGAAAGCGGAGAGGGCAGATATGATATTGTATTAAAGCCATATGATGAGAAACAGCCTGCTATCATTCTTGAACTAAAACGTGTACAGAGATTTACGGAAATGGAAAATATGTGCTATAAAGCATTACAACAGATAGATGATAAACATTATGATAAGAGTCTTTTGGACGAAGGTTATATGATTATTAAAAAATATGGCATATGTTTCTGTAAGAAAAGCTGTATGATAAAAATACAGGAATAAATATATCTAATCAATAAAAGGAAAAGAATGTATCAAAAGTGTATTGTAAAAATAAGGAGTAGAGAGTATGCTTTTTTATGAATCTTGCAAATTAGCAGTTAAATCATGCCTGGAAACAAAGACATTTGCCATTGCTCGATTATATAGTGATGATAAAACAATGGGTATTCATATCCATGATTGCTATGAAATTTACTTTTCTATTGCGGGTGGCAAACAATTTTTAATTGACAATCGAGTATATGAATTTGGTCCAGGGGATATATTTTTTATTAACCAATATGAAAGTCACTACTTATCACAGATTGATGAAACAACACATGAGCGAATTGGTCTGTCAATCCATCCAAAATATTTAAAACAATTTTCAACTCCTAAAACAGATTTAAGTTATTGTTTTACATATCGAGATACTGCGTTTGGTCACAGAATCACATTGACAGAAGAGGAAAAAAAACGTTTTATGTATTATATACATAAATTGTCTGAACATAATGATTATGGACAAGATGTCTTAGATCACGCATTTTTCTTAGAGCTAATAACTTATTTAAACCGAATTTTTATATCACGCTGTGAACAGGAAAGTTATGTGGAGGAAAAGAATATTCATGAGATTAATAAGGGACAGTATAAACAGGTAGATGAAATACTTTCCTATATTAATCAACATCTAACAGATAATCTTAGCATTGCAGTCTTAGCATCACATTTTTATCTAAGTGGCTCTTATATTTGTAAAATTTTTAAAAATACTACTGGCACTACAATTAATCGTTATATTACTGCTAAACGAATTTCGAAGGCGAAGGCCTTACTTGCTGAAGGGTATTCTGTAACAGAAACTTGCAGTTTATGTGGTTTCGGAGATTATAGTAATTTTTTAAAAACATTTACAAAGATGGTGGGGATTTCGCCAAAGAAATATGCATCTTATGAGCGTTGAATATTATGAAAAAATGGCATTTTTAGCATTTTAGTGCAAAATATGCCATTTTTTTATGCATTGTAAATAGAATAAGATTTGCAACATTTTGTTGAAGATAACACAAGAAACAGTTTATATTTGATGCTATAATATGCATATTCCACAAACTTAAACGAAACAGCAGCTGCATTGTTTGTGAAAAATAAAAAAGGAGAGAAAATATATGGGAGAAAAACTAGCAAAATGCTCAAATCAAGATTGGCTGGATAACGTGTATGATAAGATTCTAGCTAAGATGAAAGCAGAATGTATACGGGTTGGTTCAAACATTCCTTACACTACGGATAAAGATGGTAAATATCAAGATATTGAACAGACACAGTGGGGAATTGGCTTTTGGACGAATGGCTTTTGGCCAGGTATGCTGTGGCAGATGTATAAAGCTACAGGTGATGATGTGTATAAAAACACTGCACAAGACGTAGAGAAGCGCCTAGAGGTTTTATTAAAAAACCCTGAAACAATAGACCATGATGCAGGATTTCTTTTTTTACTGTCAGCAGTAGCTGATTATCGTTTAACAAATGACAAAGAAGCTCGTAGGCGTGGTTTGTTAGCAGCAAGTCTTTTAGCTTCACGCTATAATCTGGACGGAAAGTTTATTCGTGCCTGGCCAGATGCAATGGGTGAGATGAATATGATTAGCAATGATAATGATAAAAGAAAGGGAGATATCCGTGGAGTGATGATTATAGATTGCATGATGAATATACCATTGCTTTACTGGGCATCTGATGAAACTGGCGACCCACGTTTCAAAAAAATTGCAATTAGTCATGCAAAAACAGCGCAGCAATATATCACACGTCCAGACGGAAGCTGCAATCATATTGTAGTATTTGACCCAGAAACTGGAGAATATCTTAACAATCCAGGAGGACAAGGCTACGAACAGGGTTCATCTTGGAGCAGAGGGCAGTCTTGGGCAGTATATGGCTTTGCATTAAGTTACAGACATACTGGAGATTCGTCCTTTTTAGATACGGCAAAACGTGTTGCACATTACTGCATTGCAAATATGGCAGTCTGTGACTGGCTGCCACTTGTAGATTATCGCCAACCAGATAATCCATTAAAGTATGATTCTACAGCAGCGGCAATTACAGCATGTGGTCTTTTGGAAATTGCAGAATATGTAGGCGAGCTTGAAAAACGAATATATATACAATCAGCTTACAAAATTTTACGTGCTTGTGATGAAAAATTCTGTAATTGGGATTCAGAGGCTGATTCTATAGTGAATGGCGGTACATTTTTCTATCATGACCCTACAGGAGAAAATACAGAAGTGCCAATTATATATGGTGATTATTATTTTATTGAAGCGGTGCTGCGTCTAAAGGATAAATCAGCTTTCTTGTGGTGAGAATCTGGTTTAGGAACAGGAGGGAGGAAAAATGGAAACAAAATACAACAGAGCAAAATGGTGGCAGCTTTTACTATTTGTGTTTAACAACACTGCTTCTAACATCTATTTAATGACAATGAACTTTGTATCTTACTATGCCAATGGCGTAGTAGGATTAGGTGTGGCGTTTGTATCAAACGTCATTATGCTTTCTCGTTTTTGGGATGGTGTTACAGACCCAATTATTGGTTTTATAGTAGACAAAACAAACGGCAAATTTGGTAAATTTCGTCCATTTATGATTCTTGGTAACTTGATTATGCTTGGCTGTGTTATATTAATGTTTACTACTACACATCAAGTACCACAGGGATTTCGAGGAATTTACTGGATTATTATATATCTAATCTACATTATCGGCTATACCTTTCAAAATAGTGCTACAAGAGGTGGACAGACTGTACTTACAAATGACCCAAAACAACGACCAATGTTTGCTCGTATCGACAGTATTATTAACGCTCTACTTATGACAGGTCTTACCGTTTATGTTACAAACTATCTGGTTTCTAAGCATAATGGCTTTACGGCATCTTTGTTCAGTGAATTAATCGCCACACTAGGACCTGCATCCTTAGTGCTTACAATTTTAGCTATTATTGGTATTTCCGAAAAGGACAAACCAGAAAATTATGCCAATCTGGCAAAAACAGCTTCTTATGGATTTAAAGATATCTTTCGCATTATCAAGGGAAATAGGGCTATTCAGATGCTTGTATTAGCAGCGTCTACAGATAAGCTTGCTACACAGATAAGAAGTAATGCCACAACGGGAGTTATGCTGTATGGAATTGTAATGGGCAATTATGCATTACTAGGCAGCATCTCTATGATTGTACTAGTTCCAAATATGATTCTTATTATTGTAGGGACAAGTATTGCTGCAAGACTTTCATCGAAAAGGGCAACAATTATTTTTACATGGATGAGCATTATTTTCACCATACTACTGGCAGCGTTATTGATTTTTGGAGACCCAACTCAGATTTCATTAGAGCACTTTGGATTTATGACTATCGGCTATTTATTCCTTTATGTTTTGGCAAATGGCTGTAGTGGTATTACTACAGGTCTTGCAACTCCTATGATTGCAGACTGTGCAGATTATGAACTGTATCAATCTGGCAATTATGCACCAGCACTTATGGGAACAGTGTTTGGTTTCTTCGATAAGGTAGTATCTTCATTTGCTACTACTATTGTAGGCTACTGCGTAGTTGCGATTGGTTTTGTAGACCAGCTTCCACAAGTTGGCGATGCATACAGTACATCGCTATTCTGGATGACGATGTTCTTATTTATTGGCATACCTATTATAGGTTGGATTTGCAGTTTAATAGCTATGAAATTTTATCCATTAGATAAGGAAAAGATGATTGAAGTACAAGAAAAAATTGCTGATATGAAAAAAGAAACAGTAAAAGCTTAGTAATTTAGAAATAAAATTTTAAGAAAGGAAAAGCTATTTAGTAGCAGATAATTAAAATGGTTAATTTTAGTTTAAAGGGAAAAGTCGCTTTAGTTACGGGTGCATCTTATGGTATTGGTTTTGCTATTGCATCCGCTTATGCACAAGCAGGTGCTGTGATTGTATTTAATGATATTAATCAGGAATTAGTAGACAAAGGATTAGATGCTTATAAAGAGAAAGGCATTAATGCACATGGCTATGTATGTGATGTTACAAATGAAGAAGCTGTCGCTGAAATGGTGGCAAAGGCTGAAGAAGAAGTTGGCACAATTAATATTTTAGTAAACAATGCAGGCATTATTAAGCGTATTCCAATGCTTGAGATGAGTGCAAAGCAGTTTCGCCAAGTTATTGATATTGATTTAAATGGACCGTTTATCGTGTCAAAGGCCGTAATCCCAGGTATGATAAAGAATGGTGGTGGAAAAATTATTAATATATGTTCTATGATGAGTGAGCTTGGCAGAGAAACAGTATCTGCTTACGCTGCGGCAAAAGGCGGACTGAAAATGCTGACAAAAAATATCGCAAGTGAGTATGGACAGTACAATATCCAGTGTAATGGAATTGGTCCAGGTTATATTGCAACACCACAGACTGCACCTCTTAGAGAGCCACGACCAGATGGCAGCAAACATCCGTTTGACCAATTTATTTTGGCAAAGACACCTGCCAACCGTTGGGGTAAAACAGAGGACTTGATGGGACCAGCAGTATTCTTGGCATCTGAGGCATCTGACTTTGTAAATGGCCATATCTTATATGTAGATGGCGGCATTTTGGCTTATATTGGCAAGCAACCAGAGGGGGAATAGGCATATGAAAATAGCACTTATCAATGAAAACAGCCAAGCAGCTAAAAATGAGATAATTTTAACTGCCCTTAAAAAAACAGTAGAGCCTATGGGACATACGGTGGACAATTATGGGATGTACGCCGCTGATGATGAAGCACAACTTACTTATGTTCAGTGTGGCATCTTAGGTGCTATCTTGTTAAACAGTGGGGCAGCAGATTATGTGATTACAGGCTGTGGCACAGGTGAGGGAGCTATGCTGGCTATGAACAGCTTTCCTGGTGTAATATGTGGTCATATTGAAGAAGCAGTAGACGCATATACCTTTGCCCATGTCAATGATGGCAACGCTGTAGCAATTCCTTTTGCAAAAGGATTTGGCTGGGGTGGAGAACTTAACCTAGAGTATATCTTTGAAAAATTATTTGGCTTTGGTCATGGACAGGGTTATCCACCAGAACGTGTAGAGCCAGAAATGCGCAATAAACGAATATTAGATGAAGTACGCACAAAAACTATGCGCCCATTGCTTGATGGACTAAAAGACTTAGACCAAGAGCTGGTAAGAGGTGCTGTAGCTGGTAAACAGTTTGAAGAATTATTTTTTGCAGGCTGCAAAGATGCATCTATTGCAGAATATGTAAAAAGTCTTAGAAAATAAATTATTATAGTATAGATTAGTGGCAGATGGAATGTAAAAAAGATAGGAGAAGGTATAATGGCAAATCTTAATATTTCTGTATTAAATGAACGTGGTGAAGTTAAGTGTCAAATTGCAGGTGAGGACAATATTATCATGGTGTACCAAGGGGAGTACGAATGTGGAGATAAAATTGTTTTTACAACAGACCATCTGCCCAATTTTTATGTTATTCGGGTAGATGGCGCAATAGATGAAGCATATGTGTATTTAACAAAAGAACGAATAGAATATATAATTCCTTTTAACGAAGACAAGATATCATACAATCCCAGCAGTTTCACAGGGGAGAGGCATTATATTACAATGCGCATAGCAAAGGAGCAAGAGAACGGTAACTACTGCAATCTTGCTAAAAATGTAATGGACCAGCACGAAGACCAAGGCTGTTATCCGCATGTACATGCAAATGCGGAAACAAAAGGACAGATTGCAGCACTGTTTGCAGCTCGTAACGTTATTGATGGCATACTTGCTAATACTTGTCATTGGCCGTGGCCTTTTCAGTCTTGGGGAATTGACCAGAGAGATGATGCGGAGATTACAGTAGAATTTGGACGTCCTGTGGACATAGATAAGCTTTGGCTGTATACTCGTGCGGACTTTCCACATGATAGCTGGTGGAAGCAAGCTGTTGTAACTTTTTCAGATGGAAGCTTAGAAACGCTTTCAATGCAAAAAAGTGTAAAGCCCCATGTATTTTCAATCAAGCGAGAAAAAATAACTTGGCTTAGACTGGGTAAGCTTATTCGTGGGGATAATTCCTCACCATTTCCAGCACTGACACAGATTGAAGTATATGGAAGAAATTCCTAATTAGATTAACTATTGAAAAAAATTAAAAAATTATGTAAAATATATACAAAAGGATAAAACTGGAAAGGAAAAATAAAATATGCCAGATAATAAAAATGATTTTACTCAGGGCAATATTGTTACTAAATTACTAAAATTTATGATTCCTATTTTAGGTGCACTGATTTTACAAGCGATGTATGGGGCAGTTGATATACTAGTAGTGGGACAGTTTGGAACAACAGCAGGCATTTCAGGAGTATCGACAGGAAGCAGTATAGTTAATTTAGTAACATTTACAATTACAGGACTTTCTATGGGCGTCACAGTTTTAATGGGGCGCTATTTTGGAGAGAAGAAAGAAGATAAAGTAGGACAGGTTGTTGGAGGTGCAATTTTCTTATTTATATTATTGTCAGTAATTATTGCAGTAATTATGCTGGTGTGTGCAAGACCACTTGCAGTTTTAATGCAGGCACCAGAAGAGGCACTTGACTTAACTGTATTATATGTTCGTATCTGTGGTGGAGGAATATTTTTCATTATTGCATATAATGTAATCAGCAGCATTTCACGAGGAATCGGAGATTCTAGTATGCCTTTGGTTTTTGTTGGCATTGCATGTATTGCAAATATATTAGGAGACTTATTGTTTATTGCAGTTTTTAAATGGAATGTTGCAGGAGCAGCACTTGCAACTGTAATAGCGCAAGCTATCAGTGTTATATTGTCAATTATTATAATAAGAAAACGCAAGCCTCCATTTACAATGAAAAAAGAATATATCCGTTTTAGCCCAGAAATTAAAAAGTTCGTTAAAATTGGAACTCCAATAGCATTTCAGGAAATCCTTACACAGTTGTCTTTTCTTGCACTATGCGCATTTATTAATAGACTTGGACTTGATGCTTCATCTGGATATGGCGTAGCGAATAAAATTGTAAGTTTTGTAATGCTTGTACCAGGTGCGCTTATGCAGTCTATGGCATCTTTTGTTGCACAAAATGTAGGTGCAGGACTAGAGAAGCGTGCGAAAAAAGCAATGGTTACAGGAATGCTTATTGGCGGCAGCATTGGTATTTTTATTACATTTTTCTCATTTTTCCGTGGAGATTTGCTTGCAGGAATTTTCTCAAATGATGCAGCGGTTATTATGCGTGCGGCAGAATATTTGCGTGGTTTTGCACCAGAAGCAACTGTTACTGCAATTTTATTTAGTTTTATTGGATATTATAATGGACATTCAAAAACTGTATTTGTAATGATTCAAGGAATTGCACAGACATTCCTTGTGCGCCTGCCAATGTCTTATATTATGAGCATACAGCCAGAGGCAAGCCTTACAATGATTGGACTAGCTGCACCATGTGCAACTGTATTTGGAATATTGATTAATGTTACATATTTTATTATACTGAATAAGAAAGGCAAGCTTGAAAATTAGTAAGGAGGAAAATTATGTATCAAGGATTTATGGGAAGTCTTGGAGCACTACCTTTAGCAAAACATGGAAAAAGCAGGGCAATTAATTGTGAAAATCCCCATGGTGAAAAGGGTAAGGGTGGTATGGCATCAAGTAGCCTTGGACCTTCTAGAAAGGGGTCGCCATGTATAAGTACATTAAAGGCAGGAGATATAGTTACACTTGCAGAAATAGAAAATTCTGGTATTATACAACATATTTGGATGACTGTTGCACAGCGAACTGAACAAGATTGTTATGTATTGCGTGATTTAGTATTAAGGATGTACTGGGATGACGAAGAAATGCCTTCAGTAGAAACCCCTTTAGGGGATTTTTTCTGTTGTGGTTTTGGACGTGGCTGTATTGTCAATTCATTACCAATAGTAGTTAATCCGTCAAGGGGAATGAACTGTTATTTTCCTATGCCATTTAAAAAGAAAGCAAAGATTACACTTGAGAATCAACATGAATATGATATTTCTGGATTTTTTTATCAGGTAGACTATCTGCTCACAGAGGAAATTCCAGAAGATATTGCATATTTTCATGCACAATGGAGACGTGAGTATATTACACAGAAGCAGAAAGATTATACAATTTTAGATATGGTCAAAGGTAAAGGTCACTATGTAGGAACATATATAGCTCTTACGACGCTAGAACGTTATTGGTGGGGCGAAGGAGAGATTAAGTTTTATCTGGATGGTGACAATGAGTACCCTACTATATGTGGTACAGGAACAGAGGACTACTTTGGCGGTGCGTGGAGTTTTGCTACACAATGTAACGGAAAGACAGTAGAAAACACATATTCTACTCCATTTATGGGTTATCCTTATTATTCACGACATGATGAAGAGATGCGCAGTTTATATTACAATGATGATACATTGCCACAAAGAGGATTTTATCGTTGGCATATTATGGATCCTGTGCTTTTTGATGAAGATATAAGAGTAACAATACAACAAATCGGCTCCTGCCACAAAGGAAATTTTGAACGTCAGGATGATGTGTCTTCTGTAGCATATTGGTATCAGGCAGAGCCTCATGTTTCATTTGCACCTCTTATAGCAAAAGAGGACAGATGGCCAAGATAATCATACAGTTAGGAGTTATAAGAAAGAATGTTAGAAAAAATTTTAAAAGATTTTGTCAAGTATGCAAAAGATAGAAAGCTTTTTATCGAAGGTATTGTTGCTGCTGATGAAAAGAATATATTGTTCAGGCATCATTTTATACCAGAGCAAGCAAGAAATATTTATTCCCATACAAAAAGTTATATGTCTACAGCAGTAGGTATTGCTATAGGTGAGGGCATTATTGCGCTAGATACAAAGCTTGTAGATTTATTTAAAGAGTGTGTTTCACCAGATGCAGATGCACGTTTATCAAAGATTACTTTAAAAAATCTGCTCACTATGTCAAGTGGTTTTGGACAGCCTTATCTTATGGGAAGTGACAGAAGACAGGGCAAGGGTATGCCAGATTATTTTGAATATATGATGAGTCTTCCTATGGAATATGAGCCAGGTGAAAGGTTTGTATATTCTACCACAGATAGTATATTGGCAGGAAGAATGATTGAACAGGCAGCAGGGCAAAGGCTTGGTGAATATCTTTACCATCATATGTTTTCAAAACTTGGTCAAGGCTGGCCAATGTGGGAAAACGACCCTATGGGACATCCTATTGGTGGTGGAGGGTTGTTTATGACACTGACTGATATGATAAAACTTGGTCAGTTGTACCTTGCAGATGGTGTGTGGAATGGTGAAAGAATTGTTGATAGTAACTGGATAAAGGAAGCTACAACAAAACAAATTGACACAGTACCTGTTGAAGATAAAGAAATATGGTGGTGTGGGTATGGCTATCAGTTTTGGATGTCACCTTATCCTAAAGCTTACAGAGCTGATGGTCTCTATGGACAGGTAACTACAGTACTGCCTGAAAAAGGAATTTTAATTGCAGTACAGTGTCCAGAAAATGGTGATTTTGAAAAAGTAAAACAAGCGTTGCATGAATATGTGTTTATGCAGATATAACATCTCTTTTAATACAGACCTTATATTTTGTTAAATCCATTTAGTTAATCGGTTGTTACATGTACTGTGCATTTGGCCTTTGTTCCATCTTCAGCAGCTGTTATAGTGCAAGTGCCTGCTGCCAAAGCATATATATTGCCAAGCTGGTCAACTGTTGCAACAGTATCTTTGTTTGAAGTCCAGACAGGCGCATTGCCAGAAGATATAGTTATGTCTAACTTTGATGTGTCACCAGGTTTTAGTGTTATAGAATTATTGTCAAGTTTTATAACAGGTGGCTCTACAACAACTTGACAGGTTTTACTTACTCCGTCAGCACTTGCTGTAATAAGAGCTGTGCCATGTTTGACTGCTGTGACTTTGCCATTTTCATCTACAATGGCAACACTTTTTTTATTAGATTTCCAGACAGGTATAGTACCTGATGAAACAGTTGCATTTAATTTAAAACTTTGACATCTGTAAAGACTTTTATAAAGCCTGTCTAATTTTATGATGGGCTGTTTTACTTTGATTGTGCAGTTTGCAGATGCACTTCCAGCTTTTACTGTAATTACTGCACTTCCAGGCTTACAGGCTGTTATGTTGCCATCATCATCAACTATGGCAACGCTTTTTTTATTGCTTTTAAATGTTGGGATGGAACTGTCTGAGATTTCTGTAGAAAGTTTGACAGTTTCATTATTTTCAATAGATATATATGTCTTATCAAGTGTAATCTGGGTTTTTAAAACTTTCAGACTGCAATACACTTCTGTAGTAAATGCTTTTACTGTAATAGTGCACTTTCCAGGTTTTTTAGCTGTGATTTTGCCATATATATCTACAGTGGCAATTTTGCGGTCAGAACTGCTAAATTTTGGTATTCTTCCATCAGAAGAATATGCGTACAGATAGTCTTCTTCACCTATTTTCATCTCTTTTTCGTAGTCAGAAAGTAGAATCATAGGTGCAAGCTTAGCAGAAGCATGTGTTGCTGTTGTAAAATTAGTAAATATTGCTAATAATAAGAGAATAATTGGTTTAAAAGTATGCCATATAATATGTTTTCTATCCATAAATAGTGCCTCCTATAAAAATTGGAAAATATGGATTTAACTTTAAACATACTTAGACTTTAGTGCCATATGGTCTAAAAGAGATGTTATACTTTATTCATAATATCATACGTCGCAAAATAAGTCAATATTAATATTGTATTTTCTTTTACTTTCGTGGTACAATAGGAGAGCATATTAAATGAAATGGAGGAATAAATATGGGTAAAATTAAAATGACAACCCCTCTTGTTGAGATGGATGGGGATGAAATGACGCGTATTCTTTGGAAGATGATTAAGGACGAATTGATTCTTCCTTTCATTGATTTAAAGACTGAGTATTATGACCTTGGACTTAAATACCGCAATGAAACTGACGATAAGGTTACGCTTGACTCGGCTGAGGCAACTAAAAAATATGGTGTTGCAGTAAAATGTGCTACTATTACACCTAACGCTGCCAGAATGAATGAATATGATTTAAAAGAAATGTGGAAATCTCCTAATGGCACTATAAGGGCTGCTCTTGATGGCACTGTCTTTCGCACTCCTATTAAAGTAAAAGGTATTGAACCATGTGTTAAGAACTGGGAAAAGCCTATTACACTTGCAAGACATGCATATGGTGATGTATATAAAAATACAGAAATTAAAGTTCCAGGTGCAGGCAGGGCAGAGCTTGTGTTTACAGGAGTTGATGGTAAAGAGATAAGAAAAACTATACATGAATTTACTGGAAGTGGCGTAATACAAGGCATACATAACACTGACAAATCCATTACTAGTTTTGCAAAGTCATGTTTTGCTTATGCTCTTGATACAAAGCAAGATTTGTGGTTTGCCACTAAAGACACTATTTCAAAAGTTTATGACCATAACTTTAAGGATATCTTCCAAGAAGTATATGACAATGAATTTAAGGATAAGTTTGAAGAAGCTGGCATAGAATATTTCTATACTCTTATTGATGACGCAGTTGCACGTATTATGAGGTCTAAGGGAGGAATAATATGGGCATGTAAAAATTATGATGGAGATGTTATGAGTGATATGGTTTCTTCTGCGTGTGGTTCACTTGCAATGATGACATCAGTTCTTGTGTCCCCAGATGGTGTATACGAATATGAAGCAGCACATGGTACAGTTCAAAGACACTATTATAAACACCTTAAAGGAGAAGAAACTTCTACTAATTCTGTAGCTACGATATTTGCATGGACAGGTGCTTTGCGCAAACGTGGAGAACTTGACAACCTTTTAGAGCTTATAGAATTTACAGATAAGCTAGAAAACGCCACATTAAAAACGATTGAGTCAGGTAAAATGACTAAAGATTTATCACTTATGACAACTCTTGACGATGTTACTATTTTAAATAGTGAGGACTTTATCAAGGCAATAAGACAGAACCTTGAGTCTATGTAATAGGCAGGAATTATGGATAATAAAGATAAAGAAATAATGGACATACCTTTACGTGGGTTTACGCATGGAAGTAGATTTCATTCAGATGATGTATTTGCAACAGCTTTTTTAAAACTTCTAAATCCAGAGATTAAGATTTACAGAGGATTTGAAGTTCCAAAAAATTTTGATGGCATTGTATACGATATTGGCAGGGGGAAGTTTGACCATCATCAAAATGATAAAGAATATCGCCACAATGGCTGTCCGTATGCTGCATTTGGACTTATATGGCGTGAGTTTGGTGCATATTATATTGGCAGTGAAGAAGAGGCGGCAAAGTTTGATGCAAAATTTATACAGCCTCTTGATGAATCAGATAATACGGGCAAAGATAATTTGCTTGCAAATATTATAGATGAATTTAATCCAGGCTGGGATAAAAATGAGTCATATGATAAGTGTTTCTGGAAAGCCGTAGATTTTGCAAAACAGATTCTTGACAATCATTTTAAATCTGTAGCAGGAATAGAAAGAGCACGAAATCTTGTTGAAAAAGCAATGTCGGAGTGTGATGGAACTGTACTTGTACTCCCAAAGTTTGCACCATGGAAAGGTGTAGTTGCAGGAAGTTCTTATAAATTTGTGGTCTATCCATCATCTAGAGGTGGTTATAGTGCACAAGGAGTGCCTGTAAGTATAAACGACAAAACACTTGTTTGTCCTTTCCCAAAGGAATGGTGTGGCAAAGAGGCAGACGAGCTTGTAAAGATTACAGGTATACCTACACTACATTTTTGTCACCCAAATGCATTTCTTATAGTGGCTGATGAAGAAAAGGACGCTATAATGGCGGCAAAAATTGCAGCAAATCAGCAGTAAAACAATATAAATTAACAGGCACCGTATATATGATGCCTGTTTTATTGTAAAAATATCAGTGAAATTATTTTGTCTTATATATTTTCTATTGCAGTAATTGCATCGTTGAACCAACTAAGTTCAAGGTCTTCTATACTGCCATTATCACTTGCAGCAGCAATCTCTGGTGTCATAGGAATTTTTCCAAGTATAGATAAGCTATACTGTGCAACAACTTCATCTAAATGGCTTTTACCAAATATTTCAATGTGTTCACCACAGTGTGGACATTGTACATAACTCATATTTTCGATTATGCCAATAATTGGCACATTCATAAGCTGCGCCATCTTAACTGCCTTTGATACTATCATAGACACAAGCTCTTGTGGTGAGGTTACGATAATTATGCCATCTACAGGTATAGACTGAAATACTGTAAGAGCAACATCACCTGTTCCTGGTGGCATATCAACAAACATATAGTCAACGTCTTTCCATATAACATCTTGCCAGAACTGTTTAACAGTTCCTGCTATAACAGGGCCACGCCATATAACAGGGTCGGTGGTGTTTTCAAGCAAAAGATTCACAGACATAACTTGTACTCCTGTTTTGCTAAAAACAGGGTAAATGCCGTCCTCGTCACCCATTGCACGCTCAGTTATTCCAAATGCTTTTGGAATAGATGGACCTGTAACATCAGCATCAAGAACAGCAGTATGATATCCTTTTTTCTGGAAACTGGCTGCAAGCATAGAAGAAACCATAGATTTACCTACGCCTCCTTTACCGCTTATAACGCCTATAACTTTTTTAATGCTGCTATCTTTGTGTGGCTTTTCTAGTAAGCTTTGAGGGTCTCTGCTTTCGCAAGATGCACTGCAGTTGGAACAGTCATGGTTACATGTTTCATCACTCATAATAATCCTCCTAATAGAAATTAATTGTTTATATAAATATAGTATAACACTCTAAGAAAAAAAATCAAATTTCTAGTTCTAAATTATAATGGTAAATGAATATAAATCAGATGTGGGATGGCTTTCTGGCGTTTGACACACGCTTTAAAGCAAGGATGGAATGGAGGGATTTGATGAGTCAGTACAGGCGGATTGTGTCGTATCTTTACCAGTATTTAGACGGTGAGAAAGGGCAGAACATAGGTTATGTGAGACTTGAGCAGAAGGGCAGACAGTGCAGAATTGCGGTGCAGATGAGGGCTATTAAAACTAATTTTATGCCCGAAGTATGGCTTTTTAAGCAAAAATCATCGGGTATGATGTATATAAGCATAGGAAAACTTCTTGCATACTCTGGAAATTTACAAATTAAAGCTGTTACTAATGCAGATGACGTCTGCTCAAGTGGATATCCTGCTAGTGATTTTGATGGAGCTATAATCTATATAAGTGATAAGGAATACTATGCTACAACATGGACTAATGAAAACATTTATATAGGTGAAAAGATTAATATGTTAAATAGCAGCAAAAAAGATGTAAATAATAAAAACAGTACAAATATATTGGAAGATATTAAAAATAGTACAGAAAATAAAGAAACAGAAAGTAGTGTAAAACCTAAAGACAGTGCAAATGAGGAGGTGGAGAGTGAAACTATAGAAAGCAAAGAGCAAGATAAAGTAAACCAAGATAGCACAGATAAGCAAGGATTAAAAGACAGTGTAAATGATACTAATGATGTTGATGATGCAAGTATACAGATAACAGATGTAGAGTCTGACGCTGATGTAAGAACACAGGATATAAGAGCAGAAGACAAACCAACTTATGCTTGTGGCGCATGTCCGTTTAAAAACTATAAAAAAAATGATGAAGACTTTGGAATGCGTATTCTAAAAAATTTTCCTGTTATGTACCCTTTTAAGTCAGGTGATATAGAAGAAAGTGTCAGAATAGAACCAAAAGATATAGGCTGTATGCCTATACGCTTGTGGGCTTTTGCCAACAATAGATTTTTGCTGCATGGGTATTACTGCTATAAACATCTGATTTTTGCACGTCTTAATAGAGGCTGCTATGCTTTAGGTGTACCTGGAATATACAGTGAAGAAGAAAGTAAAAAAGCTGCAAGTTTTTCATTTAATGAGTTCCAGCCTATAGGACCTGGAAAGACTATGTATGGGGTATTTGGGTATTGGTTTACAGAAATACATGTATAAATTATACAATATCAGGATTTATATATGTATATAAAATATGATCTTCCCACAGTCCATTTATCTGAGCAAATGAATGAAGATAACCCTCCTCTATAAAATGAAGACGGTTAAGAAGATTTATTGATGGCTTGTTTCTAGGCATGACCATTGCTTCAATCCGATGTATTGAAAGTTCTTTACATATGGTTGGGATAAGCTTGGCTAACGCTTCCTGCATATATCCTTTACTGCAGTATTGTTCGCCAAGTTTATACCCTATTATACAACTGGTAAATGGTTCTTTAAGAATATTGCTAAAGCAGACTGTGCCAATAAGCTTATCTGGACAGCTTTTAAGAGATATCCAGTATCTTATATAAGACTGCCTTATAAATGCATTATATTCACAAGACAAATTAGAACGCTGATATTCAAATGTATAGAAATTTTTTGTGCGTGCTGGCTCATGCGGTTCTAAAAAAAATTTGTTTTCAATATAAAAATCTAACACCATGCTTGCCATAGATGGATGTAAAATGTTTAGAGATAATCTGTTTGTTGTATATGTAACCAGCATATTTGTGCCACCTTTCCAGATTTAATAAACTTTTGACTATATTACATAATAATGGTAAAATTTTATATATATAGAATAATATATATGGGGATAAATGTAAATAATGCAAAAAGAAAGAAAAGTTATGAAAATTGCAATATGTGACGATGAAAAAGAAATTAGAAATATGTTAGCAGAAAAACTTCAAACACTTTATCCAAAAGTTACTTTATTGTTATATCAGTCGGGAGAAGAACTCCTTTTATCGCATAAAAAACCAGATATTTTATTGCTTGATATTGGTATGTCTGGAAAAAATGGAATGGAAACAGCTAAAGAATTTCGCAAAAATAACAAAAGTACAATCCTTATTTTTGTAACAGTTTTTGAAGATTATGTATTTCAAGCATTTGATGTAGGAGCATTTCACTATTTGGTAAAGCCTTTTGATGACACAAAGTTTGAAGAAGTATTAAGAAGTGCAGTAAAACAGCTTGAAGATACAAAACATAAAGAAATAAAAGAAAACACAAATGAAACTAAAAGTTTAATTATAACTGCAAAAGGGCAACACATTGTAGTTAATCTACAAGACATTGTATATGCAGAAGTGTTTAATAGAAAAATAATTCTTCATACAATTAATGAAGATATAGAATATTATGGGAAGATGAAAGAGCTGGAAGCAAAAGCAGGAAATGATTTTTATCGTTCACATAGGGCATATCTTATAAATTTTAATTATATAAAAAAATATGATGCTACAACAATTTATCTTAAAAAAGGTCAGGCGCTTATTGCAAAACAAAATTATAAAGAGTTTGTAAAATCATATTTGCGGTACAATCAGAGGAAAGAAAGACAAGATGGATAGTTATGAAATATATTTAAAATATATATCTTATATAATGCCGATTGTAGAAATATTTGTTACAGGATATTTTCTTGGTTACTTTGTTAAGCCATTTATAAAAAATAAAAAAAATGCAATTTATATTGGTACAGTATATTCTGTGACCATGTTAATATTTTATATAATGCCTTTATATCTTAATGAATTTATAGCATATGGCATGGGTGTTTTTGCAGCTTTTTTTGTGATGTGTCTGCTAGATAAGAGAAATTATAAGCAAAAAGCCTTTATATCGGTGACATTTTTCTCTTTGCATTGGTTTGCTTTTGCAATGGCAGATATTTTGTATGATGAATTGTACAATTTTCTTTCAAGTACAAATTATATGAAAGTACACCCCGATAAGTGGTTTGTTTTATATATTGTAATGTGTATATTTTATCCAGTATCAGAACTTTTGTTTTTAGCAATCAGCATAAAATGTATTTTAAAAAGTTATATATATAAGCATATAGAAATATCTAAAAAAGAATTGCTTATATTAACCGTCCCATCAGTTATAGGGGTTTTAGGCTATAATATTATGTATTATTATCGCAATTTTTATATAAGAGAAAGTGAAAAACTGTCTGATATTTATGATATATTGGCAGTTTTATATTATGCATCATCTGCTATCTCTATTATAGTAGTTATTGTTCTATATCAGAATTTGAAAACAAAGCAAGAAGAAAAATTACAGGCAAAACTACTTGCTTCACAGATAGACAGTATTAAACAGCATATTCAACAGGCAGAAAATCTATATAAAAATATTCACAGTATTAAACATGATATGACAAATCATATTATTACTTTAGAAAAACTTTATACTAAAAACAGAGTTAGTGAAGCTAAAGCTTATAGCATGGAACTAAAGAAAACACTTGGCGAAGTAACAGGCAAGATAAACAGTGGAAATCCTGTTACTGACATTATTTTGCAGGAAATACAAAATAAAGCAAAAGAACAAGAAATTGATTTTAATATAGATTTTCACTATCCTACAGGCTATAATATAAATGCTTTTGATATCAGTATAATACTTTTTAATGCTTTACAAAATGCACTAGAAAATACAGATAAAGGTGAAGCGTCCTCTATATCCATTCTTTCTTATCGAAGAAATAATGCCTATATGATAGAGATAAGCAATAGTTTTACTAAAAATTTGGAGTGGGACGAGCAAAAAGAACTGCTGGTAACATCAAAAAAAAATTCAGATGGTCATGGTTATGGGCTTTTAAATATACGCAAAGTAGCCGAAAAATACTTTGGTGATATAGATATTGCTTTGACAGATGGAAAATTTTGTCTTAGTATTATGTTAATGTTAGAAAAATAAGAAGTATTTTAGCTTGAGTTTACACCAGAAAAAGGTTGTTTCACAACATATCACTTTATTTTCTAAATCAAACCTCCGAAACAATAAATGAAAAATTAAAAGGAGGAAATAATTATGATGATAGGAAGTATAACTGGAGCAAGCAATATGCCATCAGGATTGTCTGGTATAAATATGCCATCAGATTCTGTCAGTAAAAATATTCAAAACCAGATAGCACAGGCACAAAAAGAACTACAAGAACTTTCTTCAAATGAGGATATGACAGTAGAAGAAAAGATGAAAAAAAGGCAGGAAATTCAGCAAAAGATTAATACGCTGAATCAACAATTAAGACAACATCAGATTGAGCAAAGAAAAGAACAACAGTCAAAAGACACATCTGTAGATGATATGCTTAATAACAATAAAAAAGTGGACAAAACAAAGTCAGATGATAAAGGAAGTGGTTTGTCACACGTAAATATGCAGGCAATGATTTCGGCAGATTCTTCTGTAAAACAGGCAAAAGCACAAGGCAGACAAGCTACTCAGATGGAAGGAACTGCAAGAGTTTTGAAGTCTGAAATTGAAATGGATAAAGGCAGAGGCACAAGTACAGAGAAAAAAGAAGAAGGGCTAAATGAGCTACAGGCAAAAATAAAACAAGCAACACAAGAACAGCTTTCTACCCTTGCAGATGCAAATAAAGTTATGAGTGAAGCATCAAAAACTGATGGCACAAAAACTGTTAAAAGTAAAAATGACACAGACAGCAATGTAAAAGAAAAAGAAGAAGAGGAGACAGAGGAGACTGTTTCTACAGAAGCAGCAGTACCACAACCAGTTGCATATGTACCAATAGATGTTCGTTTATAATTTTCTTTTAATGGAGATAAATGTAAATAATGCAAAATAATTCACTAGACTGTAAGTATATGAAAGAAGCTATAAAACAGGCAAAAAAAGCTGCTGCAATAGGTGAAGTGCCTATTGGATGTGTAATAGTATATCAAGATAAAATCATAGCAAGAGGTTATAATCGCAGAAATACAGAAAACAGTACACTTGCACATGCAGAGCTTACCGCAATAAAAAAAGCTGCCAAAAAACTTGGAGATTGGAGACTTGAGAACTGTACAATGTATGTGACGCTTGAACCATGTCCAATGTGTGCAGGTGCAATAGTTCAGGCACGTATTCTACGTGTGGTAATAGGCGCACTTAATCCAAAAGCGGGGTGTGCAGGGAGTATATTAGACTTGTTTCAAGTAAAGCAATTTAATCATCAAGTGGAAAAAGAAACAGGTGTAATGGAAGAAGAGTGCAGCACTATGATAAAAGAGTTTTTTAAGGAACTTAGAAATAAAAAGAAAAAGTCAGACGCTTATTGTAAAGCAAAATTATAGAAACATTAATTTAACACATATTACATTTTTGCCGATATAACCTATGTGACAGTAATATTAAAAATACAGAAGGGAGGCAATATTATGGCAATATCAATTTTTGCAGCTAATACTACTACTAATAATAGTGATTTATTTGTTACTAATGAGCATTCAGCAAGAAATAGTCAGAAAACACAAAATTTCAACGGTGGTAAAAGTATCTTTGCTGGCAATTTTAATATGCAGGAAAATACTATTGAAATCAAACGGAAGCTTGCCCAGAAACGTGCTATAAAAATTATTAGAGATACTTTTGCAGCAGACCAAAAGATAGATAATAATGTAGATGGTTTACGTGCTCAACAAGAGCAGTTAAAGCAAGAAGCTCTGGAAGATAAAAAAGTTGTTAAAGAAGTACAAGAACAGCGCAAACAGCTTATGAAAGATTATAATATAACAGAAGATTCTAAAGAACATAAAGATTTAGAGAATGGACTTACTAATTACCAAAAAGATATGCTTGAATTAGACGAGAGGGAAAATTTATATAAGCAGCGTTCTGAACAGAAAGAAACAGCATCTAAGTCAATATCAGGAGCTATTTCTAATATACAGATTGAACGTCTTAAACACCATGAAATGGTTGATTCCTCAAAACAAGCCGATGAAATTATGGAACAGGCTAATAAAGAAATGATTGGCAGCCTTTATGATGAAGCCAAAGACCATATTGATGAGAAGATGGAAGAAATCCAAAAGAAAGCAGAAGAAAAGAAAGAGGAAGAAAAAGAAGAAGAGAAAAAGAAAACAGAGCGCAAGAAAGATGAACTTGAGCTTGAAAAACAGATTGAAGAAGCTAAACAAAATGCGGAACAAGCTGCAAGTTCTGAACCACAAAAAGAATTAAGTGTTACATCTCCTGTTGTTACTCGTGATGTCTCTGATGCACAAGATATCGTTGCTAAAAACCCAGATAATACATTATCTGAACCAAAGATAGACAGGGAACTTGCAAAGATTCTTGATGAATTAAAGCTGTTAGAAGAGGATATTAAAGGTGCTGCAGTAGATGTAAATATGTAGTAATCTCTCTATATACTTATTAGTTAAAAAATACGCCGAATATGGAAATATTCGTGCGCATTTTTTACGCTTCCTCCTCAAGCCAATGTGCAACATCAAGTGCATGATAAGTTATTATTATTCCTGCACCAGACCTTTTAATGGCAGTTATGTTTTCCATAACAACTCTTTTTTCATCAATCCAACCGTTAAGAGCTGCTGCCTTAACCATAGAATATTCACCGCTTACATTATAGGCAGCTATAGGATAATTTGTCATATATGACACATCCTTAATTACATCAAGATATGCAAGGGCAGGTTTAACCATTATAATATCTGCACCCTCTCTAATATCATTTTCACATTCCCGTACAGCTTCACGCCCATTAGCAGGGTCCATCTGGTAAGTCTTTCTGTCACCAAATGAAGGCGCAGACTGTGCCGCATCTCTAAAAGGTGAGTAATAAGCTGATGCAAACTTAGCACTGTAAGCCATAATAAGTGTATTTTTAAATCCACTATAATCAAGTACATTTCTTATATGTTCTACATGACCATCCATCATATCAGAAGGTGCGATTATATCTGCTCCTGCTTTTGCAAGGCTAACTGACATCTTGCCAAGAAGTTCTAGGGTTTCATCATTTAACACTTCACTTCCGCATACAAGACCACAGTGACCATGTGACGTATATTCACAAAGGCATACATCAGCTATTACAATAATATCTGAATTTTTTTGTTTAATTGCTCTTACTGCATTCTGTGCCACGCCATTGTCATTATAAGCTTCACTTCCAACTGCATCTTTGTGCTTAGGTATTCCAAAAATAAGAATTGCCTTTATTCCTGCGCTAATTATCCTGTCAAGCTCTTCATCAAAGCGGTCGATAGAATACTGATAAATTCCAGGCATTGAACTTACTGGTTCTTTTATATTCTGACCTTCTTTAATAAATACAGGATATACTAAATCATCTTTTGTTATAACTGTTTCTCTTACAAGGCTTCTTATGTTACTGTTAGCACGTAACCTCCGCATTCGTACCATAACTTACACACTCCATTCTAGTAGACATTATATAACATAATTGTCTATAAAATTCTCATTAGATAATAAATCTGCAATCGTTATATTATCAAAATATTCATTTATAACCTTTTCAAATCCCTCCCACATTTTAAGTGTCTTGCAATATGGCGATTTTACACACTTATTAGGCTTTTTCTCAAGACATGCAACTGGTGCAAATGAGCCTTCAGTAAGTCTTAATATTTCTCCTACTGTATACTCCTCTGGCTGCCTCGCAAGTTTGTATCCACCTCCTTTTCCACGCAATGACAGCAGATAGTCATTTTTGCTAAGCACAGACACTATTGATTCAAGATACTTTTCAGATATTTCCTGTCTTTCTGCGATATCCATAAGTGGTATATATTTACCTGAGTTGTGTTCAGAAAGGTCAATCATAACTCTTACTGCATATCGTCCTTTAGTTGATATTTTCACAACCATACCTCCTTAAATTCTCAATATAATTTTTACGATTTAAAAAGATACTCACAAAGATTTAATTCTTCTTTTGTATTGAGACTGTTAATAAAACTAGTCTCTCCTTCCTTATCTTGATTATTTAAAAGCTTGGCCTCGGTTAGTCTGCGTTTCATTTCACGTGCTGTGCCTTCACCCCCATTAAACATCATAACACCATTGCCAGCTGCTTTCTGTATTGCAGCTTTTACAAATGGGTAATGAGTACACCCAAGGACTATTGAATCAATTTTTTTATGATTTAGAAAGCCAAGAAGTTTTGTAAGATATCTGTCAAGCTCATCGCCGTCAAGAATGCCACGCTCAACAAATTCCATAAGTCCAGGACATGGAAGTGGTATTATATCTGCCATATTCTCATATCTGTGCATAAGAATCTGAAATTTCTCCTGTTTAAGTGTCATTGGTGTAGCCATAACAACGATACATGAGTCCTTTTTATAAAGGACTGCTGGCTTAATAGCTGGCTCTATTCCAACCACTGGAATATCAGGATACATATTTCTAAGTACCGAAGCGGCTGCACTTGTGGCAGTATTACAAGCAATAGCTATTGCTTTTGCACCATGCTCTAAGAGAAATTGAACATTGTTTATTGTAAGATGTTTTACTTCACTAAGCGTTTTTGTGCCATATGGTGCATGTTTAGAATCGCCAAAATAGATAAAATTTTCGTGTGGCATCTGTTTTACAAGCTCTTTTAAAACACTTATACCACCAACTCCAGAATCAAACACTCCAATAGGATTTACACATTTGTCCATAAATACCAATACCTTTTCTATATGCTAATCTCAATCTTTATCAATTATTTCTTTATAAAATCCTGAGTAATCTTTACGCCCTTCTTTCATAGCGGCGATTGCAGCTCTTGGATGTTGGTTAAGGTGTCCTGTAAGAAGATATGGTATATCAAATCCCCATTCTGTGCCTGCTTCTTTTAAAGGAACAATATTCTTTTCAATAAACTGTATTACAGGAAACAACCTATATTTTGGATTTTTAAGGAAACCAAGTAAAAGCTCCATCGGACAGTTACCAGCACCACGTCCCATGCCACTCATGGTTGCATCAAGATAAGATACGCCCTGTGCACATGCTTCAATCGTATTGGCAAATGCAAGCTGTTGGTTATTATGAGCGTGTATACCTATAAATTTGTTACTTTTATCTCCAACTTCCATATACTGCTCTGCTATCTGCCTTATCTGTTCAGGAAAGATAGAGCCATAGCTGTCTACAATATATATGCCATCTACTGGACTTGTGCTAAGCATCTCAAGAGAAGCTGCTATGTCTGCCTCTTTAGCATTGGATATTGCCATTATATTACATGTTGTCTCATAGCCTTTTTTATGTGCATCTTCTATCATTTCAAGTGCTGCTGGCATAGTATTGACATATGTTGCTATACGAATAAGGTCAACAGGACTTTCACTGCGCTCATGTATATCTTCTTTATAATTACAGCGTCCTACATCAGCCATAATGGCAATTTTAAGTTCTGTATTATTGTCACCTACAATCTCACGTATATCATCATCTGAAGAAAACTTCCACTTGCCAAAGCTGTCTGTGTCAAACATTTCCTTATCTGCACGATACCCAAATTCCATATAGTCTACGCCTGCTTTAACATTAGCTCTATATAAATTTTTTACAAATTCATCTGAAAAATAAAAATCGTTTACAAGACCTCCATCTCTTATAGTTGCATCTACTACTTTGATGTCAGGACGAAATGTCATTAAATTACCTCTTTGTGCCATAGTAAAACCTCCTTTGTTTAAGCAAAATTATATCAAAAAGGAGGCCTGTTTACAAGCCTCTCTACACAAAAAATAAAAGACCCCAAAATGCCGGTTCCTGAATTTTGAGTCCTAGCATAAAAGCCAGGTGGGCAACCGCATTTGTAAATCTGCCTTCCACTCAAGCGGAGGCCTGACATCATCACAAAAATGTAGGAATCCCAATCAAGAATTGTAGGTTCAAAATGTCAGGAGTGTCGTACACCCCAGGTAATCTTTCTATAATATAGTATATACATAAATTAAAAAAATTACAACTATTAATTTTTAACATTTTAAAATAAATAATTTACTCATAGTCCTCCATTGAAGTGCACTCGTCAAATATAAAGAAAAATACAGTTCCATGTCCCTTTTCGCTCTGCACAGCTAACTCTCCATCATGTTTTAACGATATCTGTTTTGCAATCATAAGTCCAAGCCCTGTACCCTTTTCATTTTGCTTGAGTTTTGATTTATAAAATTTTTCAAAGATATATGGAAGTTCTTCATCGGATATGCCGACCCCTTCATCTGCAATGCTTATATAAAGTTTTTCATCGGACTTAGATATTTTTGTGGTTATTTTTCCATTATCATGTGAAAATTTAACAGCATTGTCTATTATTATAAGAAACATCTGACGCAGACGCACATAATCTCCTAACATCATACATGGGTCATCTTCTGGAAAATCCTCTATAAACTGTATATTCTTTTCTTTGCCTATTACTCTGGCACTTCTATTTACATCATTAAATATCTGCATAAGGCTTACAGGCTCTTTCTCAATCTTAAAATCAGGATTTTGCATTTTTGATAATATAAACAAATCCCCTACAAGCCTTTCCATGCCTTGGCATTCAGAAAGCATACGTTGGTACATATCCCTTATAGCATATTCATCTGTAATAACACCATCATTAAGTGTTTCTGCATATCCACGTATAACAGTAATTGGAGTTCTTAACTCATGTGATACATTGGCAAAGAAATCCATTCTCACTTGTTCAAGATTTTTGCGTTCTTTTTCAGAACGCCCAAGCTGCAAGGCAAGCTGGTTAAGTGTTATCTCAATTCTGCCAAGTTGTGTCTGAGGATTTTTTGGTTCAATAGAAGAATAATCACCTTTGGAAATCCTGCTTATATTTTTACTAATCTTATTCAGCGGTTTTGAAAGATACTTTGAAAATATAAATGCAACGATATATGATATTACAAATGACAAAAACAAGCTTAAAAGAATAAGATATGTGCCTTTATCAATTCCCATTGTCTGTTTATCAATCATAGATACCATCATAATAGCACCACTTACTTCTCCTGTTTCTTTGTTGTAAACAGGAATTGCAACTCTTAAAGTAGCCATACCATATACATCATCAAAGCTTGCACTTGATGCAACTTTTCCCCCATATGCCTGATTTATTACATCATACATATCACTTGTAAGATTGTCATCATTTGTTTCTGCATTAGTATATTCTCTGTCAAGTGGTTTTTGTGCATATTCATTTGATATTATCCATATATCTGTATTTTCAGAGTTTTCAATCTCGTCAATATATGTACTATACCTCTGAAACTTATCCAATTTGCCATTTCGCTCAAATCTTGATACTCTTTTTGCTATAGTATGACCTTGTTTTGTAAGAAGGTCTGTATATGAACGCAGGTAATTCTGCCTGTATAACCTGATAAAAATAATTCCTGTAAGGAGTCCTGTAAGTACAAGAACAAATGTAAAGCATAAGTATATCTTCATTATGATATCATTATTTACTATGGCAAGCCACATACTTTTTATTTGTGATTTGCTTAATAATTTATGCAAACCCTCTTTTATCCTGCTATACATATACCTCACCTTTCCATTTATACATCTTTGTCATTTATATCAAATTTGTAACCAACTCCCCATATTGTCTTAATACTCCACGCTGGGTGTTCTATCGTATCAATCTTTGCCCTAAGCCTTTTTATATGTGAATCAACTGTTCTGCTGTCACCATAATAATCATATCCCCATAAACTGTCAAGAAGGTTGTCTCTGGTAAATACTTTATTAGGGTTGCTCGCTAATGTCCACATAGTTTCAATCTCTTTTTTTGTAAGTGGTATCTTTTTATTATCAATCATAAATGAATATTCTTCAAGGTTTACTGTCATATTATTAATTTTTAATACTGTATCAGAATTTTCAGATACCTCTGTAGCAACAAATCTGCGAAGAACTGCCCGAAGCCTTGCCATAACTTCACTTGGACTAAATGGCTTAACTATATAATCATCTGCACCTATATCTAAACCCATTATTTTATCATAGTCCTCACCACGTGCTGTTATAAGTATTATTGGCACACTTGACTTTCTGCGAATGCTTTTACAAACTTCATAGCCATCTTTTAATGGCATCATAACATCTAGTAAAACTGCTGAAGGCTTATATTCCTCATAAAGTTTTTCTGTTTCTATACCATCTTTTGCGACTACTGGCTCATAGCCTTCTTTTCTTACATAAACTGATAAAATATCTGTAATATCTGGATTATCATCTGCTATTAAAATGTATTGCATATAACACCTCATTTCTGCATATAATGTATGCGTTTCTGTTTAGTATTACTTGTTGTTACTATTATATAATTATAACATAAATTTGCGGAATAAATATGGCAAAAAAAGTAATTTATATGACACTAATCTGACACCTATATTTTTTATTATTTTAAACAGTAAAGTATATAACTATACTAATATTTTTAAAAGGAGGAAAAAATGCGCAAGATAGCACGTATCTGTATGTTGACCTTACTCCTTGCCATTATGCTTGTTCCGTGTGATAAAGCTTTTGCCTCATCTAGTGCTTGTAACAAAAAAACTAACGTATCTAATAACGTAAAACGTGCCTCACGTACTTCAGATGCATCGCCATTTTTAAAAAAAGAAAATGCTTCAATTTTGACTGGCACGAGTGACACTGTTACTGTTTTTAAGGTACCTGAAGAATGTGATGTTACTTATAAAAGTTCAGATGAATCAGTTCTTACTGTGACACCAAAAGAAGATTACACTTGCGAATACACAGGCGTAGGTATTGGTACCGCTACTATTACAATAAAAATACAGGAACCAGTCTTTCTGTTTGTAAGTAATACATATACATTGAAGTTCACAGTAAATGTAACTCCAAAAGCTGTAAGCGTAAAGTTCCGCAGAGACAAATATACTCTGGATATTGGATACAGCAAAAAGCTCCAATACACGCTCAGACCAAGTATTACAGATGAAGTACCAATATTTGAAAGTTCTGATGACAACATAGTATCAGTTTCTTCTAAGGGCAAAATTTATGCAAAAGCCAAAGGTACAGCATATATAACTGCCACTATATCAAATGGCAGTTATGACAGGTGTAAGATAACTATCAAGTAAACTATCAAATGTCCAGCATAGTGTGCTGGACATTTCTATTAGCAGCTTCTTTATTATGATATATTTACTACTTTACAAGCACTTTCACAAATTTTTTCTTTCCACGCTTAATTACTATTCCATCTACTCCTATCTTATCTTTAGAAACCATTATCTTAACATCACTGACTTTTTCCCCATCTATTGTAACTCCGCCTTGTTCTATATTGCGGCGTGCCTCTGCATTAGATGGCGCAAGCCCTGACTTTACAATAAGTGAAAGTACACCTATTTCTCCATCTGTAAAATCTGTTTCTGTAAGCTCTACTACAGGCATATCTAAAGCATTGCCGCTTGAAAAAAGTGCTTTTGCACCTGTTTTAGCTTTTGTAGCTTCTTCTTCACCATGTATAAGCTTTGTAAGTTCAAATGCAAGAATTTCTTTTGCCTCATTAAGCTGTTTTCCTTCCCATTGGTTCATTTCATCAATTTGAGACAGTGGAAGGAATGTAAGCATACGCAGACATTTAATGACATCTGCATCACTTACATTTCTCCAATATTGATAAAAATCAAATGGACTGGTCTTTTTAGGGTCAAGCCATACAGCTCCTGACTGTGTTTTACCCATCTTTTTACCCTCAGAATTTAAAAGAAGGTTAATAGTCATTGCGTATGCATTTTTGCCAAGCTTGCGGCGTATAAGCTCTGTACCACCCAGCATATTACTCCACTGGTCATCTCCCCCAAACTGAATATTGCAGCCATATTGTTTAAACAGGGTGTAAAAATCGAAACTTTGCATAATCATATAATTAAATTCAAGAAAAGTAAGTCCTTTTTCCATGCGCTGTTTATAACACTCTGCTGTAAGCATACGGTTTACAGAAAAATGTGGGCCTATTTCTCTCATAACATCCATATAATTTAAATCCATCAGCCAGTCAGCATTATTAACAAGCAGTGCCTTGTCATCTGAGAAATCAATAAATTTTGCCATCTGCTTTTTAAAACATTCTACATTGTGGTTAATTGTATCAACTGTCATCATTTGACGCATATCAGTTCTGCCTGAAGGGTCACCAATCATAGCGGTGCCGCCTCCAACAAGTGCTATAGGCTTATTTCCTGCCATCTGAAGTCTTTTCATAAGACAAAGCGCCATAAAATGTCCTACATGCAAACTGTCAGCAGTAGGGTCAAATCCTATATAAAATGTAGCTTTGCCATTATTAACCAATTCCTTAATTTCTTTTTCATCTGTCACTTGAGCAATAAGTCCACGTGTAGATAATTCATCATATAAAGTCATATTAATACCTCCAATTTTTTTAGAAAAAATATGAAAAAGTCCTTTTATCTGTCATAAAACAGATAAAAGGACGAATTAATTGTATTACCACCTTTTATTTACAACAGATTCACACCTGCCAATGTATTTATACGAATGTAGCATAATTATATGTATATTGTCAAGAGCTTTAATAAAATTTTAGTTTTGATGCTGAGTAACGCATTAATCACAACCAACACTTGCTCCTAACGTTGTTTCATGGTAAAATAGATACATAAAACAACGGGGAGAATAAAGTCATGACTGTTTTGTTTTCTTTTTGGCAGGAGGGGTTTTATGGCAGAAAATAACAAAAAATATGTTGTTGACGGGTTTTCTTTTTCAAGCAGGAGTGACTATGACAAGGCACTTAAAGAGAAAGAAGCTATTGCATATATAGTAGCTAATACAAATATGGCTGATATGAAGTCTGTGCTTAAAATTTATAATATGTCAGTTGAGAAAAAATCTTTTACTACTATTATAGGACTTGAATTTGTCAACAATATGAGAAAAAACCTTGTATCTTCAGGAATTGTGCCTAAAAATACATTGATGGATATTCCTGTTCCCAAAATTTCAAGCAGTAAAGTAACAAATACAGATAATTCTATTATAAATGCAAAAACAGACAGGTATAAACAGGCATATGAAAATGCACTTGCAGGAAAGACTATTAAAAATATAGTGATAGTTTTTCTTACACTAATCATAGTTGCAATGCTCGTTATAACATTTAAAAGCAAATATTCTGTATTTACTTACTTTACAGATTATAAAGCTGATATGGAAAATGAACTTGTAGACAAATACGAAACTTGGAAGAATGAGCTGGACGAAAGGGAGAAAGAACTTAATAAGAGAGAAAAGGCATTAAAAGACAGATAGAAAAAAGGAGGGTTGTGTTGATGGAGAAATTAAAAATATTAGTAGTAGATGATGAATCCAGAATGAGAAAACTAGTAAAGGATTTTCTTGTAAAAAAAGATTTTTATGTTATAGAAGCAGAAAATGGAGAGCGGGCAGTTGATATATTTTATGACAATAAAGACATAGCACTTATTATACTTGATGTTATGATGCCTAAGATGGATGGTTGGGAGGTGTGTCGTGAAATTAGAAAATATTCACAAGTGCCTATTATTATGCTTACAGCAAAAGGCGATGAAAAAGATGAGCTTTTAGGTTTTAATCTGGGAGTAGACGAGTATATTGCCAAACCGTTTAGCCCTAAGATATTAGTGGCAAGAGTTGAAGCAATACTTAGAAGAACCAATGCACTTGAAGAAGATATACTGGAGGCAGGTGGAATTATAGTAAATCAATCTGCACATGAAGTTAAAATTGATGGTAAAATTATTGAACTAAGCTATAAAGAATTTGAACTTCTCACATATTTTATAACAAATCAAGGTGTTGCACTTTCAAGAGAACGTATTCTTAATAATGTATGGAACTATGATTATTTCGGCGATGCAAGAACTATAGATACACATGTGAAGAAATTAAGAAGTAAGTTGGGGGACAAAGGCAAGTATATTAAAACTATATGGGGTATGGGATATAAGTTTGAGATTTAACTTCATTAAGTTTTTTATTTTCAGGCGGTTGACTATTATGTCAACCACCTTCGGGAATATTGTTCTTTTCCTATTTTTCAAGATAATAGTCATCTGTCATCCACCCATCAGATCCTTTTAAAAATGTTATTGTAAGATAATCAAAGGAATCGTTATTTCCCTCTCGTATTTCGACATAGTAACTTATCTTGTTTATTTTCTTATTGTATTTATGGCTAAGCACTTTATATTTATATGGCTTTTTGACTCCTATTTCTTTCAAAGCATAGGCAATTCTCTTTTTTAAAAACTTTGAATTATATCCAAAAATATTTTTATCTTCTTTTTCCCTATTAGTTTCTGTCTTAGACAAGTTAAAATTTTCTTTTACCTTAGTATTCGCCACGCTGAAGTCTATAAACATTCCTACCATCAATGTTAAAGCAATCGTACCTATCACCAGAAATAACCCATTTTTCTTTTTTGTCTCAGTAAAAATATTTTGAAATCTTCTTTTCACAATCTCTTTCCCCTTGTATAATATATTTAGGTTATTCAAAGGGAACTCCTATAAACCCTTAAGCCGATTCTTTGAGTTTTTTCTTTACATCTCCTATCTGACAGGAGATAATTGTTTTATCGGATTGGGAGGATTACCGTTTTCCCCTTGGGCTGTGTACCCGTACTTGAAAGACTGGTACCTTCCTCTGGTAAACATTCTGCGTATGAGTTGGATGTTGGCTGCCTTCTGGCTTCTCTCCGTATATAGAACAAGGTGGCAGGGTTTGCCAGGTGGATGGTCTCACAATCTGAAATTTTATCTGAGGTGTATGTTATGTTTTTTGTTGGTATTGATATTGGTAAAAATAACCATGTTGCTTCCATGATGGATGAATCCGGGAAAGTTGTCTTCAAGGCTTTTTCTTTCCCTAACACTTCTGATGGTGGGGAAGCCCTTTTCTCAAAGCTTTCTTTATATTCATCTGACACAGCCAGTTTTGAAGTTGGTATGGAAGCAACAGGACACTACTGGCTTGCTGTTTATTCTTTTCTTTATGAAAAGGGGTTCATACAGCATGTCATAAACCCCATACAGACAGATGGCTGGCGTAAAGGCAAAGAAATCCGCAGGCGTAAAAATGACACCATTGATTCTGTCATTATTGCAGATTTAATCCGTTACGGGCAGTTTGTGGAAACCCATCTGGCAGGGGAAGACCTGTTTTCCCTGCGTAACCTTACAAGATTCCGCAGTTACCTTACAGGTTCCATTGGTGACCTGAAGCGGAAAGTAGTCTGTGTACTTGACCAGGTATTTCCAGAATACCAGTCTGTTTTTTCAGATATATTTGGCAAAACTTCAAAGGAAATCCTTATGCAGTTTTCTTCCCCAATGGATTTTGAGGAAATATCTTCTGGAACACTGGCAGGACTGCTTGCTAAGTTAAGCCGGCAAAAAATTGGCGGTGAAAAGGCAGAACAGCTAAAAAATGCTGCCAGGCATTCCTTTGGAGTCACTTTTGCCCAGGACAGCTTTACATTCCAGTTGAAAGCATTACTCAGCCAGATTTCTTTTATTGAAGACCAGATAAAGGATACTGATGCTGAAATTTCTTCCATCATGGAAAAACTGGATTCCCCTGTAACTACAATAACTGGCATAGGCAAAGTTACTGGTGCTGCTATTATTAGCGAAATTGGTGACATTTCTAAATTTGACAGCCCTAAAAAGCTTGTTGCATATGCCGGGCTTGATGCTTCCGTCAGCCAGTCCGGGGAATTTGAAGCCACACATAATGTAATGAGCAAGCGTGGTTCACCATACCTGCGCAAAGCAATTTTCCAGGCTGCACTGGTTGCTTCTTTTAAAGACCCTGTGCTAAGTGTTTTCTACCAGAAAAAACGGGCAGAAGGCAAACACCATCTTACATGTGTTGGTGCCGTTTCCAGAAAAATGTGTAATATTATTTATGCTGTCTTGAAAAACAGGCAGCCTTACGTACCTAAAGCTTAAAGATTAATAAATTACATATGTTATATTAAGTTTGTATTTATGCAAGCTTGTTTGCTATACCCTTTTTTATCAAAAAATTATTTTTATTTTTTTGTTTTTCTGCTTGACTTTTTATAGTTGGTCTTTCCATAAAACTGTGTGGATAAATATGTTCCTTTTTCATATATCGCCCGAACTGCCGAAAGAAGTGCTTATGCATATGTCTCCTTGTAGTCGTTATATAGCTATATAATATAGTTATACAAACATATAACTAACTTGTCAAGAAAGTTTTCGAGAAATTATATAATTTTTTACTAGTTTACATTCTTAAAAAAGGCAGGATTTTATTCCTGCCATATAAAGTTATTTCAATTTACTTGGTATTTCGTTTCTATTTTTGACTTTTATTTTTTTTATATTATAGCGTTTGCCATCAAATTCTATATTTTCTATATCTGGTGTTATTACTTTAACGTATTCCACATAGTCATCTTTTGCCAATGTAATTCCCTTAAGTCCTTTGCTTGTCTTTTTTAATTCACTAATTTGATTTAATGGAAATGCAAGATATAATTTATTTTTTGTTGCTATTATTACATTTCTGTCATTGTCTAAGGTTTCTTCTACAGTAACCTGCAATGCACACACAAGCATATCTTCTTCTTCAAGTTTTGTAGAAGTTATGCAAGTGCGGTTTGTCTCAAATTCTGTTCCTGATACAAGTTTTACATATCCTGATTTCGTCACAAATAAGAGCTGTGATTCAAATAAATCTTCAAATGCTATATATGTTATTACATCATCTTTTCCAATTTTGCAAAGAGACTGCACTAGTACGCCTTTGTCACGATTTTTAACCTTTGGTATGGACATAGCTTTTATCTGGTACATAAAACCTGTAGCAGAAAATACACAGAGTTTTCCTGTATTTTTCATTGGTATAATATGTGTGTATTCTTCTATTGTTTCAGGGGCAAGACGTGAATAACTGGCTTCGTCAAGTGACTTGCAATAGCCAAACCTGTCTATCACTATATAGACTGTTTCTTCCTTGATTTCTTCAACGTATTTTGTATTACCAATATTGTCAAGCACTGTGCGCCTTTCATGTCCGAACTGCTTTTTATACGTTTTAAGTCTTTTTTTAATGACTTTATGAAGTTCGTTTACATCATTTAACACTTTCTTATATGTGGCGATATTTTCTGTAAGTGTATCACTTTCTTGACGCAATTTTAAAACTTCAAGACCTATAAGTTTGCTTAATTGCATTGAAAGTATTGCGTCTGCTTGTTTTTCGGTAAAATTGAGCTTTAATGCTTCTTTTTCAGATTTTTTCGTTTTGAATTTGATACCATCTGTCCCACTGCCAGAAAGACAGCTTTTAGCTTGTTTTATAGAACTGCTGCCTCTTAGTATCTCTATAATAAGGTCTATAACATCAGTCGCTTTAATAAGTCCTTCAACTATTTCAAGTCGTTCATTTGCTTTAATAAGCAGATGTTCGTATTCTTTTGTATAAAGCTCCTCTTGAAATGCAATAAACTCGCTTATAAGCCCTTTCAGTGTAAATGTAACAGGCTGTTTATTTTTTACAGCAAGCATATTTACACTATAAGTATCTTCCATAGAAGTTTTCTGGTAAAGTCCATTAAGCAAGTTTTCTATATTTCTGTCTTTTTTAACTTCAATTACAATACGTATACCCTCTTTAGACGACTCATCCCTTACGTCATATATTTCATCAAACACCTTGTCTTTAGAAAGAGAAACAAGGTTTTCAAGAAGTTTTGTCTTATTGCCAGCCACGGTGTAGGGTATCTCTGTTATTACAAGATTTTTGCGTCCATTGCCACTGTCTTCAATCTCAACTTTTGAACGTATCTTTAACTTGCCCTCGCCCGTATCATAAATATTAAAAATATCATCAGAATTTGTTATTATTGCGCCTGTTGGAAAATCAGGTCCTTTTATATATTTCATAAGTCCTTTTGTAGATATTTCTGGATTATCCATATACGCAATAACTCCATCAATAACTTCAGCAGGATTGTGAGGTGGCATATTAGTTGCCATGCCTACAGCTATGCCTGTAGTTCCATTAATAAGCAAATTAGGAAATGTAGCTGGCAGTACAGATGGTTCTTTTTCACTTTCATCAAAGTTAGGAATAAATGGTACAAGTCCTTTATCTAAGTTTTCAAGCAGTGTTATAGCACCCTTTGACAGCCTTGCTTCAGTGTAGCGCATAGCAGCAGCACTATCACCATCAATAGAGCCAAAATTGCCATGTCCATCAACAAGTGGAATAGAAAGAGAATAATCCTCTGTCATGTGTACAAGTGCATCGTAAATAGAGCTGTCACCATGCGGGTGATATTTACCCATTGTGTCGCCTACAATACGTGCACTTTTTCTGTGCGGTTTGTCAGGTGTAAGAGAAAGTTCATTCATTGCATAAAGTATGCGTCTTTGTACAGGTTTAAGACCGTCCCTTACATCTGGCAGTGCTCTTGCAATTATTACACTTACCGCATAATCACGGTACGAATTGCGCATTTCTTCCGAAAAATCAAGTTGTATGACAGATTGTTCATTATAATTCATATCTCAACCATACCTTTCTTATTTTATATATCAAGCTTGGCATATTTTGCCTCTTCCATTATAAATTGCCTGCGTGGAGGTACATTGCTGCTCATAAGTGTGGACGTTACTTCATCAGCATCTACACTGTCACTTATAGAAATCTGTGCAAGTATTCTGCTTTCAGGGTCAAGTGTTGTTTCCCAAAGTTGTTTAGCATCCATTTCTCCAAGACCTTTATAACGCTGCAGACTTGTAATTTTATTACTCTTGTTTTTTCTAAATTTCTCAAGTGCAAAATCATCAAATAAGTATTCGGATTTTTTCTTTTTGCCATTAGTATAGTCAACTTTATAAAGTGGAGGTAAACCTCTGTAAACTTTTCCAGAATATATCAGTTCTGGCATAAATCTATAAAAAAATGTAAGCAGCAGCGTGCTTATATGTGCGCCATCGACATCAGCATCTGTAAGTATTATAATTTTGTCATAACGCAGCTTGGTTATGTCAAATTCATCACCTATGCCACAGCCAAATGCAGCTATCATTGACTTTATCTCATTGTTTAAAAGTATTTTCTCAAGAGTTGCTTTTTCTACATTTAAGATTTTGCCCCTTAGCGGCAATACCGCCTGTGTACGCCTATTCCTTGCAGTTTTAACAGTACCACCAGCAGAATCTCCTTCGACAATATACACCTCACATTCTTTTGGTTTTTTTGAAGTACAGGCAGCAAGCTTGCTCTTAGTGTCAACATCATTTAATTGTTTTAAAACAGCAGTACGTGCCTTGTCACTTGCCTTGCGTGCATTATATGACTTCATAGAATTGTCAAGTATTTTGCGCAGTACATCGACATTTTTATCAAGGTATCTTTGCACCTCGGTGCTAAATACATCTTCCACTGCTGTTTTAGCATCTGTATTGCCAAGCTTAGTCTTAGTCTGTCCTTCAAACTGTGGGTCAGGGTGTTTAATAGAAATAATCGCAACAATGCCATTTCTTATATCCTTGCCATCAAAGTTTTCATCTTTATCTTTAAGAACCCCTAGTTCCCTTGCATATTGGTTCATAACACGAGTAAGAGCCGTTTTAAATCCTGTTACAAGCGTACCTCCATCAACTACATTTATTCTATTGCAGTAAGGATTAATCTGTTCTGAGAAATTTGACGTATATTGAAAAGCAACTTCAACTTCAATATCACCACTTTTACCCTCTATATAAATAGGTTCAGTATGCAGCACACTAGAATCACGGTTAATATAATTGACAAAGCTTTTAATTCCGTCTTCTTCTATATAAACTTTTTTTTCACCAGAAACTTCGTCAAAAAACATTAATTTAAGATTTTTATTGAGATATGCCGTTTCTCTTAATTTTTTCTTAATAACCTCAGCTTTAAACTCAACTGTTTCAAAAATATCAGAATCAGGATAAAAAGTCACAATAGTGCCTGTGTCTGACTTTGTGCATTTGCCTACAGGTTCAAGAGAACCATCTTTATTAAGTATTGTAACAGGATGCCCACCATCTCTGTATTCATCACGGTATATAAAACCGTCCCTGTGCACTTCCACAATCATTCTCGCAGACAGTGCATTGACGACAGAAGAGCCAACTCCGTGAAGTCCGCCAGAAACCTTATACGCTGAATTGCCAAATTTGCCACCAGCGTGAAGTATTGTATATACGACACGTTCAGTTGCAATTTTTTTTGCTGGATGTATATCAACAGGCACGCCACGACCATTGTCTTCAATGCGCATACCACCGTCTTTTTGCATAATTATATGTATCTCATTACAAAAACCTGCAAGCTGTTCATCTATACTGTTATCAAGAATCTCCCATATAAGATGGTGAAGTCCACGTGGTCCTGTAGAGCCTATATACATACCAGGACGCTTACGCACAGCTTCAAGACCTTCAAGTATTACAATTTCTTTTCCTGTATATTCACTCATAAAAATCTCCATTCTAAAATTAATATTGCGAACAAACATTTGTATTATATACTTTTTTATATGGGAAAGTAAAGTAAAAATTTTAATGATTATAGGCAAAAAAAATAATGCCCACCCTGTTTAGACCAGGATGGACATTTCTCAAATATACAAATTTATAACTCTAAATACTTGCTCTACAGATAATATCATATTTTCCTTGGCGTTTTCAGTAATCATAGCTTCATCTAGTGTAGTTATTCCTCTAACAATCGGGAAAAATGCATCAATTCCTGCACTGTTGCATTCTCCTGCGTCTTTTGTAACACCACCAGCAAATGCAAGTACTTTTGCACTATATTTTTTGGCAAGTTTTGCAACGCCTACTGGAACTTTGCCCATAGCGGTTTGGAAATCCAAACGTCCTTCTCCAGTAAGAACGATATCCGCATTTTTTACTTCCTGTTCTAATTGTATTGCATCTAAAACAATATCTATCCCTGATTTTAATTCCACATTTGGAAGGTAGCTAAGAAATGCAAAGCCAAGTCCACCTGCTGCTCCTGCGCCTTCTGCCATTCTGTGGTCTATGCCAGTAAATTCCTGTGTCTTATCTGCAAAGTGTTTCATCTTTTCATCAAAAGGCTGCTTTTCTTCTTCCTTTACTCCTTTTTGCGGGCCAAACACATACACCGCACCATTTTCACCACACAGCGGATTTTTCACATCACAGGCAATGTTGAAATGACATTCTTTTAGTTCTTCTGGAACATTTTTTGCCACAATAGATGCAATTTTGTCAAGGTCTTGAATCCCTGACCTTATAGGGCTGCAGTCAGAGTCTGTAAATTCATAACCAAGTGCTTGAAGCATACCTATGCCGCCTTCACTTGTAGCACTTCCGCCGATACCTATTATGAATTCACGACACCCACGTTTAACTGCATCAAGAATCATCTCGCCCACGCCATATGTAGTTGCCTTAGAAGGATTTAGCTCTTCTCTTTTTACTAAAATAATTCCAGACGCTTGCGCCATTTCAAGTACTGCTGTCTTTTTATCTCCTAAAATACCATACCTTGCATTGGTTTTATCTCCCAGAGGACCTGTTACCTCAATAGATACATATTCTCCTCCAAGACCTTCTACCAGTGCCTCTGTTGTTCCTTCACCACCGTCTGCCAAAGGTTTTACTACAATATCTGCCGAGCACACTCTCTCAATCCCTGCTTTTGCAGCATTTCCTGCCTCCATAGAGCTCATGCTCCCCTTAAATGAATCAATCGCAATTACGACCTTCATAAAATTTCCTCCTTTCATGAAACTGGTTGTAGAATAAATACCTTTTTCATCACGTTTCCTCATTCCCCAATACATTTGTTTACTATTTAGATTTAATCCACTCCAAATTTGGATTCAATTCCATATTTATTCATCTTACGCCACAGCGTTGTTGTGCTGATTCCAAGCTCTTGCGCTACTAATTTGCGGTTTCCTCGATGCTTTTTTAGCAATTCGCTGATTTTTACCGCTTCTTCTGTTTTATACACAACTACTTTTTCTTCGCCACCAGTTTCCCCAATATAAGGATATAATTCCCCAAATAGTTTCTGAATAACACCCTCAGTAGTACTCCTCTTTTTTGCCGTCAGTACTAATCGTTCCATAAATGCCCTAAGCTGCAGTTTATTGCCTTTCCATTGGCACTGTTGTAATTTATCGTAGCCGCCTTCTGTAATAACTAAATACTTGTTGTATTTTCTGCAAAATTCTTTAAAATATTTATTAATATAATATTGAAGGTCTTCTTTACGTTCATTAAACGATGGAATCTCCAGTGTCAGCCCATGCAGTGTATAGTATAGACTTTTCTGAAATAATCCCTTATTTACAGCGTAACACAAATTTTTTTTAGCTACTGCAATAATTCGCACATCAATATTTTCCATAGGCAGCGCATTCGTACGGTTCCTCGCACCATTTAATATTGCACGTAGCAACTGGTACTGTGCTTGAATAGTCAGCCTATCAATATTTAAAAGTAAAAGTGTGCCATGATTTGCTTGAATAAGTGCTCCTTTTTCTTGAGGATTTTTACTAAACGTAGCATTTCTGATTCCAAAAAGAATTTCCATCTGTTTATCTTCTTCAAGACTGCTGATATTTAAGCTTACAAAAGGACCACCTTTGCGAATACTGTTATTGTGAATTGCTTCTGCAATCTGATAATATTCCGTTCCAGTTTCTCCATAAATTAGTACTGGACTGTCAGAAAGAGAATATTCTTTAGCTGTCTCTAATACCATTCGCATAGTTTCATTTTCTGTATAAATATCAGAAAAACGAGTCTCTGCTGTAAATCCATGAAGAAGCATATCATTTGCCAGTTTTCGGTTTCTACGTATATTTTCGGTAATTGCGTGAAGAGAGAGAATGGCTCCAGTAATCTGGCTGTCAAACTGAATTGGCGCTGCCAGAAACATCCAGTTGCGTCCTCTTATATCAATAGATGAAGAGCAGTTTTCTCTAGTTCCAGTAAGGATATCATCTACAATACGCTTGTCAATCTGCGGGAAAATATCATACAGCAGTTCCCCTTTTACATCTTCCATATTTTTCCCAAGCAAATTTTCAATCAATCTATTAATTGCAATAATCCTTGCGTCTGAATTAATTTTTATAATTCCATTGAAAGACGTATCTAATACTGTTTCAAACTGAGCTGCATTTCGCTTTTCATTCTCCACCGCATATGCCATATTTTTTGCACGCTCTATGGCATCACTGATAGATTCCTTTGTGACACTAAACTTGATAGACAGACATCCAATCTTTTCTGCTTCTATATTAACGGTATCTCCGCCAATCATACAGTCCACGCCTTCTTTTTTCATAATATGAAGAAGGTCAGGCACTTCTTCAATGCGCTCTATATAGGCAATCCGCAGACTAATATTAAATAGTTCCTCCATATGTGACAGGTCGCAGAGCATATTTTCAAATGCGATTAAACCGATAACAGGCTTTTCCATATGTGACAGTTTCTTTGCTCTCAAAAGCAACAGCCCTATCTCTTGAGCGTGAAAACGCATCTCCACTACTGGGATATTGGTATATTCCTTAATGAGCTGCGCTTGATATCCACGAGCAATAATAATATCAATCCCCTGCTCTACGGCAATTCTAGCTTCATTAACGGCATTTTCACTTTCAATAACTTTCAAATAATCAATAGGGCATTGCTTTTCACGAATTACTTCTTGAGCTGTCTCAAGCATATTCTCATATGGCAGCAAAATCGCAATTTTTGTCATATTTCCTTCTCCTGTTTCTTCAGAGCAATCAAGTCAGTAGATATCAAATTGTGGGTAAGCACATTTTGATATCTACTTTTAACTCTAGTATTATATTATCTTACAAGGCATGGTTTCTTAGGATTAAACTTCCAGCCTGGAATTAGATACTGCATACCTACTGCATCATCTCTTCCACTAAGGCAGTTGTCTATATAAAGTTTATGTGCCTTTTTAATCTGTTCAATATCTGCTTCAATTCCAAGACCTGGCTTGTCAGGAACTGCTACACAGCCATCTATAATCTGTAAAGGTTCTTTAGTCAGACGCTCTAAGCCTTCCTGCCATATCCAATGTGTATCTAGTGCATTGTATTCGCCTGGTACAGCTGCTCCAACTTGTGTAAACATTGCCAGAGAAATATCAAAATGGTTGTTAGAGTGTGAACCCCAAGTATAGCCAAAATCATGGCACATCTGAGCTACCCTTACAGAACCGCTCATCGTCCAAAAATGAGGGTCTGCGAGTATGATGTCTACTGCCTGAGATTCCAGAGAATGCCCTACCTGTCTCCAGTCTGTAGCAATCATATTAGTGGCGGTTGGAAAGCCTGTTCTTCTTCTAAATTCACTCATTACCTCACGCCCAGAGTATACACCTTCTGCTCCACAAGGGTCTTCGCAATAGGTTAAGATGCCTTGCATACCTTTTACATATTCCACAGCTTCTTCCAAAAGCCAGCCGCCGTTAGGGTCTAAGTCAATTCTTGCATCTGGAAATTCTTTTTTCATAGCACGAATTACGTCCATTTCTTCATTTCCTGCAAGAACTCCGCCTTTAAGCTTAAAATCTTGGAGACCGTACTTTTCTTTAGTAGCTTTTGCAAATGCCACAATCTTATCCGCTGTCAGTGCTTCTTCATGACGAATTTTATACCACTCACATTCTGCATCTGGTTCTTCATCATAAGGAAGGTCGGTTTTTTTGCGGTCACCTACAAAGAAAAGATAACCAAGCATACGAACCTTATCCCTTTGCTGTCCATCACCAAGCAGCTCGCAGACTGGAACATTAAGCATCTTACCCATCAAATCAAGGCATGGTGCTTCAATAGCAGTGATTACATGAACACCAGTACGCAGGTCAAAAGTCTGCTCTCCACGAACATCTTCTTCACCCTTAGAATCCAGATGTTTTTTCACTTTTAAAAGAGTACTCTTGTATTCAGCCAGATTTGTTCCCTCTACAAGAGGAATGCATTCCTCTAAAGCCTTAGTAATTTTTTCTCCGCCTGGAACTTCTCCTACTCCCATATCTCCGTTATCCGCATACAAGATTACAACGTTTCTTGTAAAATAAGGAGCATGTGCACCGCTTAAATTCAGTTCCATACAATCTTTACCAGCAACTGGATAAACTTCCATTTTTTCGATTTTTCTCATACTTTTATTTTCCTTTCTAGATATATTTTTGATTATTTTAACGTTTTATGTAAATACTTAAATCAGTCCTGCGTTTTTCATCTCTGCTCTAATTTTATCCAGTGCTGCACCTTCTGGAGTTGGCAAGTTTGGTGTATAAGGAAGTCCCACATTTCTTCCTCGCATATTTGCCATATCCTTGGCAGCAACAGGGAAACTAGCTCCATCCATAGACAGACGAACTGGATTAAGCTTAAACTGAGCTTCTAGGGCACCTTCTAAGTCTCCTGACACATATTTATTATAAATATCAGTAATTAGTTCTGGCATAAAATTGCCAGCTGTACATACACCGCCAACTGCTCCATGGCACAAAGATGCATATAGCAGAGTATCTTTACCACCAAATACTTTAAAATCTACATCTCTAGTTCTGCGGATAAATTCTGCTGTCTGTGTCATATCTCCGCTAGTATCTTTCATTCCTACAATATTTTCTACTTCATGAGCCAGTCGTTCCACAAGATTCCCTGACATAGTATATCCTACACGGCCTGGATTATTATACAGCAGTACAGGAGTATTTGGAACTCCATCTGCTATAGCCTTAAAATGTGTAAACAACTCACTTTCTGTAGGTTTTAAGAACATAGGCTGAAGTATAGAGATTCCAGTTGCTCCATTTGCCGCTGCCATCTTTGCAAGGCGAACACATTTTTTTGTACTGATAGCTCCAATTCCAAAGTAAACGGGAACACGACCTGCTGCCTGCTCCACCATAATCTTTAGACCACGCTCCATCTCATCTTCTTCAATCATGTAAAATTCTCCATTTACAGTTTCTTAATTATTTTACGCAGGCGCCTTACGTTTATAAAATTATTTTAACAAAATATTTATAAAAAATCTATTGACAGAAATCCCAAGTATGGCATAACAAATTTATCGTAGTTTCTAAACATTCAATATATGAAATAGCGATTGCATTTTTTATTTCATCTAATACTTGTCTGAATTGTTCTATATTGCACAAACATTTTATTTCACGGTTTGAAATAAAATTTAAAATATTTCTTTCATTTATTGAAAAATTTATTTTCATTTCAATTATAGGAACATATATTTATGCACATCTGCTTATTGACTAATCTTGCAAAGGTTTTAATTCTTGACATAATTCTTAACATTTTTTATACTAGTCTTGCTACAAAAAAGAAAGGACCGAATTCTATGAAAAAAATACCATTTGTTACAAAAAAACAAGTTGAAGAAATAGTTAAAACATACCCAACCCCTTTCCATATATATGATGAGAAGGCTATACGTGAAAATGCACGTAAGCTTAAAACTGCTTTTTCATGGAATAAAGGGTTTCGTGAATATTTTGCCGTAAAGGCTACACCCAACCCATTTATATTAAATATATTAAAGGAAGAAGGATGTGGCGTTGACTGCTCATCACTTACAGAACTTATGATGTCAGAAGCATGTGGTTTTAAAGGCTCTGATATTATGTTTTCATCAAATGTTACACCAGCATGTGAGTATAAGAAAGCCAAAGAGCTTGGAGCATATATAAATCTTGATGACATAACACATATCAGCTTTCTTAAAGAGGCAGCAGGAATACCTGATACTGTTTTTGTACGCTACAATCCAGGTGGAATATTTAAAATGGGCACTGATATTATGGACAACCCTGGTGATGCTAAGTATGGCATGACAAAGGAACAGATTATAGAAGCTGTATCAGAACTTAAAACAATGGGTGTTAAAAGATTTGGAATACATTCATTTCTTGCGAGCAATACTGTAACTAATGAATACTATCCAACACTTGCAGGCATATTATTTGACCTTGCAGTAGAAGTAAAAGAAAAAACAGGCGTTTGTGTTGCATTTATCAACCTTTCAGGAGGCGTAGGAATACCTTATACACCTGATAAAGAACCAAACAACATTACAGTAATCGGTGAAGGCGTAAGAAAACAATTTGAAAAAATCCTTGTGCCAAAGGGACTTGGAGACGTTGCTATATTTACAGAACTTGGACGGTTTATGCTAGGACCTTATGGCGGACTTGTGACAAAAGCAATACACCAAAAACACATATATAAAGAATATATTGGTGTAGATGCTTGTGCTGTAAACCTTATGCGTCCAGCAATGTATGGCGCATATCACCATATTACAGTGCTTGGCAAAGAAGATGCACCATGTGACTGTAAATACGATGTAACAGGTTCTCTTTGTGAAAACAACGACAAGTTTGCAGTTGACAGAATGCTTCCTAAAATTGATATAGGTGATTATTTATTTATACATGATACAGGTGCACATGGCTTTGCAATGGGATATAATTATAATGGAAAGCTTAAATCAGCGGAGCTTTTGCTTAAAGAAGATGGAACTGTCCAGATGATAAGGCGAGCAGAAACACCACAGGATTACTTTGCAACATTTGACTTTTGTGAAATTTTTAAAAATAACTAAAGTAAAGTGAAATACTACCGATAAATATTATGAAATATAAATGTTGTACTGTCATTCAGTATGAAGAACATGTAAGATTTAGGTGGTGGTTTTATGAGAATAGATGCTATTAATAAAATGAACCAGTTATACCAGGCAACAAAGCCTAAGAAAATTAAAGAAAACAACAGTACAAAAGATAAAGAAAAGTATGAAGTGTCAAAAGAGGGCAGGGATTACCAGACAGCTAAAGCAGCAGTAAAAGCCTCACCTGATATCAGGGAAGATAAAGTGGCTGATATTAAAAATGCACTCGCCACAGGGACATATAATGTATCTGCACAGGAAATTGCAGATAAGATGCTTAGCAAGTACTTTGATTCCATTTTGTAAACGGAGGTTAACAGTTGGCTAGTTTAATTGATGAACTTATAAGTTCACTTAATGCCGAGAAGGCTATATATGAGGAACTTGTACCAATATCAGAAGAAAAAACAAGGGTGCTTATACAGAATGATTTAAAAAAGCTAAAGCAAATTACTGCACAAGAGCAGCTTTTAGTTGACAAAGTGGGTATTATAGGTCACAGAAGAGAAGAAATTATTAAGAACATAGGAGTTGTTCTTAATAAAAAACCAGAAGAGCTTAACCTTACAACTCTTGCAGGACTTTTAGATAAACAGCCTCAAGAGAAAGAAGCGTTGACAGCAATTCACGACTCATTGCGTATTATTATGAGACGCCTTGTGGAAGTAAATGAGCGGAATAAAGAATTAATTGAAGATTCCCTTGAAATGATAGAGTTTCAAATGAACTTTATTCAGAGTACACGGATGTCACCAGGGAACAATAATTACAATCGCAATGCAACAAACAGCTACACCGCAGACTATGGCGGACATGGATTTGATGCAAAGCAGTAGTAATTATTTCCAGACCGGTTTTATGCCGGCTGGAATAATCCTTAGATTGTTCCAAGGAGATATCCGTGTTTTTTTGTTTTCAGATAATTATGGAGGATAAATTATGGGCAGTTTATTTACAAGCTTTGGTGTTGGTGTGCAGGGCATACGTTCCGCACAGTCAGGGCTTAATACTACATCGCATAACCTTGCCAATACAAAGACGCCAGGATATACCAGGCAGCAAAATATCAGTGCCGATATGCCATACCAGACATACAAGGTTACAGACAAGTCCACATTACAGATTGGACTTGGAACAAAGGTTGATTCAATACGCCAGATACGTGACCAGTTTCTTGATAAAGAATACAGGGTTGAAGTCAGTAGACAGACCTTTTATGAAAAGCAGTTAGAGACGGAAAATGAAATAGAAGATATATTTGGGGAGATGGAAGGCGTTGAATTTATGTACTCACTCACAGATATATGGAGTCAAGTACAGTCGCTATCCACTGACCCAAGCAATATTGCACAGCGTAAGCTTTTTATCTCAGGTGCAGAGTCATTTATAAACCGTGCATATGATGTCTACAAAGAATTAACAGATTATCAGGTAGGTTTAAATAATGAAATTGAAAAACAAGTTCAAAAGATTAATGAAATAGGCGATAGTATCGCAGAGTATAATACAACTATTACACAAGTAGAAGCATCAGAAGTAGAAAATGCCAACGACTACAGGGATGTAAGAAACTATTTGCTTGATGAACTTGCAGAATATACATATTATACATACAGAGAAGACATAGATGGAAAGCTTCAAGTATACTTGCCAGGTGGAGCGCCTCTAGTAATAGAAGGCAACAGTTACCATATGAAATGTGAAAAACTGTCAGAAGATACAGGTATGTACAAAGTTGTCTGGGATGACAATGGCTATGGTGACGTATACGACCTTGACAAAGCATACTCTAATAAGTATATGACTGACACAGGCTCACTTTATGGAATACTTACAGCACGAGGAAAGAAATATGCTAATTATACAGACCTGCCTTCACCTCCAAAAAAGCCACAAGTAGAAGATTATAAAGACGAAGATGGTGAAATTGATACAGATGCATACGATGAAGATTATAGACAGTATGAACTGGATTATCATCAGTTTGAAGAGGACACAAAAGTATTTAACAATACAACAGGCAACTCCATACTTACCAAGATAGAGTCACAGTTTGACAAGCTTGTTCACGACATGGTAACGATGATAAATGACGTGTTCTGCCCTAATATTGAAGCTGAATTAACTGGTATTAGTGGTAAAAATGTCGATGGTGGCGATGTAGAACTTGAAGATGGGACATATAGAATACTTGATGTAGTAAACTGTCCTACAGGTGCAGACGATGACAATACTATTGGTGAAGAGCTTTTTAAAAGGAAGGGCAGCGACCGTTATAATGTTATAGTATTGGACGCTCCATTAACTTTAACTGCTGAAGATGGCACTGAAACTCCACTTACACAGGAATTTACAGATAGCGATGGAGAGACAAGATATAAACTTTATGTATACAATGAAGAAGTAAAAGGCGATATCTTTTCACAGTATACTATCAGAAACCTTGAAATGAACGACAAAATACTTGCCAACTATTCACTGCTTCCAGTTATGGCAAATCCTCTGGCTGGAGAAACTGGCATTTATTCACAAGGTCCAGGTGGTATATATGATGAAATGCTTAAAAGATGGTATGACAAATCAGCAGTGCTTGACCCTAATACTCCTCTTACTGTATATGCTTACAGTGATTACTATAAAGAGATGGTAGATGGGCTTGCCACACAAGGTCATGTATGGCAGTCAATGGTTGATGCCAAGACAAAACTTGTAGAAAGTATAGAGGACAAAAGACAGCAGATGGCTGGCGTAGCAACTGATGAAGAATTAGTATATCTGTTGCAGTACCAACATGCATTTAATGCAGCATCCAGATATATAAACACCATTGACGAAATGTTACAGCATCTTATAGAAAGAATGGCTTAGTAAAAATCAGAAAAGGAGATAGATATATGCCATCAACATTTTTAGGATTAAGTATAGCATCATCAGGCATGGCTGCATATAGTGCACATTTTAACACTACTGCACATAATATATCAAATGCCAGAACAGAGGGATATACGAGACAGTGGGTTGAACAGACGACAAAAAGTCCTATTTCAACCAGTACTTCTTTCGGCATGATAGGTACTGGTTCACAAGCTGTAGCCATCTATAACAGCCGAGATGAATACTATGACTATAAGTTCCGTAAAACCAATGCAACATATGGTTACTACAGTACGGGAGAATATTATATGAAAAGCCTGGAAGACTATTTATACTCAACTGACAGTGAAAGCGCAGGCATTTCAAACTCTATGAACAGCTTTTTTAACAGGCTCACAGACCTTATAACCTCTGCTGGAGATACTACAAAACGTACAGAGGCAATGGGTTATGCCGATACACTTGCAACTTATGTCAATGAAACTATTAGAAGTTTTGAACAGATGCAAGATGAATTAAATATGCAGATAAATACAGCAGTAAATCAAATAAATGCTTATGGAGAACAGATTGCATCGCTTAACAAACAGATTGCAACACTGGAAGTTTTTGGAAATCAGGCAAACGATTTAAGAGACCAGAGGGCAAAACTTATTGACGAATTATCATCATATGCAGATATAGATGTCTTAGAAAAACCACCTGCAGATGGTAATGGACTTTCACAGTATATAGTTTATTTTGGCGGTGGAATACTTGTAGATACCAACAATTACAATACGTTAGAATTAATTCCATCTGAAACACGTACAAATCAAAACGATGTAGAGGGATTATACGACCTTGTATGGAGCAATGGAATAGATTTTGACATAAGAAATGGTAACCTTGGAGGACAGCTTCAGGCACTATTTGATATAAGAGATGGCAATAATGGCGAGAATTTTCAAGCAAATTTTCAAAACTTTGATGAAGATAATAACACATTTACTGTTGTCGCAAACCCATCAAATAGTGATGCCGCTTCCAATATAGCAAAACTTAATATTCCTGCAAGCGATGGTGTAATTAAAATAAATCACCTTGAATTTAAATATGATTCATTTAGTGTTAAAGTAGCTGACAATGGAACATATACATATACATTTAATCTGTCAAATGAGCTTTCTGAACGAGAAAAAGCTTATTTAACTTCTAGTCTTCCAACCGATGAAAGAACTGTAGCTGCAACTATAGGTGACTCTGTCAACTACCGTGGCATACCATACTATATGGCACAGTTAAATGAATTTGTAAGGACATTTTCTGCATCATTTAACCAACAGCAAAACAGAGGCTATGATATGTATGGCAATAAAGGAGTAGACCTGTTTGTAGCTAAAGATGCAACATCATCACAACAGCTTGATATGACAGAGTTTTTAAAAAGTTCAAAAGATGGTTATTACTATTTAAATGGCAATAAAGTCTTTACAGGTGATGACTATAATGAATACTTTGAATCTGATTATGGTACTGATGGTTATACATTATCTGAAGTTACAGATGATGATGCTGAGGCTGTGATTATAGGAGGTATTGAATATACACATTATCAGATAACCGATAACAATAATGACGGCAAAGTAGTAGAAGAAATATATGTATCACAAGATGATAATAACATATTTTCATTTAACTCACTTGTATCAGCAGATGAAAAAGCGTCATACTATAACATGACTGCAGACAATTTTTCAGCCAGCAAAGATATGGTAAGAGACGGAAAACTCTTAGCTGCTTCTGCAAGAGACCCATTAGGTGATACCACAGGAAACTTAGACCAGAGTGGACAGGAAGAAGCAGAAAACTTACTTATTCTTGCATCAATACAAAGCGACAAAACAATGTTTAAGCAAGGCAATCCTATAGAATTTATACAAAGTATAACTACTACAGTTGGCGTTGACTCACAAAAAATGATAAAAAGCACTAAAAATGCACAGAATATTAACGATGCCGTTGACACCAGAAGACTTTCAACAGCAGGTGTAGATGAGGACGAAGAAGGACAGATGCTTATAGAAGTAAGGAATCTTTTAAATATACAGTACAGAGTTGTATCAGTAATGAACGAAGTACTCAATAAACTTATAAACGAAATGGGACTATAGTAAAGTAGAACGGAGGTAATTATGAGAGTAACTAATACCATGATTTCCAACAGTGCTAAGAGCCATATACTTAATGCTAAGAATAGGAAATTAAAATACGAAGAGCAATATACATCACAGCAAAAGATACAGCGTCCTTCTGACGACCCAGTAGTTGCAGTACGTTCATTAAAGCTAAGAACAACATATGCACAGATTCAGCAGTATACAGAAAAAAATGTAAGAGATGCAATGGAATGGATGGACATGACAGAAGGAGCTATGACCAATGCAGGCAAAATACTGGATTCAATGAAAGCACTTCTTAATCAGGGTAATTGTGATGATTTAGAAGTAGACCAGAGGACTTCAGTAGTGCAAACTCTTAGAAAAAATGTAGAGTCTATATTCCAAGGAGAAGCAAACCAAGATTATTCAGGACGTTACCTTTTTACAGGCTACCGCACAGACACTTCTCTGCTGTTTTCATCTGTAACTACTAATCTTCAATATAAAATAACAGAAAATTTTTCATATGACTCATTTAGAAATGTGACATCAGTTATAAAGGGTGCATCCTATGATGCAAGTATTGAAGACGGACAGGAGTATGTTGAGATGCAGGCTACAACCTCTACATCATACCGTTTACAGCTTGCATACAAGGATTGTGCAACAACAGACAGTCTTGATGAAGGTTTTGACCCACTAGAAGGGGAATCAATTATTATGACATATACAGGTCAAGATGGTGAAGAAGTGCAGCTTGCTCCAACTCCTATGCTCTCAACTGATGAAGGAGCACGAGATTTTAATCCTGAAGAAGGCGGAGATGAGAAAATTGTCTATCTTTATGATACAGGCGAAATACTTGTCGGCAAGAATGTATTCTCTGCAATACAAGAAGCACAGGCATCAATTTCTATTCAATATTTAAAGACCAACTTTGACAAGTTTGATATACGTCCAGAGATGTATTTTCAGGCAGAATGTTATGACACAGTTACAAAGAAGGATATTAAGTATTCTGAACCAGAAAAACAGACTATAAATTATGAAATTAACTTTAGTCAAACTATTGATGTAAATACACAGGCAAGGGATGCATTTAGCACAGATATATATCGCACTATCGACTATATAGAGCAGACAGTAAAGTATGTAGACGAAACAGATATTAAGATTAATGAAGTAAAGAAAATGATAGATAATACTACAGATGAGACACAACTTGCAGCGCTTAATTCTTTAAAAAGTACACTTGAAGATGAAAAGCAGTTAAGAATAAAAGTTATGGCAGAAGCTTTTGGCATGGGTCTTACAATGGTAGACAATGTACAAGAACAGCTTAATGTCGCCTTGGCAGACTGTGGTGCAAGATACAAAAGAACAGAGCTTACTTATGATAAACTTTTAGACAACAGAGTTGACACAGAAGATAAGCTTGGAGAAAACGAGAGTGTTAGTTTGCCAGATGTATTTATCAATATTACACAGGCAGATAATCTGTACCAGGCATCACTACAGGCAACTTCAAAGATACTTGGCAATTCTTTGCTTGATTATATTTAATATGGAGGCTCTAAGTTAGATGAAAATTGATACAAAATATTTTGGAGAGATTGAAATAGGAGATGAAAAAATAATACATTTTGACAATGGAATATTAGGATTTGAAGATTACAAAGACTATACAATACTCTATGATATAGAGGCAGACGGCAAATCTTTCTTTTCATGGCTTCAAAGTGTAGATGAAAAAATGCTTTCATTTCCTATAGTCAACCCACTTAAAGTAGATGAAAACTATAATCCGACAGTCAATGATGAAATGTTAAAGCCTATTGGCAGTTATTCTGATGAAGATATAGCAATATTTCTTCTGGCAACCATTCCTCAAGATGTCAAAGAAGCATCAGTAAATATGAGAGCACCCCTTATAATAAATGCATCCACCAGAAAAGGAATACAACTTATACTGGATGGTCAGGAATATGAAATCAGACATAAGCTAATAAAGCAATAATAGATTTATTGGGATTGGAGGGAAAAGATGTTAGCTCTTGCACGCAAAATAAACCAGTCAATAGTTATAGGCAACGACATAGAAATTACACTTCTCGAAATAAAAGGAGACCAGATAAAGCTAGGAATAAATGCACCAAAATCTATACCTATATATCGTAAAGAAATATACGACCAGATACAAGCAGAAAATAAAAAGGCGGCACAGGCAAACGTAGATATTAATTCACTTAAAAATCTGTTTACTGTAAATATTAAGTAATCTGTTAAATATGTCGATATAAAATCAAGATGGACTTAAAGTATTTTGGGTACAAATAATATCACATATTTTACAGAAGTTTTGTAAAGGAATGCTAATTATCACACGGAGGTGGTTAAATGTCAATGAATATTGAAAAACTAGAGATGCCAGTTAAAAATGTAACAGAATATGATAATGTTTCATCATCTGCAAATTTAGCAACAGCAGTTAGACCACAGGGAAATGCTCTGAACAGCAACAATAATTTTGATGGAGCTAATGTCAAAGACAAAGATGGAACTGCTCTGGAAAAGAGTAAGGCATTGTCCAAAGATACTCTTAAATCTGCATTTTCCGAAATGAATTCTAAGTTAAAAGCACAGCGCACACGATGCGAATATGAATATGATGAAGAGACAAACAGAGTGTCCATAAAGGTTTATGATAAAGAAACTGACGAGCTTGTTCTTGAAGCTCCTCCTGAAGAATCAATAGAGGCACTTAAAAAGACACTGGAGGTAGCTGGCATACTAGTTGACAAGAAATCTTAAAAGATAGGAGTGGTCATAATGGCAATAAGAATGACAGGTCTTAATTCAGGTCTTAATACAGAGTCCATTGTAGCAGCACTTATGTCTGCACAGCGCACAAAACAGACAAAGATAGAGAACAAAAAGACAAAATTAGAGTGGAAGCAGGAAGTATGGTCTTCATTGAATACGAAGATTTACGATTTTTATAAAGGTTCACTTGCAAAGATAAGGATGCAGTCAAACTACAGGACAAAAGCAGCTACATCATCTAATACTTCAAAAGTGACAGCCACGGCTTCAACAAGTGCAGCAACAGGCAATTATTCTATTAAAGTAAATCAGATTGCATCTGCACAGAGTGTTACAGGTGGGAAGATATCAGGAGTCAGACAGATTTCAGAGTATGTTGAAGTTGGTGAGGGTAAAGGAAATTACAACTTAGATGAAGATGGCAATTACATTAAAGTTGAAGACGGCAAAGGAAAGTACGAAGCAAAATTTGTTACTAATGCAGCTACTTCTAAATCTAAGCTTGTAGATTTAGTGGGTGCAAATGATGAGCAAAATTTCAAAAATGGTACACAAATAAAGATTATTAACGGAGATGATGATAAGAAAGCAGTTTATTTAGATGTAGATGAAAACACTACTGTTCAAAATTTTGTAGACAAACTTACTAGTGCAGGTCTTAATGCTTCATTTGATGAAAAGCAGCAGAGATTTTTTATAAGTTCAAATAAGAGTGGTGCGGGCAATAAATTTACAATTTCATCTGGTCAAATGAATGCTGACCAGATAGCTGCATCAGAGAAATTAAAAAAGCTTATAGGCTATAATAGTCTTTCAAGTACTAATAAGACAGCAGCTGACAATCTTATGGCTGGACTTCAAAATGGTACAAAGACAATTGATGACGTTATAGAACAACTTACTACAATGGCTAATAATAAAACAGAAAAAGATGCTAAACAAACAGCAACTGATTTCTATACTGCCGTTGCTAAAAAGGAAGAATCTCAAAAACTGGAAGAGAAAATAAAAGAATCATTAAATATAACAGCAGAAAATGATAGAAACTTAACTGATGGTGAGTATGCAAAATATTTAAATGATAATGGTTATAATATAAAAGCTCCAGAAGATTATGAAAGTACTGATAAATATAAAGAAGCTTTAGATAAAGCCAAGGATAATTATTTGGATAAACAAGTAAAGAAACTTCTTAAAACAGATGATTATAAGAATAATATTTCAAATGCGATTGAGAATGGTATTGATGAGAATAAAGTGAAGTCAGAATTAGGTTCTGACTATAAAGATAAAGATGAATATAAAGATAAAGTTTTTACTATTCCAAATCGTATGGACAGAACTATTGATACTAATAAGGACATTGAAAGTGCTATTGATGAGTATGCTATTGCAATGCCTAGCATAGAGAATAATGGTGGTGATGCTCTTGCGTCAATAGGTCTTGGCAAAATTGATGGAAGTGCTACTGGTGATGAGGTAACGAAAGATTCACAGATGGCAGTAGTTGATGCTAAGGATACTGCAATTACTTATAACGGTGCTATTATTACAAGTGACACTACTAACATATCTATAGCAGGTCTTGAACTTAATGTTCTTAGTACAACAACAGGTGATGAAACAGTTAATATTTCAGTAACTAATGACACATCAGCAATATATGACACAATTAAGGATTTTATAACAGAATATAATTCTATCCTCAAGGAAATGAATAAATACTATGGTGCTGATAGTGCTAAAGGTTATGATGTGCTTACAGATGAAGAAAAAGATGCAATGAGTGAATCAGAGGTTGAGAAATGGGAAAGCAAGATTAAGGACTCACTTCTCAGGCGTGATACAACTCTTAGTGGAATCGTTTCTTCATTTAGAAATAATATGATGGGAGTGGCTACAGCATCTAATGGCAAAAGGTATGCATTAAGTTCACTGGGTATATCAACATCAGGTGATTACGCAGAGGGTGGTCTTCTTCATATTAGAGGTGACGAAGATGACTCAGAATATGCCGATGAGGAAAATGTTCTTAAAAAGATGCTTGATGAAGACCCTGATACAGTAATGCAAGTTCTTACTAAACTTAGTGACAATCTGTATCAAGACCTTCAGAAAAAAATGTCTTCTAATAAATTAAGTGCTGCGTTTACATTCTATAATGATAAAGAAATGTCTTCACAGCTTTCAGACTACAAAAAAGATATTTCTAAATGGCAAGATAAGCTTAATGAAATTGAAGACAGATATTATAAACAGTTTACTGCTATGGAAAAAGCTCTTGCAAATATGCAGTCACAGCAGAACTCTTTAGCTAATCTTTTAGGAGGCTGATAGGTTTTTAACTGTAGTTAATAATTACATTTTTATATAGTAGCCGCCCAATATGGGCGGCACTGTAATTCTACAAAGCATAACACATACATGGAGGTAGTTATGGCAAAATATAGTACTGCAAATGCAGCCAACTTTTATAAGAAAAACGCTGTAAATACAGCATCACCAGCAAGACTTACCCTTATGCTTTATGATGGGGCTGTAAGGTTTTGTAATATAGCACTTGAAGCTATAGATGAAAATGATATTATAAAAGCAAATACAAATATAATAAAGGCAGAAAAGATTATAGTGGAATTAAGAAGCACTCTTGATATGAAATATCCCGTAGCAAAGGACTTTGACAGGGTATATGATTATATATATAGAAGACTTGTAGAAGCTAATGTAAAAAAAGATAAAGAAGCTTTACAGGAGGCACTTAAACATACAAAGACCATGCGTGAAACATGGAAAGAAGTAATGAGAATTAATAATGTAAGTTAAAATATATGGATAGACTAAAATAGAAAATGGGTAAATTATGGAAAATATAAATACGTATATATCAGTATTGCATGGTTCACTCCGCAAAAAGCTTGAACTTATAAAAAAACTTTTAGAACTTACAAAAGAGCAGAATAAAATATTAAATGAAAAAACAATAGATATAGACAGTTTTGAAAGAATAGTTAGTGAAAAAGAAGTAAAGATTAATGAAGTGCTCGGAATAGACAGGGGATTTCAAACAGTTTTTAATAAAGTGAGCGGTATAATAAAAGAATCTCCACAACAGTACCGTCAGCAGATACTTGAGATGCAAAACTTTATTAGAACTATTACTGATATAGGTGTAGAGATAGAAAACTTAGAACAGAAAAACAAAGAAAAATTTAATAAATATCTTGCATCAAAGAGAAGTGATATAAAAGATTTTAAAGTAAGCAATAAGACCGCAGTTTCATATTATAAGAATATGTCAAATCAGCACAGGGAATGGCAGTCATATTTTGTTGACAGCAAAAAATAATACAGGGAATTAGCACAAATTGTAAAAAAGAAGTTGAGGGTATTTTTTTCAACTTCTTTTTTAATCTATTCTTGTATTCTTATCATACAGCTTTTCCGACAAAAACATATACCATACTTTTTAATAAATGTATAGCCTTCATCTAAAAGACATTCGTCATAATGTTTATTTTCTATCTGTTGCAATGCTTTATAGCACATATTTTCCATTTCTGTAAACCTAAGCACACGTTTTAGTTCAAGAATAATAGCAGGCTGTTTCTCGTCATCTGGTTTTAATATAATGTCATATCTTCCCTCTCCACTCTCACGGTTTGAAAACTTGTTATAATTCTGCATACCGCCTAAAAGACCTAACAAAAAACCATGATAGAAGTTTTCTGCACTATCCATAAAACTTATACTTTCTCGCAGATGTTTTTTTAAAATGTTTTCAAAAACTTCTGCCTTACCATCCAATATGGCACTATATAACTCTGAAAAATCAACAGTTTTTATTCTTTGACGCATCCATTCTCGTATGCTGTTTTCATATATATATAAAATTTCTTCATTTGGTATTTTCATAGCAAGATAAATCATACGATTTTCAAATCTTTTATTAACGGCTTTAAGATAGCCTGTAAAAAACAGAAAATTCCATAAATTATCCTGTGATTTATATATGTCTGTATAAGTGATATCTTCATGTACAGGTTTTTCTATCGTACCTCCTGAAATTAGTTTTTCAAGCTCCTGCTTTGTAATATTATCTGCGGTGTCAATTAATTCTCGAACTATGCTGTTTGATGATGTATTAGACCAGTATGGTTTTGGAAATTCTGTATTCTCATGAGTAATATCTTTTACATAGTTGATTATACTCCATGGATTATATATCTCTGTTTTTCCAAAAAGATAACCATTATACCAAGTTTTTATTTCATCTTTTTTGTCTGTTATTCCATAAACTTTAAGCAAATTGTCAATTTCATTTTGTGTAAAACCAAAGTATTCTGAATAATCTTCATTTAATACAGATATAATATCAAGATTATTAAGCCCTGTAAATATGCTTTCACGACTGATACGCAGACAGCCAGTTACAACAGCTAATTTAAGACTTTCATTTGTTTTTAATGCAGACTCAAACAACGAACGGATAAAAAAAACCATTTCATCATAAAAACCATTAAAATAAGCATTTTCAAGCGGAACATCATATTCATCAAGAAGTATTATCACTTTTTGATTATGGTACTTTTCAAGACATTCTGACAAAAACGCAATAGATTTAGCAAGTGTTATTTTATCTGCTTCCATATTTAATACAGAATTATATCTCTTTTTAGTTTTTTCTGTTATGCTGGTATCTTTTAACAGATAACTATGCCTGTCATATTCTTTTCTTATCTCATCAGCAAGGCTTTCATATGCCATTTCATATGTTGGCTGCTTGGCTGATTTTAAAGACAAAAATATTACTGGGTACTGCCCCATATGTCTTGTATATTCTTCTTCTGTTTTCATAATATTTTTATTTTGAAAATATATGGAGTTATCCGCTGTTGTGCCATCTGATAAAATTTCTTTTTCAAAAAAAGTCTTTAACATACTTTGTGCTAGAGTTTTTCCAAAACGCCTAGGACGTGTAAATAATGTAACTATACTTCCTTGCTTTAGTATATCTTTTATCAATAGTGTCTTGTCTACATAATAATAACCATTTTCTATCATTTGTTTGTAAAATTCAACCCCTATAGGTATTTTATATGGCATTAAAGATAGTCTCCTTTATTTATTAAATGTACAATATTCGCCATGTAATTGTCATTTTCTGATGCTGTCAGCTCTATCATATCATTATTTTGCTTCACATTCAAGAATATTCAATGAAAATTCTTCAAGTAAAGCTACACTATCAATTTTGGCTCTATTAATTAAATATTTTATTGATGACAAGAAATAGTATAATAAAAAATGAACTACCCCGCCGCA
>DESG01000117.1:464-31942 GCA_002361175.1 Lachnoclostridium sp. UBA3320 | reverse complement strand
TATTCATTCATGCGTTTATTCTGTTGATATAGTAACTTGACGAATAAAAGTAGTTAGGTTATAGTATAATAGTTGTTTTAAGACTATTAAGGAGGTGCTGTTTATGGTGAATGATTCTAAAATGATGGCTCTTAGTGAAAAGCTTGATGAGCAGTTTAGTGTGCTTGTACAAGACTGTATGTCATCTAGTGCGATTGATTTGGGGCTTTATCAGGAATATGATGTGAAGAGAGGACTGCGAGACAGTACAGGTAAGGGAGTTTTGACTGGTCTTACAGAAATATCTGATGTAACAGGTTATGATGTTATCGAAGGTGTAAAGGAATCTGCTGATGGTCGTCTATACTATCAAGGTTATGATGTAAATAGTCTTGTTGGCTCTGATATTGATAAGAGATTTTCTTTTGAAGAGACTACATATCTGCTGCTCTTTGGCAACTTGCCAACAAATACACAGTTAAAGGTGTTTATTGATGTACTTGCAAGCCTTGAAGAGCTTTCGGGTACATTTGTCAGAGATGTTATTATGAAAGCACCTAGTCCTAACCTTATGAACGGACTTCAGAAAAGCGTTCTTACTTTATATTCATATGATGCCAATCCTGATGATATATCAGCGTCAAATGTACTTAGGCAGTCGCTTCAGCTTATAGCAAAACTGCCGCTTATATCTGTTTACAATTACCACGCATATCGTCATTTTATCTACTTTGACAATCTTGTAATAAAACCGTGTGCACCAGGACATTCTATAGCAGAAAACATACTTCATATGTTAAGACCTGATGGTGTGTATACACAACTTGAAGCTAGGGTACTTGATGCGGCACTTGTGCTTCATGCTGAACATGGCGGCGGTAATAATTCAACGTTTACAAATCATGTGGTAACATCATCTGGAACAGACACATATTCAGCTGTTGCAGCATCAATAGCATCGCTTAAAGGTCCACGTCATGGTGGTGCTAATTTAAAAGTGCAGCAGATGTTTAAAGATTTGCATGAAAATGTTACTGATACAACTGATGAAGATGAAATAAGAGAATACCTTAAAAAGATACTAAAACATAAAGCATTTGACGGCTCAGGGCTTATATATGGCATTGGACATGCGGTGTATACTTTGTCAGACCCTCGTGCAAAGATACTTAAAAGCTATGCAGAAAAACTTGCCAATGCAAAAGGGGAAAAGGAAGTTGCAGAATACAAACTTCATACAGTAGTTGAGCGTATTGCAAAAGAACTTGTTATGTCAAGAAATCATGTGATAAAACCTGTGTGTGCCAACGTTGATTTTTACAGCGGACTTATATATTCTATCCTTGGTATTCCAGAGGAACTTTTTACACCACTGTTTGCAATTTCAAGAATTTCAGGCTGGAGTGCTCATCGTCTTGAAGAAGTTGTAAATAAAGGTAAAATCATACGTCCTGCATATAAGTATGTTGGAAAGCACAGAGAATATAAAGAAATTAATGAAAGATAAGAGGACAAATTAATATGTTATCAACAAGTACTATTGCTGTCCTAATTGCATTTGCACTTTATTTGTGCATAATGATTGGAATTGGGATATGGTCAATGAAAAAAACATCTAGCACAGAGGATTATTTTCTCGGAGGCAGAGGACTTAGTGGGTGGGTTGCGGCTTTGTCAGCGCAGGCATCTGATATGAGTGGATGGCTTTTGATGGGGCTTCCAGGTTCAATATATGCCTTTGGTACAGGGCAATCATGGATTGCAATAGGATTATTTATAGGCACTGTATGCAACTGGCTTTTAATATCTAAAAGGCTGCGCCGCTATACAATTATTGCCAATAATTCAATGACACTTCCTGAATTTTTTGAAAATAGATATCGTGATAAAAAGAAAATAATACTGACTATATCTTCTATTGTAATTGTAATATTTTTCCTTGTCTATACAGCATCAGCACTTGCGTCAGGTGGTAAACTTTTTCATGCCGTATTTGGCATTGATTATCATATTGCGCTTGCAATAGGTGCAGTTGTAATACTTGTATACACATTTTTAGGTGGTTTTCTTGCTGTATGTACAACTGATTTTATACAGGGTATGCTTATGCTTGTAGGGCTTATGATTGTACCAATCTTTGCATATTCATTCCTTGATGGAAGTTTTAAAGACCAGATTTTGGCAAGTGGTGTTGCAGGAGGCTATGACAGCTATATGAGCCTTTTTGAGAACGGAGGAAAGCCTTATAGGTTTATTGATATTCTTTCACAGCTTGCATGGGGACTTGGCTATTGTGGTATGCCACATATACTTGTACGCTTTATGGCAATAAAAAATGAAAAAGAGCTTAAAAAATCAAGTGCAGTTGCTATTATCTGGTGTTTCTTGTCACTTGTTGCTGCGTGTGTTATAGGTGTGTTAGGAAGAGCCTATTTTGCAGATAATATACTTGAAGATTCAGAAAACGTATTTATACAGATGATAAACAGTGTATTTAACAGTAAGCTTGCAATTCCATTTATCGGTGGCATCTTTATATGCGGCATACTTGCAGCTATTATGTCTACAGCAGATTCACAGCTTCTTGTATGTGCATCTTCTGTATCAAAAGATATTTATAAAAATATTGTAAAACCAGATGCTGACGATAAAAAACTTCTGCTTGTAAGCAGAGTAACAGTTATAATAGTTTCTGTGTTAGCGTTTATAATTGCATGGAATCCTGACAGTAGTATTATGGGGCTTGTATCAGATGCATGGGCAGGTCTTGGCTCTGCTTTTGGACCACTTGTTGTTGCATCACTTTTCTGGAAAAGGGCAAATCTTAACGGTGCTGTAGCTGGTATTATATCAGGTGGTCTTACAGTTATTATATGGGATTACATACCGATTATAAATGGGCAGACAATATATGCGGCAACAGGCATTTATTCACTGCTTGTAGGATTTTTTATAAGTCTTTTATTTATAATTGTTGTAAGTCTTTGTACAAAAGCACCAGAGCAGGAAATAATTGACGAATTTAATAAAGTAGGCGCTTAAATTTTAAAAATAGAAATCAAAAAAACAGAATAATATTTTTTCCTTGTGTCATACTAATTGTGCAAATAAAATTATTAGTAATGATAGTAAAGGAGAAGATTTATGAGAAAGAAGATTTATTTATTCATTACAGCAATGTCATTGTCAGTTATGCTTCTTGGAGGCTGTGGCAACAGAGACAATAATAATTCCGCTACATCCCCAAATAATAGTGTTGGAGCAGGCGACAATAATGGAGTAGATGACAATGGCAATGCGGGAGATAATGGCACGACTAATAATGGAGCAGGTACAACCGATGACAATAGTGTTATGGATGATATTGAAAACGGTGTTGATGATGCTGTTGACGATGCAGGTAATGCTATTGATGATATGACTGGTAATGATAATGATGCAGGAAATACTGGCAATGGAGCGAACACAGATGATAATAATATAAATGACAATAATACTAACAACAATAACAATAACAACAACAATAATAATAACAGAGACAATAATACTACAAAAAATGGAAATGAAAGACGTTAAGTTTTTGTTGCTAGTTAATGTGGTGGTAATGGTAAGTTGCAGATAATTGTTGGTAGTGCTTACAGGCAGACAGCTTTGTGTGTTTAAATTCCACAGTACAAAGTTTGTCTGCCTGTAAACTATATATTTACTTTTAAAGGGTCTGTGTTATAATATAAAAAACAGCTTTTAATAATTATAACAGAAAGGAAATATTATGAGCCAGATAAGGGATATTAAACTTTCACCTTCAGGTGAACATAAGATTGAATGGGTACGCAGGAACTGTCCACTTCTGCGCAGCTTAGAAGAAGAATTTTTGCATACAAAACCTTTTGCAGGAAAAAAGATTGCACTTTCAATTCATCTTGAAGCTAAGACTGCATATCTTTGTAAAGTGCTTGCTATAGGCGGAGCTAAGATGTATATTACAGGAAGTAATCCACTTTCAACACAAGATGATGTTGCGGCTGCACTTGTTGCAGCAGGGCTTAATGTATATGCATGGTATGGTGCAACGGACGAAGAATACAATGCGCATATATCAGAAGTCCTTTCACACAATGCCAATATTATTATAGATGATGGTGGTGACTTAGTACATATGCTTCACACATCTAAGAGGGAGCAATTACAGTATGTAATAGGTGGATGTGAAGAGACGACCACAGGAATAATACGTTTACGGGCGATGGCAGCAGCAGACCAGCTTGAATTTCCTATGGTGCTTGTAAATAATGCAGATTGTAAGCATCTTTTTGATAATAGATATGGCACAGGTCAGTCTGTGTGGGACGGAATTAATAGGACTACAAACCTTATTGTAGCAGGGAAAATTGTAGTAGTAGCAGGATATGGCTGGTGTGGTAAAGGTGTGTCAATGAGAGCAAAAGCCCTTGGAGCTCGTGTAATTATTACAGAAATTGACCCTGTTAAGGCTATAGAGGCAGTTATGGACGGATTTGAAGTTATGCCTATGAAAGAGGCCGCAAAACAGGGTGATTTTTTTGTTACAGTTACAGGCTGTGCAGGCGTAATAGATGAAGAAGACTTTATGGAGATGAAAGAGGGAGCTATTCTTTGTAATGCTGGTCATTTCGATGTAGAGATTAATATGAAACGTCTGCGTGAAATTGCTGTAAGCAGTGAAGAAATGCGTAAAAATATTATGGGATATAAGCTTCCTAATGGTGTTACAATATATGTTCTTGCAGAAGGTCGGCTTGTAAATCTTGCTGCTGGAGATGGACATCCAGCGGAAATCATGGATATGAGCTTTGCAATACAGGCACTTAGTGCAAAATATCTTGTAGAACATGAAAAAGAACTTAAAGAAAAAATAGTTGATGTGCCAAGAGAGGTGGATATGGAAGTTGCACGTCGTAAACTTTCTTTCCTTGGCAAGAAAATTGATGTGCTTACAGAGTATCAGAAAAACTATCTTAATAGTTCTTCTCTTTAAATAAATGGAGAGAATATAAACTATGAAACTTGAAAAGACTACAATTATGTCAGTTATTGTATGTGTATCAGGACTACTGGCAGAAATTATATTCCATAACGCTTTGTTAGAAAGTATTTTTGGCATTGTACTTAGTATAGTAATTGCCATTATAGTAATTATATCAACATATTTTACATTAGATGGTATTAATATGTCTATATCTGATAAAGGGAAAGATACTAAACAAGAACAGTTATTTAGTGAACTGAATAAAAAAATTGACGAACAGTTAAAATTTGGACAAACTGTTTATGAAAAACTAGATGATATTGTTAAAATAAATAAGGGCTATATAGAAAAAGCTGCAGAAGAGATGTTTGTTAATTCAGAAGAGGAAGAAGATAAAATTCCTGCATTGCAAAAGGCAGTAGATGAAATTAATGAGCATACGCTGCAGTCAGCAAAAATTATTGTTAAATATCAAATGAAAAATTCAACAGAACTTAAAGATGAACTTGATTTGATTTTAAAACAGCTTTCAGATACAAAAAAGCAATCAAAATAGTAATAGATGGTGATGATTATAATGCTTAATGCAAGCATATCATCACCATCTTGTTTTTGGCAAAGTTATCTTTTTTTATCTTTTTTTAAAACATTCTGGAATCTGTCAAGTTCACTTGCAACTACACCGCTTAATGCAAGAAGACATATAAGGTTTGGAATCGCCATAAGTGCATTGGCAATATCTGAAAAAGTCCATGCAATTTCAAGTGAAGTTGTAGCACCAACAAAAGCAATTAATGAGAATACAATTCGATAAATTATGTTATATTTATGTGTGTTAAAAAGATATTCAAATGCTTTTTCACCATGGTATTCCCAACCTAGTATTGTAGAAAATGCAAATAAAGTTATACCTATGCACACCAGCCATCCTCCGACATTTCCAAGTACAGTTTTAAATGCTTTTATAGTAAGTGAAGAGCCAACTGTTAATTCTTTGTATTCATAAGAAAAATCACTGCCAAATATGTATTCATTACCGCTGTCATCTTTCCATGTGCCAGATATTTCTTCTATATCGTCAGTTTTTGAAAGAGATATTGTTTCGTCTTTTTCTATATTGTTAAGTTTTAGTGTTATTGTGCCATCGTCAGAATTTAATTCTGTTTTATATAGAGTAGTTTTTATTATGTCATTATCTTTAGCAGTAATAGAAATACCAGAGTCTGCATATGCATAAGTTCCAGTAGTAGCTGTGTCAGTAGAGCCAAGTACACCTGAGCTTGCGATGCAGAGTCCTGTAATAGTACATACAACGATTGTGTCCCAAAAAGTACCTGTCATGTTGATATATCCTTGACGTACTGGGTCATTAGTTGATGCTGCTGCCGCTGTGATAGCAGCAGACCCCATGCCAGCTTCATTAGAAAATACACCACGTGCAACACCAAAGCGCAGTGCCTGTGTCATAGAAGCAACAATATTACCACATAATCCTCCTCCAACAGCTTCTATAGAAAATGCCATTTTAAATATCATTGCAATACCAGAAGGGACGTTTTTAATATTGCCTATTATTACAATAAATCCTGCTATTATGTAAAATACAGCCATAAGCGGCACGACTACTTGCGAAACTTTAGAGATAGATTTGATACCGCCAAGAATTATAAAAAGCGCAAGTAGTGTTATTACAACACCTGTAACAGCTAAAGGTAAGTTAAATGTTGAATTTAATGCAGTTGAAATAGAGTTTGCCTGTGTAAGATTACCTATTCCAAAAGATGCTATAACTGCAAAAAGAGCAAATAGCCATCCTAATAAAGTTCCAAGCTTTTTATTTTTAAAAGCTTTTTTCATTGTGTACATAGGACCGCCCGACATCTCACCTTTTTCGTTAATTTCACGATATTTGATTGCAAGCATACATTCACTAAATTTAGATGTAAGTCCAAAGGCAGCAGAAATCCACATCCAAACCAAAGCACCAGGACCACCTGACACCATCGCTGTGGCAACACCGACAATATTGCCTGTTCCTATAGTAGCGGCAAGTGCTGTAGTAAGCGCTGAGAATGGAGATACATCACCATCACCCTTTTTTTGACGTGCTTCTTTGCTTAATACACTTTTTAATGCATAAGGAAGATTGCGCCAGCATAATGCTTTTGTGCGGATTGTAAGAAAAATTCCTGTGCCTACAAGAAGGATGAGCATTACAGGACCCCATACAAAATCATCAATGGCATTAAGAACATTTGTAATACTGCCAATAAAGTCATTATCCATATTTTACCTCTTTTCTGTGGCATTTCATAATAAAAGACTGCGCATAATGCCAAAAAACACACATTAGGCGTAGTCTTCATTGACCACTAATTTAATTACTTCTTTGTAAAATCACTTTAATAGTCTATCATAATAATATTATTATTTCAAGAGCTGCCATTAAAAAAATTGTTGCCACCTATATTTTGATTTATTTTCCAGTGCGCATAACCGCCATTTAAGCTTATGACAGGATAATTTTGTCGGGCAAGGTCTCTTGCTGCCAGCAGGCTTATATTACCACGTTCACAATAAAGTATTATCCAATCTGGCGTTTGTTTGTATGTCATAATAAAACTCTCTATATTTTTATCAAGTCTTTCCCAGTCAGCCCAGATTGCACCTGGTATATGTTCTCGTTCAAAATCTTCTTTATCACGTAAATCTATAAGTATCACATTGTATTTATCCATGTAATCCTTTAAATTCCCTGGTGGGATTATTTTTAGTCTCATATGCTGCCACCTGGTAAAATATATTTATATATTTTATGCAAGAATTTATAAAACGATAATGGCAGTACACAAGGTACTGCCATTATAATAAAATTATTAATATAAATTTAATAATTTATTATACTAATCCTAACAATAAAATTATATTATTAATTATTTGCTCTGGTTACTTGCATTAGAGCGGTTAGAGCCTTGATTGCTTGCATTAGAGCTATTGCTAGAATTTTTGCCGCAGTTGCTAGAGTTTTTACCACTGTTACTTGAATTCTGGTTGTTAGCGTTTTGGCTGCTTTGGTTGTTAGAGTAGTTAGTGCTGTTGTTCTGGTTGCTTACATTACTTGAATTTTTAGACATATTAACCTCTTTTCTGTGCTTTGCACAATTAAATTCTTTGTGGCTTGACACAAAGTGTTACCATGTAGCATCTATAGTATTTGCATGATTGCAAAAATTATTCTTCTAAAAATAAAAAATTTAAAATAGCTTCTGGAATGAATATTAATATACAAGATATAAACATAATTAGGGAAATTTTAAGAATAATTATCGTGCATTGGAATACAATTTATGCTATTATATATGTAACACTTAACGCTTCATGGCGTAAAAAAATGCAAGTGTTTGTTAATTTTTTATAAGGAGGTTTCAGATGAAAGAATTATTATCTATAGAAAAATTACATAAAACATTTAAACTTTCATCCAAACAACAGAAACTTGAGCATACAAACAGTAAGTATAAAGTTGCTGTAGATGACATTTCATTTAAGGCTTATAAAGGAGAGGTCTTTGGGCTTCTTGGACCTAACGGCGCAGGCAAGACTACGACACTGAGGATGCTTGCAACCCTGATTAAACCTGATGGCGGGGATGCTATTCTTGATGGTGCAAGTATTGTAAATGCAGCCGATAAAGTGAGACAAAAAATTGGTTTTCTTACAAGTGAACTTAAACTTGAAGAATATTTTACACCAAATTATCTGTATGATTTTTTTTCAGAACTGCATAATGTGCCAGAAAATATAAGAGAAACAAGAAAACAAGAGATATTTGGGCTTTTTGGTATAGGAAAGTTTGCAGAAGTTAAAGTTGCTGACCTTTCCACAGGTATGAAGCAGAAAGTTTCGCTTGCAATTTCCATAGTGCATGACCCCGATATAATTATTTTTGACGAGCCTACTAATGGTCTTGATGTATTGACTGCAAGAGTAGTTACAGACTTTATACAGACACTCAAAGAACGTGGTAAGACGGTAATTGTTTCAACACACATATTCAGCCTGATAGAGCGGGTATGTGACAGGGTAGGCATAATTATTAACGGCAAGATGATACTATGTGATACATTAGACAATATTAAAGCAGGGCAAAGCTTGGAAGATAGGTTTTTTGATATATATAAAGAAACTGTTGGCACAGAAGCGTAAAGGTTTGTGGAGGAATTATGAAAAATACAATTATTACTATATTAAAGAAAGAGTTAAAAAGGTTTTTCAGTGACAAGCGGATGGCATTTACCACAATACTGCTGCCTGGAATTATGATTTTTGTAATGTACAACTTTATGGGCGATGCTTTTTCTGATATGATGACTGTAGACGATGAGTATGTATATTCAGTTGAAAGTGTGAATATGCCTGAAAGCATAAAAGCAATGCTTGACAGTGCTGGCATGTCTGGTGGGTTAAAAGATACAGATGCACAAAGCGGTGAAAAAGCTAAAAAAGAGCTAGAAAACAAGGATGGTGCACTTGATTTATACATAGTATTTCCAGAAAACTTTGAGAATGACATAGCTGTTTATAATAGTACTTCTGGTGATAAAGCTCCACAAGTTGAGATTTATTATAATTCTGCATCTACAGAGTCACAGACTGCATATGAGATGTTTATAGAAATGATGGATTCGTATGAGTCATCTATGGCAAATAAATTTGATGTAAACCCAGACAGTGATGTGCAATATGACCTTGCAAATGAAAAAGATGCGGCAGCTACTGTCTTTTCATCTCTTTTGCCTATGCTTTTGCTCATGTTTATTTTCAGTGCATGTATGTCAATAGGACCTGAATCAATTTCAGGTGAAAAGGAAAGGGGAACAATCGCAACAATGCTTGTAACTCCTGCCAAAAGAAGCCATATTGCACTTGGAAAGATTATAGCTTTATCAATTATAGCGCTTTTAAGTGGAATATCAAGCACACTTGGAACTATGCTTTCACTTCCTAAAATTACAGGTGCAGGGGAAGAAGGCATTGAGGCAAATGTATACAGCGCACAGGATTATATACTTCTTGCTGTTATAATATTGTCAACAGTGCTTCTTATAGTAACACTGATATCAATAATTTCAGCTTTTGCAAGGAGTACAAAAGAGGCAGGAACATATATTATGCCACTTATGATAGTTGTTATGCTGGTAGGTTTAAGTGGGATGTTTTCTGATGGAGCTAAAACAGAGCTATATAACTATGTAATACCAATTTATAACAGTGTACAGTGTATGACAGGTGTTTTTTCATTTGAAATAATACCATTTGGTATGCTTTTAACTGTTATAACTAATATTATTTATACAGGAATAGGGGTATTTGTACTTACAAGAATGTTTAATGATGAAAGAATAATGTTTAATAAATAAGGCATTTTTTTCTAATTTTACTGCGTATTTTATGAATAATTTTCAAATTATGTCATATATTATCTGGAACAATGTAACTGGAGGAATTATATGGCAACAGTTATGCTTGATGCTGGACACGGAGGATATGATAATGGGGCTTCTTTTAATGGCAGAAGGGAAAAAGATGATACATTAAATCTAACATTGGCGGTTGGAAATATTTTAGAAAATGCAGGCGTTGATGTGCTATATACCAGAACTACAGATATTTACCAGAGTCCTTTGCAAAAGGCACGAATCGCTAATGAAAGTGATGCTGATTATTTTATTTCGATTCACAGAAATTCAAGCACATCACCCGATATGTATGCAGGCGTGCAGACACTTGTCTATGAAAACAGTGGTATACCTGCGGTATTTGCAGAAAACATAAACAGGGAACTTGAGAAAGTAGGATTTAACAACCTAGGTGTAGAAGAGCGGAAAAATCTTGCGGTTTTAAGACGTACTAAAATGCCAGCAGCGCTTGTAGAGGTTGGCTTTATAAACACTGAGAGTGATAACAATATTTTTGATTTAAAATTTCCAGAGGTAGCTCAGGCAATCGCCAATGGAATAATTGATACAGTAAGTGGTGCAGATATTGCAGGAAGTGAAACAAACAATTTTTGGGTACAGACTGGCTCATTTAGACATTATGAAAATGCTCAAAGTCTTGCAAAAAATATGCAGGTAGATGGATTTGACTGTCTTATAGTACCAGACAATGATTATTACAGTGTGTACAATGGTTCTTATGACAATTATGATAAAGCAAGTGAAGCGAGTAAAGTATTATTTAAAAAAGGATATGAAACAAGGGTTGTACAGAGAAATATATAATGGTGCTAGAATCAAAAGCAGATAGCAAAACGTGTTTTATACAATAAAAAAACGCAAATATTACGTTTGCGTTTTTTTATATTTCGACATTTTTTTAATCTTTTAAGGCAAAAATGTGATTGTCTATTTAAAAAATGCTTGATAAATTTTAATAAACGTTATATTATATTTTTATATCCTTAAAAGGAGGCTGCTATGGAGTTTGTACATAAGCCTGTGTTACTAGAAGAGACATTAGATGGACTTGCTGTTAAACTGGGCGGCATTTATGTAGACGGCACATTAGGCGGAGCTGGTCATGGCAGTAAAATTTGCGAAAGAATTGGCGAGAATGGGCTTTTTATAGGCATTGACCAAGATGCTGATGCTGTAAGGACAAGCACGGAGAGGTTGAAAGTATTTGGAGATAGAGCAGTTGTTATAAGAAGCAATTATTCAAATATGGTACAAGTTCTTGCTGAGATGGGCATTGACAAGGTTGATGGCATACTTCTTGATTTGGGTGTATCATCTTTTCAGCTTGATACAGCAGAGAGAGGTTTTTCATATCGCATAGATGCACCGCTTGATATGCGTATGGATAACAGGCAGGAAATTACTGCAGCAGATGTTGTTAATAATTACCCTGAAGATAGATTGTTCCATATAATCAAAGATTATGGGGAAGACAGATTTGCTAAAAATATTGCTAAACATATTGCAGCAGAACGTATTAAATCACCAATTCTTACTACTATAAGGCTTGCAGAAATTGTAAGTGGAGCAATACCAGCAAAGTTTAAAAAACAGGGAGGACACCCTGCTAAAAGAACTTTTCAGGCAATACGTATAGAAGTAAATCATGAATTAGATGTTCTTTCACAAAATATTGAAGACATGATTGATATTTTAAAGTCTGATGGAAGATTTTGTATAATTACATTCCATTCGCTTGAAGACAGAATTGTAAAACAAGCGTTTCGCAAAGCGGAAAATCCATGTATATGTCCGCCGAGTTTTCCAGTGTGCGTATGCGGAAATGCCCCTAAAGGCAGAATGGTGACTAGGAAGCCAATATTTCCAAGAATAGAAGAAATGGAGCAGAATCCACGTTCCAAAAGTGCGAAACTAAGAATTTTTAGACATAATTAGAGGAGGAGTAGTTATATGGCTGATGAATCAAAAAGGCGAGTGGGTGACAGATACAGACAGACTACTTATGTCGATAATGTTAATGGCATTTATGGAAATACTGCAAGACAATTAAACGCTATTCCTGAGAGAGAGAGACGGGAAAGAGATGCGCCAGAAAGAGAACATGAGAAGCGTCCTAACAGACAGCCAGCGAGTATGCCTGGTTTGGATGGTGCATCATTTGCGTTTATGGCATTGGCATTGTGCATTATAATGTTTACAGCATTTTCATATATACATACACAGAACAATGTCCGTACAATGAAAAAACAAATTATAACATTACAGACAGAAGTGGAAAAACAACAAGAGAAGAATGATATAGAATACAATAAAATCCTTGCAAGTGTTGACCTTGCTGATATATACAAATATGCTACTGAAAAACTTCATATGGTTATGGCAAATAGTAATAAAGTGTATACATATAAGAGTAAAAAGGGTGATATGGTTAAACAGCATTCAGATATTCCACAATCTGGAGATTAAAGGTGTATTATGGGAAGAAAAGCATCAGATACAAGAGGTAATGTACGTTTAGCAAAGAAATTTATGTATGCCAGACTTTTGTTTATTTTTATTTTAATACTACTTGCATTTACAACTCTTGTTGTACGTATAGTTTACCTTAATAAAACAAAAGGAAATGCATATGAAAAAAAGGTGCTTGCACAGCAGAGCTATGTGAGCAATACAGTGCAGTTTAAAAGGGGAGACATTACAGACAGGAATGGCAATAAACTTGCTACAAGTATAAAAGTTTATAATCTTATACTAGACCCAAAACTTATATTGTCTGACGAGAAGTATATTGAGCCTACAATTTTGGCACTTAATAAAGTTTTTGGCATATCTGAGAAAAAAATTAAAAATATACTTGATAAAAATCCTTCAACACATTATTATGTTATGGATAAATTTAAGCACCTTAGTTCTGAAAAGATAGATGAGTTTGAAGCTTTACAAAATGATGAAAAGCAAAAAGACAGTAAAAATATAAAGGGAGTATGGTTTGAAGAGGAATATGTAAGAAATTATCCATATTCAACTGTGGCGTGTGATGTAATAGGTTTTTGCAACTCAAATGACGATGGTGCGTGGGGAATTGAAAAGCAATATAATTCTTCGCTTACTGGTTCGTATGGCAGGCAGTATGGATATTTTGATTCAGGGCTTGAACTTGTTCAGACTGTAAGGCCAGCTGTTGATGGCAATACAGTTGTTTCAACTATTGATGTTAATATACAGGGTATATTAGAACAGCATATTGAAAAGTTTGAAAAAAATATAGGTTCTAAGAATATAGGCTGTATTATTATGAATCCTAATAATGGTGAAATATATGCTATGGCATCATATCCGTCATATGATTTGAATAATCCTAGAGAATTATCAAATTTTTATTCTGAAAAAGAAATTGCAAAAATGAGTGAAGCAGAAAAGCTTGAAAGCCTTAATTCACTGTGGAGAAACTTTTGCATAAGTGATGCATATGAGCCAGGTTCTACGTTAAAGCCTATTACTGTTTCAGCAGCATTAGATGAAGGAGTTACTACAGATGGCAGTTATTATGTCTGTGATGGCAGCCAGCAAGTAGCTGACAGAAAGATTAAGTGTGTTGCCTATGCAAGAGGTGGACATGGTTCTACAAGTATATGTCAGGCACTGAAATGGTCGTGTAATGATGTACTTATGCAGCTTGGTGCAAAGCTTGGCAAGACAAAGTTTTTAAACTATATCAACAATTTTGGCTTTGGAAAAAAGACAGGTATTGACCTTCCAGGAGAAGGTACAGGCGCAATATTTGATGAAAATACCATGGGACCTGTGCAGCTTGCAACATCAAGTTTTGGGCAGAGCCAGACTGTAACTATGGTGCAGATGGCAGCAGCATTTAGTGCTGTTGTCAATGGCGGCAATTATTATCAGCCACATGTTGTAAAAGAAATTAATACAAAGTCAGGTGCTGTTGTTTCTTCTAATGATAATATGCTTGTAAGACGTGTTATTACAGAAGATACAAGTAAGTTATTAAGAGAGTATCTATATAAAACAGTTTCAGATGAAGATGGAACTGCAAAACCTGCAAGAGTTGACGGATATAAGATAGGCGGAAAGACTGGTACTGCTGAGAAACAACCAAGAGGACACGGCAATTATCTTGTCTCATTTATAGGATGTACACCAGCAGACGATCCAGAAGCTGTAATTTATGTGATTATAGATGAGCCTAATGTAGAAGACCAGTCACATGCCAGTGTATATGCAACTGAGTTTGCAAGTGATGTTATGGAAGATGTGCTTATGTTTCTTGGAATTTATCCTGATAAAAGCGATGCCAAATCAAAGAAAAATAAAATTTCTAATAATAAAATTAAGTTGCCATCAACAAAAGATGGAATATTTTTAGATGCTCCAAAAAATGGTTTTTCAAATAAAGATTATGGCGTAGCAGGTGAGTAGTAAAGCAATTTTGAAACATGACAAGTAGTTAGGAATATTTTTCATGAAGAGTAATAAGCTATACTAATGAATTTTATATGGCAGTTATATTATGAAAAGTTGTAAAACAGCGCAAAGACAAAGGCTTATATTTGCTTATACAGTAGTCTGCATATTAACAGTTGCGTTATTATGCAGACTTGCTTATTTAATGTTGTTAAAGGCTGATTATTACGGCTCTAAAGCAAAAGATGTACAGCAAAGGGAAAGGAGTATCAAAGCAGAAAGAGGAATAATATATGACAGAAATGGTGAGATATTGGCAGGAAATAAACCAGTATCCACAATATCAGTAATACACAATCAGATTACTGAACCTGAAAAAGTTATATCATCTCTTTCAAAAATACTTGAAATTGATGAAGAAAAAGTACGTAAAAGAGTTGAAAAAGTTTCTTCTATAGAAAGAATAAAATCCAATGTTGATAAAAAGACATCTGATAAGGTAAGAGACTTAGGACTTGACGGTGTAATGGTAGATGAGGACTATAAAAGATACTATCCATATGGCAATCTTGCATCAAGAGTTATTGGCTTTACAGGTGCAGATAACCAAGGAATTATAGGACTGGAGGTAAATTATGATTCATACCTTCAAGGGGAAGATGGCTGTATACTTACAATGACTAATGCAAGAGGTGTTGAGATTGAAGGAAAAGCAGAGGACAGAGTTGAGCCTATAGCAGGAAGTAGTTTTTATACAAGCCTTGATATAAATATCCAAAAGTTTGCACAACAGGCCGCAGAAGATGTATTAGTTGCCAAAAAGGCAAAAAGTGTAAGAATAATAATGTTAAACCCACAAAATGGGGAAATATATGCTATGGTTAATGCTCCAGAGTTTGACTTGAATAATCCATATGAAATAAAAGGCTCAGACAATATGTCACAAGAAAAACTTAATGAAGAGCTTAACAAGATGTGGCGCAATGGATGTGTAAGTGACACATATGAGCCTGGTTCTACATTTAAAGTTTTTACTGCAACAGCAGCTCTTGAAGCAGGTGTAGTAAAAGAGACAGATACATTTAATTGTCCTGGTTTTAAAGTTGTTGAAGACAGAAGGATAAGGTGTCATAAAACAACGGGACATGGCAGTGAGACGTTTGTTCAAGGCGTGCAAAACTCATGCAATCCTGTTTTTATGGAAACAGCTGCAAGACTTGGAACAGATGGTATGTTTGAATATATGGATAAGTTGGGTATACTTAAAAAGACTGGTATAGATGTGCCAGGTGAAGCTGCTACAATAATGCATAAAAAAGAAAATGTAGGGGCTGTTGAACTTGCAACAATGTCATTTGGACAGTCATTTCAGCTTACACCCGTAAGACTTCTTTCAACAATAAGCGCTGTTATAAACGGCGGTACTTTGGTGACTCCGCATTTTGGAGTAAGTATTGAAAGCAGTGATAAAAGCACTGTAAAAAAATTAAAATATGAAGAAATAGAAAATGCAGTTTCAAAGCAGACATCTGATAGAATGAAACCAATACTTGAGTCAGTAGTTTCAGAAGGAGGCGGCAAGAAAGCATCTGTTGAAGGTTATAATGTAGGTGGTAAGACAGGTACTTCTGAAAAACTTCCAAGAAGCAGTAATAAATATATTGCATCATGTCTTGGATTTGCACCAGCCAATAATCCTGTTGTACTTGCGCTTGTACTGATTGATGAACCAGAAGGAATATATTACGGAGGACAGATAGCAGCTCCTGTTATCTCAAAACTTCTGGATGACGCCCTGCCATATTTGGGCATTGAAAGGAAAAAAGATGGAGAGTAGTTATGGATTACATGAGTGTGGTAATACCTGTACTTATGGCATTTGCTGTAAGTATAGTATTGTGTCCCATAATAATACCTTTTCTGAAAAAAATGAAGTTTGGACAGTACGTCAGAGAGGATGGTCCACGTGAACATCTGAAAAAAGCAGGTACACCCACAATGGGCGGACTAATTATACTTGCTTGTACTACGCTTATATCACTTATATACGTAAGGGGAAACAGTGAAGTACTTCCTGTGCTTTTTGCAACACTTGGTTTTGGGCTTATAGGATTTCTTGATGATTATATTAAAGTAGTCTTGAAACGTTCACTAGGACTTACACCATGGCAAAAAATTGTACTTCAAGCTGTTGTGGCAGGAATTTTTATTTATTATTATTTATTTAAATTAGGTTATGAACCTGAATTTTTAGTGCCATTTTCAGGTGGAATAACAGATGGACTTTATATATCAATGCCGTTGCCTGTATTTGTGGTATTTGTATATTTTGTTATGCTTGGTACAGTCAATGGAACTAATTTTACAGATGGGCTAGATGGACTCGCTTCAAGCGTAACACTTCTGGTAGCAATATTTTTTACAGTTGTAGCATATGGAATGAAAAGCGGTATTATGCCTGTCACAGCTTCTGTTGCAGGCTCGCTTATGGGATTTTTACTGTATAATGTCTATCCAGCAAGTGTGTTTATGGGAGATACTGGTTCGCTTGCGCTTGGTGGCTTTGTATCATCTGCTGCACTTATGTTAAAACTGCCGATATTTATAGTTATTGTTGGTGCAGTTTACCTTATAGAAGTTTTGTCAGTGATTATACAAGTTGTTTATTTTAAGATAAGCGGTGGAAAACGCTTTTTTAAAATGGCGCCAATACACCATCATTTTGAGCAGTGTGGCTGGCAGGAAACGAAAGTCGTTACAGTCTTTTCGATGTTTACTGTTATTATGTGCCTGATTGCGCTTGCTGCTCTCTATTTAGGAGGATAATATGCAAAAAACATTTTTAGTCGTTGGTACAGGTAAAAGCGGTGTTGCTGCCGTTTCTCTTCTTTCAAAAAAAGGAGCAAAAATAATTGTTTTAGAAGGCAATGATAAGCTTGATAAAGAAGAAGTAATGTCAAGATTTTCAAAAGATACTGACTTTAAGTTAGTAATCGGTGAAATAGAGGACAGTGTACTTGAAAATGTTGATATTGCAGTTATAAGCCCTGGTGTGCCAGTAGATTCCCCTCTTGTTCTTAAACTTAAAGCAAAAAATATACCTGTGTGGGGCGAGATTGAACTTGCATATGTGTGCGGAAAAGGAAAAGTGTATGCAATAACAGGAACTAATGGCAAAACAACTACAACGGCTCTTACAGGAGAGATAATGAAATCATATTTTGATGATGTATTTGTTGTAGGAAATATTGGAATGCCGTATACTGAATATGCAGACGCTATGAAAGATTCTTCTGTAACAGTTGCAGAGATAAGCAGTTTTCAGCTTGAAACTATTTATACATTTAAGCCAAAAGTTTCTGCTATACTAAATATTACTCCTGACCATTTAAATAGACATCATACTATGGAATGTTATGTAAGTACAAAGGCAAAAATTGCAAAAAATCAAGAGATGACAGATGTATGTGTTCTTAATTATGAAGATAAATATTTAAGAAATATTGCAAAAGATATAAAAGCAAATGTATTTTGGTTTAGCAGTGGGCATATATTAGAACGTGGAATATGGATGGAAGATGAAGAAATCATATATTCTGATATAGATACAGGGCGCATTAACATTTGTAATATCCATGATTTGAAACTTTTAGGAAAGCACAATTATGAAAATGTGATGGCAGCAGTTGCCATTGCAATGCATGCAGGAGTACCTGTAGATTATATAAGAAAATCGGTAAAAGAGTTTAATGCAGTTGAGCATAGAATTGAGTTTGTAAGAGAAGTTAATGGTGTAAAATATTATAATGATTCAAAGGGAACTAACCCTGACGCTGCAATAAAAGCAGTTGAAGCTATGGTAAGACCTACAATAGTAATAGGTGGTGGATATGACAAAGAGTCATCTTATGATGAATGGATAGCTTCATTTAAAAATAAAGTAAAATGCCTTGTACTTTTAGGGGCTACAGCAGACAAGATAGCAGATGCTGCAATAAAAGCAGGATTTAATAATATAATAAAAGTGGATTCACTTGAAGAAGCTGTAAATATAAGCAGTAAACATGCTGGGGCTGGTGATGCTGTTCTTTTATCACCAGCATGTGCAAGCTGGGGCATGTTTAAAAATTATGAAGAGCGAGGAGAAATGTTTAAAAAGTATGTAAACAGCCTCTGAATAGTTAGGAAAGGAGGAATGGCTGTATGGCGAGGACAGCACAGCGAAAAAAAAGCAGGATAAAAACTTTTACACAGTATGATTATATGTTGCTTTTTATGACAGTGGGCATAGCTTTGTTCGGAGTTCTTATGATATACAGTGCTGGATATTACAGGGCATCTGTATTTGGGCAGCCGTTCCGTTTTGTTAAATCGCAGCTTCAAGGACTTGGCATAGGTTTTGTACTTATGCTTGCGATTTCAAAAATAGATTACCAGATATTTATACAAAAAACATCAGGCAGATATTCACTGTCTCTTTCGCATGTTGCATATATAGTTGCTCTTGCACTACAGATAGCGGTATTGTTTATAGGTGCAGAGCACAACGGTGCAAAAAGATGGATAGAATTTGGACCAATACAGTTTCAGCCTTCTGAAATAAGCAAAATAGCTGCAATACTTTTTATATCATATGCAGTATACAGAAACAGAAGGGCACTTGACAGCTTTACAGGTTTTTTATGTATAATGGCATATATGATGCCGCTTATAATCCTTATAGCCAAGGAAAACTTAAGCTCTGCAATAATAATTGGCGGTATATCAATAGGCATGTGCTTTGTGGCAAGTAATAAAAAAGGTTATTTTATAATATGTGCACTATTGCTTGCTTGTGTTATGGCAGTTTACATAATATTTGGAGACCCATTCAGAATGGAGCGTGTACAGATATGGCTTAACGTGGAAACGCATCCAAACGCACTGCAGATAAAACAAGGACTTTATGCGATTGCTTCGGGAGGACTGCTTGGCAAAGGGCTTGGGCAGAGTATGCAAAAGCTTGGATATATACCCGAAGCATATAATGATATGATATTTGCTGTAATATGTGAAGAACTTGGCATAGTGGGTGCAGCACTTGTAATACTTGCATTTCTTGTGTTATTTTGGCGCATAGTTGTAATAGCATGTCACGCACCTGATATTTTTGGTACAATGCTGTGTGTAGGTGTAATGGTGCAGCTTGCAATACAGGTTGTAATAAATGTTGCAGTAGTGACTAACTCTATACCATCAACAGGTATACCACTGCCATTTATAAGTTATGGTGGTACTTCTGAAATGATTATAATGACAGAAATGGGGCTTGTACTTGGTGTGTCAAGACAGATAAAACAAAAGTGATAAAGGATTGGCAATGAGGCGCTTAAAAAATATATTGTTGTTTATTATTTTTCTGTTTTTACTTATAGGCGTGTTATATTTTGCTTTTCATATAGATACGGTTAAAGTAGAAGGAACAGATATTTATACAGAGGAGGAGATAAAATCTTCTGTATTTGTAAAGAAGTATTTTGACAATGAACTTATATTATTATTGTATAATAAAATTTTTGGAATTAACAAGCTTCCATTTATTGAAGATATAGACATAGATTATGAAGACCGCAATACAGTGATACTGCATGTATATGACAAAGCTATAAGTGGCTGTATCAAATATATGGGACAATATGTGTACTTTGACAGGGAAGGTACTGTACTTGAAAGCCTTTCAAGGCGAAGACAGGAAGTTCCTCTAGTTTCAGGTATTAAATTTGGTGACTTTGCCATCGGTGAAAAATTTAAAGTAGAAGATGATTCGCTGTTTGATGCCATAATGAATGTATCACAACTTATAAATCACTATGGAATAAGTGTGAAGAGAATCCATATAAATGATGGTGATATAATGCTTTATTCAGGCAATGTGCAGGTACATCTTGGAAAAAAGAAACTTTATAATGACCAACTTGCAGTACTGGCGGAAGTTCTTAATACAGCAAATAAAAAGAAACTTAGCGGCACTATAGATATGGAAAATTACAATACAGGTGATAAAATTGTGCTTAAACAAAATTAATAAAAAAAGAACATATATTCTCTTGATTATTCTCCAGTGAATTAGTACAATATATGTTAGGGGAATTTGAGATTGCATAATTGAAGGAGGAGCAACTTTGTTAGAGATAAAGACAAACGAGGCAGATTTAGCCGCAAAAATATTGGTTATAGGAGTTGGCGGCGGAGGAAATAATGCCGTAAACCGTATGATAGAAGAAGGAATACAGGGCGTAGAATTTATATGTATAAATACAGATAAACAGCATCTTTTAAATTGCAAAGCCCCTATTTGTCTCCAGATAGGGGAAAAGCTTACAAAAGGCCTTGGTGCAGGAGCTGACCCTGAAGTTGGCAAAGCTGCTGCAGAAGAAAATCGGGAGGAAATTACAGATATAGTTAAAGGAGCTGACATGGTATTCGTAACATGCGGTATGGGAGGTGGCACAGGCACAGGCGCAGCTCCTATTGTTGCAGAGATATCAAAAGATATGGGAATACTGACTGTAGGCATTGTAACTAAACCTTTCCGGTTTGAAGCTAGAAGCCGTATGAATAATGCTCTTTCTGGTATTGAAAAATTAAAACAGAATGTAGATACGCTTATTGTAATTCCTAATGATAAGCTGCTTGAAATAGTTGACAGGCGAACATCTATGCCTGATGCTTTAAAAAAGGCTGATGAAGTGTTGCAGCAGGGTGTACAGGGTATTACTGACCTTATCAATGTTCCAGGTCTTATTAACCTTGACTTTGCTGATGTACAGACTGTTATGAAAGAAAAAGGAATTGCCCATATCGGTATTGGTATGGGAAGTGGAGATGACAAGTGTATTGATGCTGTTCAGCAGGCTATATCAAGCCCTCTTTTGGAGACAACAATAGAAGGTGCATCACATGTTATTATAAATATTTCGGGCAATGATGTAGGTCTACAGGAAGCAAGTGAGGCTGCTTACTATGTTGAAAATCTTACAGGTGAGAACTGCAATATTATTTTTGGTGTAAGTGATGGTCAAAATCCTGATGTTGTCCAGATAACTGTTATTGCAACAGGACTTGAAGAGGATATGGAAGAGTCAAAGTCAAAACAGCAATCGTCATCAAAAGTGGCATTTATAAAACCAGATGCCAGAAAGACTCAGACTGCACTGCCAAGAGAAAAGACTGTAACTAAAATTAATGCGCAAGAAGAACCTGTTAAACAGATGCAAACTAATGAGCCTGTAACGCCAGGTCCTATAAAGATTCCTACACCTTCATATAACCGCCAGTCAGATGATGGAGGAATAAAAATACCTGAATTTTTACAAAGAAAAAGATGATACATATTTAAATGCGAGTCCGGACTTGGATTTCAATGTTGCAAGTCCGGACTTCACTTTTATTACTAAATTTGTATTTAGGAGGAATTTATGCGAAAATTACAACTTACTTGCAGTATTAAAGTACTCCTTATATTTGCTGGTATTATACTGATGCAGATATTTGCGTCTGCCATTTATACATTAGGGTACATTTTTACTAAAGCGATATCAGGTGCATCATATACTGATGCCATAGGAGGGCTTGCAGGAAGTACATCACATATTATGTGGATATCTGCAATAAGTGCAATATTGTCAATGATATGGTGTCTTATTCTCTATCTAAAGTCAAACTGGCGCATAAAAGGTATGGATTATAGAAAAGTATTTACGTTTGGTAATATAATGGGTATTATGGGGGCAGGAGCCTGCGGCTGTATATCTCTTACAGTTTTTTTATCACTTATTATGAATTTTATGCCACAGGCATTTGAAAATTACAATCAGATTATGCAAAATCTTGAGCCAAGCGGAGGAGTTATTACATTTATCTATGTGCTTATTATAGGACCAGCATCTGAGGAGATTATATTTCGTGGAGCAATATTTGACAGAACACGTCTTGCATTTGGTTTCTTTACTGGCAATATAATACAGGCGTTGCTTTTTGGAATATATCATATGAATTTAATACAAGGAATATATGCATTTCTTCTTGGCATAGTTTTAGGAATGGTTATTTATGCAACAGGCAGCATAATTTGTTCAATATTAACACATATAATATTTAATTCCACAACTTATATAATACAATATATTTTTGGTGACGATTCTGTAATTATGGCGGTTTTATTTATGATTTTAACTGTGTTTTCAGTTATTATGCTTGCATTTAGTCTGCGATATTTTATAAATAGATGTATGGATAAGTATAATATGGAAAAGCAATACAACTAAAGGGGGTTTATTATGAATGACAAAATCAGCTTTGAACAGTTTAACAGCGTCTTTAAGATATTGTCAAAGAGCACAGATGATTATTTATTTATATTTGATTTTATAGAAGACCACTATAATATTACAGAAAGGGCAACAGAAGTTTTTCTTTTAGATAATTGGGATTTTTATAACGCTAAGGCTGTTATAAATAAATGTGTATATCCTGATGACAGGGATATTTTAAATAGAAATTTAGATTTAATTGAAACAGGACTTTTAAATGAACTTGACCTTGAATATAGGTGGCTTAATAAAAATGGCAATCCTATATGGGTAAGTTGTAGGGGACAGGTAATATTTAATAAAGATGGCAAGGTACATTACCTTATAGGTATAGTATCAGAAATGGGAAGAAAAAATAAGATTGATAATATAACTGGGTTATATAGAGAGATAAGACTAAGACAAGATATACTAAATATAGATAAAACATCGTTTGAAAATGGTTTCCTACTGCTTATAGGTGTAGATAATTTTAAAGATATCAATGAAAGATACAGTAAAGAAACTGGCAATGAGACATTAAATGAACTTGCACAGTGCATTATTAAAACTGTAAGTAATGAAGCAAAGTTTTACCGTATGAGCGGAGATGAAATAATGATTCTTTGTCAGGGAATTGATTCTATACAGGATAATCCAGCAGAAATAATGTACACAAAAATAAGAAAAGCAGTTGATAAACATATTAGTGAAAAATGCTATAAACTTTTTTATACAATATCAGGCGGTTCTGTATATTTTAATTTAGAAGATGAGATAGATTTAAAACTTATTGAAAAAGCAGAGTTTGCACTTAGGCTTGCAAAAATATATGGCAAAAATATGTGTGTTACTTATGATGAAAAAGAGTACAATGAATACGTGAGAAAACTTAAAATGCAGGAAGCCCTTCGCAAATCAGTTAAAAACGATTTTGAAGGATTTGAACTTTATTATCAACCTATAGTAAATATGGAAAAAGCATGTATATACGGAGCAGAAGCACTTCTAAGGTGGCAAAATGAAGAATTTGGCATAATATCACCAGGGGTCTTTATACCACTTCTTGAAGAAAGCGGACTTATAATACCTGTTGGAAGATGGATTATTGGAGAAGCTTTGAGTAAATGTATGGAATGGCAGAAAAAATGTCCATATTTTCGTGTGAATATAAATATTTCTTTTGTACAGATTAAAAAGAGCAATGTTATAAGTGATATTGATTTATTTATTGAGAAATATGGTTTAAGCAGTGATAATGTATTATTTGAAATTACTGAAAGTGGCGAACTTGATTCATGTCATGCTACTCAAAATATTCTTGAATCATTCCACAGCAGAAGCTTAAATCTTGCTATAGACGATTTTGGCACTGGATATTCAAATTTGCGTTATATTAAGGAAATGATGTTTAATTTAATAAAGATTGATCAGGCATTTATAAAAGGCATAAAGACAAATCACTATGATTATGTAGTTGTAAAACAGTTTACTGAACTTGCACACAATCTTAATTTAATGGTATGTTATGAAGGTGTTGAAACAAAAGAGGATTTTAAATGTGTAAAAGAACTTAAACCTGATTATGTGCAGGGATTTTATTTTTCAAAACCTGTTCCTGCAAAAGAATTTGAAGAAAAGTATCTTGGAAAAGAACATGTATTCTAATCTAAAATAGTGGAGATGTATGATGAATAAAAAAAATACAAATATTAATCTTATAGAAAGCTGTATTAAGAAATTTCTTGCTCTTATGATTGCAGCAGGAATTTTCTTTACAGGTTGTAGTGATGGTGGCAGTGGGGCAGGTAATATAGAAGATGACAGCAGGTCAGTGGCAAGTCTTTTGGAAGATGGGAGTAAAAGCCTAGAAGCATCAGATAATGGAAATTTGGAAGTGCATTTTATTGATGTGGGGCAGGGAAGTGCCACACTTATTGAAAGTGATGGTCATTATATGCTTATTGATGGCGGTGACAGTAAATATGCATCAAGACTTGTATCTTATTTACAAGATGAATCAGTTAATAAATTGGATTATGTTATTGCAACACATTATGATGCAGACCATTTAAACGGCATTGTTGGTGCGCTTAATTCTTATGATGCAGATACAGTTATTGCTCCAGATTACAAGGCAGAGAGCAAAGTTTATAAATCTTTTAGAAGTCTGATAAAAGAAAAAAATATGGATATTACATACCCAGTAACTGGAACAGAATATAAAATAGGAGATGCAGAATTTACAATACTTGCGCCTAACGATACACATTATGATGATGCTAATGATTATTCTGTTGCAATTAAACTTGTCAATGGAGAAAATTCATTTATAATGACAGGGGACGCAGAGATAGAAAGTGAATATGAAATGATTGAAACAGGAATTGATTTGTCATGTGATGTATACCTTGCGGGGCATCACGGCAGCAAATATTCTTCTTCACAGGCATTTATGCAGGCAATGCACCCTGAAAGTGTTGTTATAAGTGCAGGCAAAGATAACAAGTATGGGCATCCTTCAGAAGAAGCCCTCGCAAGGTTTAATGCAATGGGCTGTAATATTTACCGCACTGATGAACTTGGAGATATAGTGGCTATAAGCGATGGTAAGAATATAACATTCAACACCACACAATCTTCATCTTCTAATATATCTAAAAGCAAAAATAACAGTAAAACTAACACCAGTCAGACAGATGAAGTCAACTTTATAGGAAATGCTATTTCTAAGAAGTATCATCTTCCAGATTGTGGTTCACTGCCTGATAAGGAAAATCAAGTGTATTTTAGCACAATAAAGGAAGCTGAAAAAGCGGGATATACACCATGTGGAAATTGTGACCCAGATAATTAAAAAAAGGAAGAAAGTCAAGAAAAATGTATAACGAAATTAATTTAGACAGTATAGATTTAACTACTGCACCACCAGAAAAAGAACCATCTAGGCAGTATTATTTTATGGCAAAGTGTCGAGAGTGGATTAAGGAATTTAAAAAAAAGAACAATCGTTGTCCAACTGCTTATGTCCAGACTTTCGGCTGTCAGATGAATGCACGAGATTCTGAGAAAATTCTTGGCATCTTTAAATGCATTGGTTATGAAGAAGCAGATTCAGAAGAGGCAGACCTTGTTTTATTTAACACGTGTACAGTTAGAGAAAATGCAAATCTTAAATTATATGGAAGAATAGGACAGCTTAAAAAATATAAAAAGAAAAATCCAAATATGATTATAATTCTCTGTGGCTGTATGATGCAGGAAAAGCAAGCAGTTGATAAAATTCGCAGAAGTTATCAAAATGTGGATATAATTTTTGGAACTCACAATATATTTAAACTGGCCCAACTTCTGGCTATGAAACTTTTAGATGAATCAGGAAATAATAAAATGATTATTGATATCTGGGAAAAGTCTACAGAGATTGTAGAAGAACTTCCAACAGAACGAAAATATTCATTTAAAAGTGGAGTAAATATAATGTTTGGCTGTAATAACTTTTGCAGTTACTGTATTGTACCTTATGTGCGTGGCAGAGAGAGGAGCAGAAAACCAGAGGACATTATTAATGAGATAGAAAACCTTGTAGCTGATGGTGTTGTAGAAGTTATGCTGCTTGGGCAAAATGTCAATTCATATGGCAAAAATCTTGATAATCCTATAAGTTTTACTGAGCTTCTTAGGAGAGTAGAAAATATAGAAGGTCTTAAACGCATACGTTTTATGACCTCACACCCAAAAGATTTATCAGATGAACTTATAGAATTTATGGGGCAGTCAGAGAAACTTTGTCATCATCTACATCTTCCATTACAATCCGGCAGTAGTCGTCTGCTTGAGATTATGAACCGCCATTATACAAAGGAAAGTTATCTAAAACTTGTGGACAAAATAAAGAAAGCAGTACCTGATATTGCAATTACTACTGATATAATAACAGGTTTTCCTGGTGAGACAGAAGATGATTTTAAAGAAACGCTAGATGTTATAGAAAAGGCAGAATATGACAGTGCATTTACATTTATATATAGTAAACGCACAGGAACACCAGCAGCTTCGATGCAAAATCAGATTTCTGATGAAGTTATCAAGGAAAGGTTTGAAAGGCTTTTAAAAGTTGTACAAGACACTTCAGCAAAAAAGGCTGCACAGTCTGTAGGAAAGATAACAGATGTATTAGTTGAGGAGAAAAATGCACAAGAGGAAGGTTTTGTTACAGGCAGAACAGGACAAAATTATCTGGTTCATTTTAAGGGTGACAAGTCTCTTATAGGAAAAATTGTTCCTGTTAAGTTATGTGAGAGCAGAGGGTTTTATTATTATGGAGAGAGGTGTTAAAAATATTTGTTACATTTGTGAGGTATTTTATTACATTTTGGCAAAATTATGACATAATTTTGCCGATATATAAAAATGAGGGAGGTTGGTAATGGATATAGAAGCATACAGTAATGATGGATTTTTCAGAAAACAGCCAAAGGCATTGAATAAATCTGAAAATGCATTGGCTGGTGTAGAAAGAGAGGTGAATAGTAGAGAAAAAGAGAATAGAAATGTATTGCTTGTCAAAACAAAATCCAAAAGCATTGTAGTTAATAAAAATGATATAATGTATGTAGAAAGTAATCGCCGAAAGAAAGAAATACACATGACGAATGGCATTATTGAAATTTATTCTACAATGGATAATTTAAAATATCTTTTAGGTGATGGATTTTATCAGTGCCACAGAGGATTTATTGTAAATATGGCACATGTTTTAGAATACACTTCTGATAGTATAAAGATAAGCAGCGGAGAAATTGTTTATATGTCTAAAGAAAAATATAGCGGCTTTGCACATTCATATACATTATATCTTAAAAGATAGTATATATTTTAACACTTGGACCTTAAAGGAAAGTGATACCGTCCTGAATGACAGATGGATGGTTTTAAACAAACGTCCGCTGTAAAGATTATTGCTAAGTAATGATTAATTATTTTTAAGAAAGGATTGTACATTTATGAAAATAGAAGGTGTAGGAAGCATAAGCAGTTATTATGCTTTTGTTTATAATAGAAATACAGGAAAAATATTTTCTGATAGCGAAACTGATGATGGATTTGCAGATTTCTATAATTTAGGGCAGACACAAGATAAAGAACAGCTTTCTGGATATACTTCAAGAAAAGCTGGCATTGACAGTCTGATTGATTTTTGCAGCAGACAAGGTGTAAAGAATAATTTCTTTAATTCTTCAGATAGTGGTGAGGAAAGCACAATAGTTATAGAGAATACAGATAGTGGTGCAGTAAAATATTATGTTGATGGAAAGCTTTTGCTGACAAATATACCAGGTGAGCTTATGTCCACAATAAAGCTTGCACCAGATGATACTATAAATGGCAATGTGGATAATGAAGAGTTAGAATTTGATGATGTAAATAGCTTTTCAATTTCGGAAATGGATAGTGAAGAAAATGCAGGACCACAGCGCAAAAAAGGTACATTCTCACAGGTTGTCACGCTTCCTGATGGTTCAAGGTACTTGATTACTACAATGTATCTTTGTGGCAAAGAGATTAAAATAACAAAGAAATTGCCGCCAATAGATGAAAAAGAAGCAGAAGAAGACAGCCTGTTAAGGCAAGATGACGAAGAAGAGGATAGTATAAATATTGATGTGCAGGAGATAGAAAGAAGCATCGAAAACAGTGCAGAAAATAATTTGCTTGATAATCTTATTGCATCATATCAGCCAGAAAATCAAGATGACATTATTTCAATGTTGTTTGAAGATACAGAATAAGTAAACAGGCAGATGTAATAGTTTTAAATAGCAAAACTACCATAATTTTAAATTATATGCCTCTAGCAATTTCAAAGTTTTTTCAATGACAGCACGCTTGCGCTTGGACGAAGCACGCAATGGTGCATAAAATCTGAAAAGACCAGATTTAAGCACCAGCGTCTTCATACAACTGTCTTTTGGGAAAATCTTTGAAATTTGCTAGATAATTTAATCAAAGATTGATTAAATTTCTACATTTTAAAAATTCATAGAATTAACTTTTCGTGTTCTGCAATTTCCTATTTCTTGTACTACAACTGAAATATTGGTAACAAATATTTTGGAATAGTTTATGGTAAATGATTAAAAAAGCTTTATAATATACATTGGGTATAGAAAAAACTTATATACTTACAAAAATATAAATATTCATCCAGCATAAAATTATTGCGATATATAACTACCGAAGTAATAATAATATTCAAGGACATTCAAATGAATTAGAATGAAAAGAATATAATTCTAGGAAAAATAACAGAAAGGACGAGGATTTAAACTATAATGGTCCAAAAGAAGTATATTTGGAAAGTGGTATTACTTTTGGGATGAATAGGTAAAGAACAGAACCTGGCTCGTGTAAAGGTATGTTTGATGAAACACCAAATTTATTTATGATAATTTCAAAAAATAATGACATAATTAGAGAATTTAAACATCCAGATAAAGAATCTTCACAAATTAGGGCTGTTGTCCGAATAAATGAATGGACACCTGAGATGGGAAAGAGAGGGAAGAGAGAATTGCTTGAAGCAGTTCCCTCTTTTAGAAGAATAGATTATGAATTATTTTTCTCCTCATCCTCTTCAATTATCTCATCATCTGTTTCTATATTCAGCAATGTCGGTATGTGATTTTTAGGCAATTCTGATAATGCTTTATATATGTATGCAGGTACTGTGAATGCTTTCAATTTGTCTTTAAACATTGATAATATATATTCTGTATTTTCATACGATGATTTTAATTTTATGGATTCTGGCATTACTGCTAGAAGTTGGGCAAATTTTTCAGAAATACCAGCCATTGATATATTGAAAAATTCTGCTTTTTTATTTAGAAAATCTTTTTTTTCTGTGATATTAATTGCCTCAAGAATAGCACTGTTAAGTCTATCAGATATTTCACAAAATGATTCATATTTCTCTTTATAAAAGAATTTGCAATGAGCAATATCATTCCTTTGTAAACGAATTGCCTCGATTAGCTGCTCAATATTTACATCAGCTGCTTTGTCTGAAAATAATCTTTCCCAATCACTTTTTGGAGAAAATTTTTCAAAAGCTGCTCTTAATTCTTCATCGGTTAATTTACTCAAATTTTTGGTTTCTGATAAAAATTTTTCTTTATCATTTTCTTCAATGATTGTCCAATTTTTTGTAAATAACAGTGCTTGTATATCGCCAAATTCCATTGAATAAAAGAATTTTTTTAGTTGTTCAATTTTTCTTTTTTCAGGGTTTTTAGTTCTGGATTGTACCGCTTTCTTTATTTTTTCCTGTAAATCTTTTTTAATTGTTGTTTCAAAATATTCTGTGCCAAAATTAATAGTATAAGTATTAAGTAGCAATCTTCTTAAATTTCTTTCCAATTCATTAAGTTTTGGATATGCTTCATTACAGTAATATTCTGAAATATAATCGTATGACACTATCATAATGTAATTATCTTCAATTTCAGATGCAGTTATTTTGTTATGTATATCTTCTAATGATTGTATTGCATCTTCTATTGTTTCCCTGTTTAGACTTATATCAAGATAAGTATATTTTGAAACATTAATTACTGTAAATATTACAGTGTATTCCTCATTAGCAGTTTTATAGGTGTATGAAACCTTAAAATCTAGTAAATATTTGTCTGTCTCTGTAGGATTTCCAAAAATTTCCTTAATATAAAAAAGAATATTTCTGGGCATTTCTATATGAATTACATCATCTTTATGATGTTGTTCCTGTACCTTTTTCTTTTGCTTTGGAAGAAAAATATAATTATTATGGATTGTCATAAAGGATACACCTCATATTTATAGTTTAAATTTTGTTTTAACCTAGTCTATCACATAATCTTGAAAATTTCTACTAATTTTGTACTGATATTAAAGATAGCAGGCAAGAAAATGTAACAGTTCAGATACCTCTCTAAAATGAGTTAATTTTTATTAGAAAAATAAAAGCTGTTGTAAAATATGCATAATATTATGTAGAAAATGTACTCAATATTATATAATTTAATGCATAAATATTAACCTATATCTTAGATTTATGCTTTAAACTAGTGGGTATCTGAACTGTTACAAGAAAATCAATATCACTAAGTTAATTTTAGATGGGAATAAAGCTTTAAAAAAAACAGGTCAAAACTATTTTTTTAACAAGGTCACCTCTTTCATTAGGATTTTGCAAACTTATTATAACATGAAAGA
>DESG01000117.1:0-122 GCA_002361175.1 Lachnoclostridium sp. UBA3320 | reverse complement strand
TTTTTTAAAAAACTTGTAAAGTGGCATTATACTACAAAGAGGTGTCTTTTTTCTATTTTTTTCTAAAAATTCTCCAAGTAAAGTTACACTATTACATTATGCAGGATAACCTCATAAAATTA
>DESG01000176.1:8522-28257 GCA_002361175.1 Lachnoclostridium sp. UBA3320 | reverse complement strand
CGCGTTAGCGGCTTGGTACAATGTAAAATAATAACAGTAAATGATATAATAAGTATTATCTGGAAAGGGGAGATTTTTAATGAAAATTACTGATGTAAAAATCAATGGCATCACTAACCCGCTTGGATTTTATATGGATTATGTAATCTGTTCATGGAAAGTTACAGATACAGACAGTGGGAAACAGACAGATGCATTGATAGAAGTAAGTACCGACAGCAGTTTTGGTACAGTGTTTTACACAAAAGGCGGCAAAGACCTTAGGCAGCATGGAGAAAAACTAGAAATTGCACTAGAGCCAAGGACAGCTTATTACTGTCGTGTAAAAGTAACTGGTGATAAAGGGGACAGCGCAGTAAGCGACACTGTGTGCTTTGAAACAGGAAAGATGGGAGAGGCATGGGATGCTTCATGGATTGCAGCAAATAAGGAAGATACTTTCCATCCACTCCTGAAAAAGACCATAGATATTGCAAAACCTGTTAAAAAGGCAAGGTTTTATGGTACTGGCGTGGGACTGTTTGAACTGTATTTAAATGGTGAAAAGGTTGGAGATGAATACCTTGCGCCTTATGTGACAGAGTATGAAACATCTATACAGGTAATCACATATCCACTTGACAGCCTGTGTACAGGAAGCAATACTATAGGTATTATGCTTGGCAAAGGCTGGTATATGGGGCTTTTCGGGCTTGAATTAAAGAAAAATAATTTCGGAAGCCGTATGGCAGCTATTGCTGAAATACATATTGAATATGAAGATGGCACAAAGGAAGTTATCTACACAGATGAAACTTGGGAATACAAAGGCTCACTTGTAGAAGATTCTGGCATTTATGATGGTGAAATTTACAATGAACTTCTCTGGGCTGACAAAGAAAACCCTTGGAAAAAAGTGGACGTAATTATAGCGCCAGAAGAAGATGATGCTACAAAGAACCTTGCCAAAAGCCATCTTGTAGACCGCCTAAGTCTTCCAGTACGTGCTATGGAAGATATATCTGTAAAGGAAGTTTTAAAAACGCCAGCAGGTGAAACTGTGCTTGACTTTGGACAGAATTTTGCTGGTTTTGTGGAGTTTGATGCAGATTTTAAAAAAGGCACAAAGATTGTATTTGAGTGCGCAGAAATTTTACAAGGCGGAAATTTTTATCATGGCAATTACAGAGATGCTGAGTCTAAGTTTACTTATATTTGTGATGGCACAAAGAAAAAGGTACGCCCGCATTTTACATTCTTTGGATTCCGTTATATAAGAGTAACAGGATGGCAAGGGGAGTGTAAAAAGGAAGCCTTTACTGGCAAAGCACTGTATTCTGCTGTTGAAAGGACAGGATATATCAAAACTTCCAACGAAAAAGTGAATCGTCTTTACGAAAACACACTGTGGGGACTTAAATCCAATTTTATTGATATGCCTACAGACTGCCCGCAGAGAAGTGAGCGTCTTGGCTGGACAGGTGATGCACAAGTATTTGCACCTACAGCAAGCTATCATGTGGATACTCTTGCATTTTTCCACAAGTTCCTTAAAGACTTGCGTGATGAGCAGAAGCACCTTGACGGTGCAATGCCAAACTTTGTACCGAATATGGGGCATAAAGAGAGTGCAGGAAGTGTATGGGGTGATGTTGCAACATTTGTGCCAGAAACTATGTTTGAGTATTATGCAAGCCTTGATGAACTAGAGTATGCTTATCCTATGATGAAGGACTGGGTAGATTATATTGACAGGAATGATGAGGCAACTGGCGGCAGGAACTATATGTTTGACTTTGCTGATACATTTGGCGACTGGCTTGCGCTTGACGGTATGACACCGACAAGCTTTAAGGGAAGCACAGATGATAATTATATATCTTCTGTCTATTATTACCGTTCTGTGCAGATTGTAAAACAGGCAGCTATGCGCCTTGGTAAAGAGGAGGACGCTGCACGTTACTCAAGACTTGAGGGAGAGATTAAGAAAGCTATATTTGACGAGTTTTTTACACCGTCTGGCAGACTTGCCATTGATACACAGGCAGCCTATGTAATTGCGCTTAAATTTGGCATATACCATGACAAAGAAAAGCTTATAGAGCAGTTTAAAACAAGGCTTAAAAAGGATATGTACCAAATTAAAGGCGGCTTTGTCGGTGCACCACTTTTGTGCACTGTTATGGGCGAGGCAGGAATGTATGAAACTGCATATGATTTCTTATTAAAAGAAACTTATCCTGGCTGGCTGTTTGAAGTAAATATGGGTGCAACTACTATCTGGGAGAGATGGAATTCTGTAGGTGAAGATGGGGTAATAAGCGATACAGGCATGAACTCACTTAACCACTATTCATATGGTTCTGTAATGGAGTTTGTTTACGCATATGCGGCAGGAATCAGACCAATAGAGCCTGGATTTGCACGTGCAGTAATCGCACCGCATCCAGATATACGCCTGCGTAAGATAGAGTGCAGCTTTAACTCTGCATCTGGAAAGTATGTGTGCAACTATGAAATATGCAGTGACGGAAAAATGCATGTTGAATTAGAGATTCCATTTAACTGTGAGGCAAGTGTAGAGCTTCCAGGATATAAGGAAAAGACCATAGAGCTTAAATCTGGAAAATATGAATATGACTATGAGCCAGAAACAGACTTTAGAAAGCCATACAACAGAAATACAAGGCTTGAAAGAATTGCCCATGATAAAAAGGCAATAGAGGTTCTTGCTAAGTATGCACCTGCTATTGCAGGAATTGCAGCTTCTGGCGACCCTGATATGGGAACTAATTCACTTGATGATATCAGCCATATGGGGTATCTTCCATTTGAGCCAGATAAACTTGAACAGGCAATTACGGAACTGGCAGATTTAATAGTAGAATAATAAGACTTGGAGGAATGAAAATGGTAGATTTAAAGGCAAATCCATTTTATCTGGATGATGACCAGATAAAATGGGTAGAAGAGACACTTACATCAATGAGCGATGAAGAGAAAATAGGGCAGATGTTTTGTCCTATAGGAGGCAATACTGAAGAGGAATATCTGAAAGGATTTATTGACGAATTTAAACCTGGTGCAATGCTTTACCGCCCTATGCCAGCAAAAGATGTACAAAAGACTCACAGGCTTATACAGGACACATCCAAAATACCACTTCTCTTTGGTGCAAACCTTGAGTCAGGCGGCAACGGCATATGCGCAGATGGTACTTATTTTTCAAGACCTATGGGAGTAGCAGCATCAGCTAATCCTGTCAATGCATACCGCCTTGGTGCTATTGCAGGAAAAGAGGCACAGGCTGTAGGGTGTAACTGGGCATTTTCACCTATATGTGACTTGGACATGAATTTTCGCAACCCTATTACTAATGTGCGCACCTTTGGAAGTGACCAAGAGACAGTTATAAGCTTTGTAAAAGAGCAGCTTAAGGGACTAAAAGAGTATGGTGTAGCTGCTGCTGTAAAACATTTCCCTGGTGATGGCGTAGACGAGAGAGACCAACACCTTGTAAGTTCCGTAAATAGCCTGTCTGTAGAAGAATACGACAAAACTTATGGTACTATATGGCAGGAAGTAGTCAATGCAGGAACACTGTCAATTATGGTGGGACATATATTACAGCCCGCATACAGCAAACACTTTAATCCAGAGTTAAAAGATGAAGATATACTTCCAGCAACTCTTTCTAAGGAGATTCTTGGTGGTCTTTTAAGAGGGAAACTTGGCTTTAATGGCATGATTGTTACAGATGCAACACCTATGATTGGCTTTAACACGCCTATGAGAAGAGCTGACGCAGTGCCAAAAGCTCTGGCAGCAGGATGTGACATGATTCTCTTTAACAAAGATATACGTGAAGATTATCAGGCAGTGCGTAATGCTATTGCAGATGGACGCCTTTCAAAAGAGAGAGTAGACGAAGCATGTACAAGAATTCTTGCTATGAAAGCTGCTATGAACTTGCACACTGCAAAGGCAAATGGCACTCTTGTACCTGGTGAGGATGCACTTGCGTGTGTTGCATGTGATGAACACAAAGCATGGACAAATGAATGTGCAGACGAAAGTGTTACACTTGTAAAAGATACACAGAACCTCTTGCCAATTTCACCAGAAAAATATAAGAGAATACGTCTGTATCTGCTTGAAGACCGTGTAGGCGGCGGATTTAAAGACGGAGAGGGAGCTTCTGGCAAAGTAAAAGAACTTCTTGAAAAAGAAGGCTTTGAGGTTTCACTGTTTGATTACTCTAAACCTGATTTTTATGAGATGTTTGAAGGCGGCGTTGCTGATATAAAGAGTAAATTTGACTTAGCAATTTATGTTGCATGTATTGACACTGCAAGCAATCAATCTGTCAGAAGAATTGATTGGGTACATCTTATGGCTGCTGATGCACCTTGGTTTATCAACGATGTGCCTGCAATGTTTATATCTATTGCAAACCCATATCACTTGGTTGATGCACCTATGGTTAAGACATTTATAAATGCTTATACACCAAATGAGGAAGTTGTTGCACAGGTAATAGATAAAATTATGGGAAGGTCAGAATTTAAGGGTAAAAACCCTGTAGACCCATTCTGTGGTATATGGGGAGCTAAGTTTTAACATTGCGTTTCAAATGAAAATGAAGAAAGGTGGAAAATAATCTTATGGGAATAAATTACAGTAAAATTACAGACTGGATTATTGCAGAGGATTCTTTTAATCCAGAAACTTTAGGCAAATGTGAAGCAATTATGAGTCTTGGTAATGGCTATCTTGGTTTAAGGAGTGCAACAGAGGAGCACTATCTGCATGAAACTAGAGGAATGTTTATTGCAGGAACTTTTAATAAGTTTGATGAAGATGTAATAAAATCTTTTTGCCTGTGCCAAACAGTGATAATGTACTTCCGCAGGATGACCGCTACTTAAACTGTAAAGATATTGACCTTGATAAATATAAAAAGCAAGAACATGTGGGTGGAATCACACGTGATTATAACTTAGAGCAGATTAACCAAATACAGGTATCAAAACAGGCTGACTGCCTTGTACTGTTTTTCCTGTTAGAAAATGAGTTCTCACAAGAAGTTAAAAAGGCATCATGGGAATACTACGAAAAGAGAACCCTGCATGATTCTTCCCTTTCGCTGTCAACACACTCTGTACTGGCATCTGATATGGGCGAGAAGAAAATGGCATATGACTTGTTTAAGAAAGCATCCATGATTGACCTAGGGACTTTTATGGGCTCTTCCAATGCCGGCATATATGCAGCATCATTCGGAGGCGTATGGGAGTGTATAGTTTATGGCTTTGGCGGTGTGCGTATGCTTGACGGCAAGTTAAGGATATGTCCAGCACTTCCTGATGAATGGGAGAAATTGTCTTATACAATTATTTGGAAAGGGCAAAAGCTTGCTGTTGAGGCAACTAAAGATGATATAAAAGTACAGAACTTGACTAAGACTATGGATGTTGAAGTTGAGGTATATGGTGAGGTTTGCACGCTATAACATTATAAAAGAAGAATTATCTAGCGACAATGGGAGATAATATATTTATTAAAGAGCAATATCAGGATTTATAAGGAGATACTCTCCAATGAATGACCTTGAATATATATTAGATTTTGTTGTAAACCTTGGTGGGCGGATGTTAGGCACAGGAGCTAATTTAGAGCGTGTCAATGATACTATGAATCGTATCTGCCTAAGCTACCATTTAAAAAGCATCAGTATTTTTTCACTTAGCAAAACAATTATTGTAAGTGCAAAATCTTCTAATAACATATCGGGGACGCGGCAGATTGCAGTGTCCCCAGCTGTTACGCATTTAGAAAAATTAAGATGTCTTAATCAGCTTTCACGTAAGGTTTGTACTGAAACGCCGCCTCCACACACTCTTGCCATGCTTTTAGACGAAGCAGAAGATGTACAGGAATATTCGCTGCCAGTGATAATTATTGGCTATATAGTGGCACTGACAAGTCTGTGTGGTATATTTGGCGGTAGCATTGGAGATATGTTTTGTGCAGATGTAATTACAATAATCTTATTTTTTATTACAAGACTTTTAAATAAGCCAAATATCAACCATATCATTAGTAATGCTCTATGTATGTGGATTGCAGGGACACTTGCGGCATTTTTTGTACTTGCAGACATAGGACAACACTTTTCTATAATTATTATAACAAATAGTATGATGATGCTTCCAGGTATACCGCTTGTCAATGCCGTCAGAAATATTTTTTGCAGTAATGAAATGAACGGAATCCTTGAGATACTAAAGATAACATTTGAAACAATGGCGATTGTGGCAGGGCTTTGCACTAGTATCTATATGTTTGGAGGGCTAATACAGTGATAGAAAATGCCAAAATTATAATATTTTCATTCTTTGCTTCATTAGGCTTTGGAATTGTTTTTCGTATAGATAAAAAGAACCTTTGCCTTGCGGGGCTGGGCGGTGCGATAACAAGATGTGCATATATATTTTTATTAAATATTACAGATAAAGTTTTTGTGTATTCTCTATTTGCGGCAATGACCGCAGCATTGTATGCTGAGTGTATGGCAGTATGGAAAAAAATGCCCTCTACAATTCTTTTATATCCATCAATATTACCATTAGCTCCTGGTGAATTACTGTACAATACAATAGTTAATTTTATCTTGCAAGACTTTGAAAAGATGCTTTACTATGCAAGAGAATGCGCTGTAAGAGTTGCTGGAATAAGCATCGGATTTGTACTAATATCTACATTTACGTATCATAAAAGAGTATATTATCTTGGAAAAAACTTTGTAGGACATCTGTTCAAGAAACAGGCAAGATAAGAATTGAATACTCATAAAAAATATGCTATACTATGTGTACAAAAAATGTAGATATTGGAGGCAAACTATGAATAAAGACAATTTAACTGCATCAGAAGCATTAGAAAAATTAAAACAAGGTAATAAACGTTATCTTAAAGCTACATCAAATCCTGGAGATATATCACCAGATTTAAGAAAATCAACATGTGAAAATGGACAAAGCCCTTATGCAATTATTGTAACTTGTTCTGATTCAAGGGTTATTCCTGAAAGCATATTTACGGCAGGCATAGGAGAGTTATTTGTAATTCGTGTAGCAGGCAATGTTATGGATAACCACCAGATAGGAAGTGTAGAGTATGCCACAGACCACTTAGGATGCAATCTGGTAGTTGTTATGGGACATGACCACTGTGGTGCAGTAGATGCAGCAATTAACCATGAGCCAGCGGGTTATATAAAATACATAACTGACGAGATACGCAAAGCAATCGGTGATGAGAAAGACGACTTACGTGCATGCTGTCTAAATGTTAAAAGAAGTGTATCTGTTATCAAGGAAAGTCTTAATGTCAAAGATGAGGAAAATAAACTTAAAGTTTGTGGTGCAATATACCATATAAACGATGGGGCGGTTGAATTTTTAGACTAATTTTAAATTTTTTAATTAAGCAGGGGGAAGATTTTTTCTTCCCCTATTCTCAGTTAAGCAAGGATGGGGCAGTTGACTATTGTCTGCTGCAAGGGTTTTTCCACGTCTAATCCGAAAGTTATTCTGGCAAATATTTCTGGCAAAAACTCTTTGCTGTAACAATTTGAACATTTTCAAATTGTTCTATTACAAGGAGGTCTTTATCTCCGCTAACAATATATAAAGCGTGAGAATCTTTTGCACATTCCAGAAACTTATTATCGTCAGGATCACGGCATATTTCAACATGAATAACAGGTTCAATAATTTCCATAACTTTAATTAGTGGGCTTAAAATCAATTTATTGATATGCCCTTGTTTTCTGTTAATCATTTCCTGTACAATTTCCTCGTATTCGTTAATAATTTCTGTCGTAGCACAGGCTGTTATTTTTTGGCTAACAACAGCACTGAGAATTTTTCTTGGAAACCCACCAAAAAATACACCAGAAATCAAAACATTTGTATCTATTACAATTTTCATGTCCGTTTCTTCTTTCTAACTGATTTAACTATATCATTAACATCATTTTCATTATACCCAACAGACATTGCCCATTTTTGTGCTTCGTTCAGTGAAACCTCAAATTCTTCGGCAGAGGGAAGTTTTAAAGTTTTGAGCATAATAACATCTCCAGAAGTATATGCTACTAGTTTATCACCAGTATTGATTGATAAGAGTTTTCGGATGTTGACTGGTAAAGAAATCTGCCCTTTGGAAGAAACTGTTAATATTTGTGTATTCATATGCTTACGCCCCTTTCAAGTAAGAATTTCTTACTTATATTATGTCATAATATAAAAATATATGCAAGAAAAATCGAACCCTTCCAGCTCTGATGAGTTTATCAGCTCTGTTTTATCTTACTTATTAAGAATCTGTAAAATGTATCTGCTGCAAGGCTTTTTCCACGTCCTTTATCTGACACAATCTGTATAGACCGTTTGGGAATTTCATTTCTAAGGTGTATCTGCACTAATTTTTTCTCTTTTAATAAAGGCAAAGCGAGTTTTTCTGGCACAAAACCAATTCCTAAGTTATCTTCAATTAATGGCAGCATAAGGTCAGATGTTGCAACTTCCATATCGGGTTCTAAATCTACTCTATGTGCTATAAAAAAGTCTTTATAAAATTTATAAGTAGCACTTTCTCTGCCTAATCCTATCCAAGGATATTTTTTAATATCTTCTAACTTTAATGGCTTTTTACACAAAGCTGTATACTGAGTTCCTCCTACTAGTATTTCTTTAAATTCAAGTGCTTTTATATTAGAAATTGTTTTAGGTGTTTCAAAAGGTGTTGTTATTACTGCAAAATCCAGTTTGCCATTAATTAAATGTTTTATTATTTCTGGGGTTGTATTATTATTGATTTTAATTTTAATTGTGGGATATTCCAACTTAAAATCATGCAGAGTATGCAGCAGGAATAAATGCAGTGCTGTTTCAGTTACTCCTATTTTGGCAGTACCGCACATTTGTGAGTCTTGCATACATATTTCTTCTTGTGCATTCAATAAATGTCTGTATGCAATTTCAACATGAGAATATAGGTGCTTGCCTTTTTCAGTTAAACTAATTCCTCTTGCCTCTCGAGTAAATAATCTGCAATTCAGTTGTGATTCTAGTATTTTCATTATTCGTGTTACATTTGGCTGATTACTCCCTAACGCTGCTGCCGCTTTTGTTATATTGCCATATTTTGCTACAAAATAAAAAACTTTATAATATTCAAAATTTATATCCATATATTTTTTATATCTCTCCTATATATAATATATATTTTTAATATTTTGCAAAGTGTATTATAATACATTTTTGCAAAGATGTGAAGTAAACATAAGTTATAATTTACAAAAGTTTATTTTGCTCAGAAAGGATTTGATTTATTATGAATAAAGATTTAACAATAGGAGACCCTCAAACAATATTATGGAAATTTTGCCTTCCTTTGTTTGGCAGCATTATTTTTCAACAGCTTTACAATATAGCAGACAGTCTGGTAGCAGGTAAGTTTATTGGAGAAAATGCACTTGCGGCTGTTGGAAACAGCTATGAAATTACGCTAATTTTTATTGCATTTGCCTTTGGATGTAATATGGGTTGTTCTGTTATTGTTTCACAATTATTTGGTGCAAAAGAATACAGCAGATTAAAAACAGCAGTATCTACTGCTTGTATTTTTAGTGCTTTTCTCTGTGTATTATTAATGCTTATTGGCATTTTAGGATGTAGTCCCTTACTTCACTTAATTAAGACACCAGAAGAAGTATTTTCTGACTCAAAACTTTATTTAGACATTTACATATGGGGACTGCCATTTGTATTTTTTTACAATATTGCGACAGGAATTTTTTCTGCACTAGGAGATTCTAAAACGCCGTTTTATTTTCTGGCTATATCTTCAACGTCAAATATTGCAGTGGATATTTTATTTGTAAAAGCATTTAATATGGGAGTGGCTGGTGTTGCATGGGCAACTTTTCTATGTCAGGGAATCAGCTGTATTCTTGCCATTTTTGCTGTGTGGATAAGACTTAAAAAAATTACAGTTAAGCAAAAAGTACCAATGTTTGACAAAAAACTTTTAAAAAGAATTATGGTTATAGCCATTCCAAGTATTTTACAACAGAGTTTTATTTCAATAGGCAATATTTTAATTCAAAGCGTTATTAACGGGTTTGGTGCTTCTGTTATGGCAGGTTATTCTGCTGCGGTGAAACTGAATAATTTAGTTATTACATCACTTACCACAATCGGCAATGGAATTTCTAATTTTTCAGCACAGAACCTTGGTGCTAGTAAATATGAACGAATTAAAGAAGGTTTTCGTGCAGGAATTAAAATGGTGTGGTGTCTGTGTATTCCATTTTGTATTTTTTACATTTTTTTGGGACAATATCTGCTTCTTTTATTTATGGAAAAAAGTTCTGTTGCAGCATTGATGACTGGCAGACAATTTTTGTGGATATTATCACCATTTTATTTTGTAGTATCAACTAAATTAGTTGCAGATGGTATCCTTCGTGGAGTTAGTGCTATGCGTCAGTTTATGACTGCTACATTTACTGATTTGTTTTTGAGGGTGGCATTAGCTTTTATTCTTTCTAATTTGACAAAGTCTGCAATAGGTATATGGTGTGCATGGCCGATTGGCTGGACTATTTCTATGGTTCTTTCTGTTATTTTTTATAAGAAAGAATATAAAAAATATAATAAAACCCTCTTGAATTAATAATATTAATAGGATATAATACCAAATGTGTAACTAACAATCTTCAAGGCAGGGTGAAATTCCTGACCGGCGGTATATCTTTTGTAAATTAAAGTAAAGATAAGCCCGCAAGCCGTAAGGCATGATTTGGTGTGATTCCAAAGCCGACAGTAAAGTCTGGATAAGAGAAGATGTTTTGTACGTTATTTTGTTATTTTGATTTTAAGCCTTGGATTTGTTTCTAAGGCTTTTTTTACCTTTTTATGGAGGTGTTTTAGTGAATGAAAAATATATGAAACGTGCTATAGAGCTTGCGCTTGGAGGAATTGGCAAGGTAAACCCCAATCCGCTTGTTGGTGCTGTTATTGTAAAAGATGACAGAGTGCTTGCAGAGGGATATCATGAAAAATATGGCGCACTTCATGCAGAGCGCAATGCTTTTTCAAAACTTAGTGAAAGTGCTGCTGGAGCAGATATGTATGTAACTTTAGAGCCGTGTTGTCATTATGGTAAACAACCTCCGTGTACGCAAGCAATAATTGAAAATGGTATTAAAAATGTGTATGTTGGCTCGCATGACCCTAATATCCTTGTTGCAGGAAAAGGTATAAAACAGCTTAGAGAAGCTGGTATTAATGTTGTTGAGAATGTTTTAAAAGAAGAGTGCGATGCTTTAAATCCTGTCTTTTTTCACTATATTACAACGAAAACTCCCTATGTTGTAATGAAATATGCAATGACTTTAGATGGCAAGACTGCATGTGATACAGGAGAGAGCAAATGGGTAACAGGCAGGGAAGCAAGACAGCACGTGCAAAAAATTAGAAATGCTCTTACAGGAATAATGGCAGGAGTACAGACTGTTATTAATGACAATCCAATGCTTACATGTCGTCTTGACAATGGAAGAAACCCTGTAAGAATTATATGTGACAGTCACTTACGTATTCCAGTTGATTCAAATATATTAAAAACAGCACAAAAAACTAGAACTATTATTGCAACAATATCTGACGATAAACAAAAGATTGACCAGATTAGAGAAACAGGAGCAGAAATTATAAAGACAGAACCGCTTTATGGCAGAGTAAATTTAAATGAACTTATAATTAAACTTGGTGAACAAGAAATTGATGGTATACTTCTTGAAGGTGGTGGTACATTAAATCAAAGTGCATTAAAAGCAGGAATTGTAAACCATATACAGGCATATATTGCACCAAAGATATTTGGTGGAAGTGGAAGATATACTCCTGTAGGTGGGATAGGAGTAACATCACCTGATGATGCATATCTATTTGATAATTTAAAAATTACACAATTTGGAAGTGATATTTTACTTGAATATGATATTATTAATAAAGGCAGGTGAAGCATGTGTTTACTGGAATTATAGAAGAAATAGGCACAGTCAGCTCTATTGCACAAGGAAGTCTGTCAGCAGTTATTACGATACAGGCATCTAAAGTGCTTGAGGGAAGTAGTATTGGTGACAGTATTGCAGTAAATGGCGTATGCCTTACAGTGACATCTATACATGGCAGCCTTTTTTCTGCTGATGTTATGGCAGAAACGTTACGGCGCAGTTCACTTGGAGACTTATCGAGGGGAAGTATGGTAAATCTTGAGCGTGCAATGCCAGCAAATGGGCGTTTTGGTGGGCATATAGTATCTGGACATATAGATGGAACAGGAACTATAGTGTCGATGAGACGTGAGGATAATGCAGTATGGGTAACGATAAGCACTAAGCAGGATATTTTAAAATATATTGTTGAAAAAGGTTCTATAGCAATAGATGGTATAAGTCTTACAGTTGCAGAAGTTGATACAGACACATTTGCAGTGTCGGTGATACCACATACAAGTGTTCAGACAACACTGCTTAAAAAAAGTGCTGGTGATATTGTCAATCTGGAAAATGATGTTATCGGAAAGTATGTAGAGCGACTTTTATCTTTTAAAGATAAAATAGATACAGACACACCTGTTATAACTATGGATTTTTTAACTAAAAATGGATTTTAATATAGTAAAGAAATGAGGTAAAAAATGGCTACAGAATTTAATACGATTGAGGAATTAATCGAAGATATTAAAGCAGGAAAAAATGTTGTAATGATTGATGATGAAGATAGGGAAAATGAAGGTGATGTAATCTGTGCAGCAAGGTATGCCACACAAGAAAATGTAAACTTTATGGCAAGCTATGCAAGAGGGCTGATATGTATGCCTATGGATGCAGAATATACAAAGAAACTTGGACTTCGCCAGATGTGTGAGATAAACACTGACAACCACTGTACAGCATTTACTATTTCCATTGACCATAAAGACACAGTTACGGGGATTTCTGCATATGAGCGTTCAATAACTGCGCAAAAGTGTGTTGAACCTAATGCCAGACCAGAAGATTTTAGGATGCCAGGACATATGTTTCCACTACAGGCAAAGAAAGGCGGAGTGCTTGAACGCAATGGGCATACAGAAGCAACTGTTGATATGGTAAGGCTTGCAGGGCTTGAACCTGTAGGGTTGTGCTGTGAAATAATGAAAGAAGACGGAAGCATGGCAAGAACAAAAGACTTGCTTGCATTTGCAAAGAAACACAAATTAAAGTTTGGCAGAATTGCAGACCTTGTACAGTACAGAAAAGAACATGAAGTGCTTGTAGAGTGTGTAGCAAAAGCCAAGATGCCTACACGCTATGGAGATTTTACTATATATGGATATATTAATAAGTTAAATGGTGAGCACCATGTTGCACTTGTAAAAGGTGATATATCAGACGGAAAACCTGTACTGTGTCGTGTCCATTCAGAGTGCCTTACAGGAGATGCCCTTGGCTCTGCAAGGTGTGACTGTGGGCAGCAGTATGACGCCGCTATGAGAATGATTGAAAAAGAGGGCAGAGGCGTACTTCTTTATATGAGACAGGAAGGTCGTGGTATAGGTCTTATCAATAAAATACGTGCATATTCGCTTCAAGACAGTGGAATGGACACTGTTGAAGCCAACCTTGAACTTGGCTTTCCAGAAGATGCAAGAGACTATACCATAGGCACACAGATACTTGTTGACCTTGGCATACGTCAGTTAAGGCTTATGACTAACAATCCATTAAAAGTATATGGACTTTCAGGGTATAACCTTGAAATTGTTGAAAGAGTGCCATTGCAGATAGAGCCAAGTAAGTATGACCTTTTCTATCTTAGGACAAAGAAAGAGAAAATGGGGCATATACTTGATTTATAATTTGTAGAAGGAGGAAATAAAATTATATGAAAACATTAGAAGGAAAAGTCGTTGCAGACGGCAGTATTAAAATTGGAATTGTAGGTGCAAGATTTAATGAATTTATCGTATCTAAACTTATAAGCGGCGCAGTAGATGGCCTTGTGCGTCATGGCGTAGACGATGATAATATAACACTTGCATGGGTACCAGGTGCATTTGAGATACCGTTTATGGCAAAAAAGATGGCAATGTCTGGAAATTATGATGCAGTTATTTGCCTTGGTGCAGTTATAAGAGGTGCAACAAGCCACTATGACCTTGTGTGCAATGAAGCGGCAAAAGGTATTGCAAGTATAGGACTTGAATCAGGAATACCTGTAATGTTTGGAATAGTTACTACAGACAATATCCAACAGGCAATAGAACGTGCTGGCACAAAAGCTGGCAATAAGGGATATGACTGCGCACTTGGTGCAATAGAAATGATTAATCTGTCTAGGCAGTTTACAAATGCGTAAATGCCACAAATATTAAACCAGCTTATTGAAAGGATATATAATGTATCAAAGTTTATTTCCAAGTGAGGACTATGACTCGGCATATGATATTGATTTTTATGGATATTATCAAAAAGGTTACAGAGGAATTTTGTTTGATGTAGATAATACTTTGGTCGAACATGACCAACCTGTCACCATACGAGCTATTGAACTATTTGAGCAGCTTAAAGAGATTGGGTTTAAAACTTGTATTATCTCTAATAACAAAGAATACAGGGTAAAACCTCTTGCTGATGCACTTGAATCAGATTATGTATACAACGCTGGAAAACCCTCTCCAAAAGGATATATAGAAGGGATAAACCGTATGGGAACTACAAAAAATAATACACTTTTTGTAGGAGACCAAATATTTACCGATATACTAGGAGCTAATAAGGCAGGAATACATTCAATACTTGTAAAGCCTATAGCAAAGCACGAAGAGATACAAATAATACTTAAACGCAGACTTGAATATTTTATACTTAAAAAGTATGGCAAGTTAAAGCATACATCTATTTGACTATTAATATTAAGCTATAACAAAAATAGCCGCCTGAGTTTTAAAAGCTAAGCGGCTATTTGTTTGCCTATAATGTATATTTAGTTTCAAAATATTGTAACAGTTCAGATACCCCTTAAATATATTTTTTTACGATTGTCGTAGATTTATATTGATAAAAAAATTTTTTTATGATAATATAAAAGTACAAAATATCCTTAATGGAACAGTAATTAAACAAAAATTAAGAAAATATACAAAACCAGATATATTTTTATTTGTAATTGGAGGCAAAAGATGAGCGTATCAAATACACCATTAACGAAAAATAATACTTTTACAGAATGAACATTTTATAACAGTTAAAGATGGTGGCAGAGATGAAAAAATAACAGATGCATATTTTATAATAAAAGGAAAGACAGAACGAAGATTTCATATAGAGTGCCAGAGTACAGTTGATGGTAGCATAATAATACGTATATTTGAGTATGATTTGAAAAGAAATTGTATTTTCTATTGCCATTCTATATTTTTTGTTATGAGAAACAGTTTGATAAGATTGAAGAAGACGAAGAAAGGCTTGACAATCTGAAAAAAGAATACAGTTTTATCATTAATAAACTGAATATTTTATCAGAGGAAGGTGATATAACAAAATATGAAAAGCTGTCTATTATTGATATGATGAAATATGTAATGAAAGGTATAGCAGAAAAGTATGACAAAGTAAGAGAGGAGACAATAGATGTTATGGGCGGAAAAATATTAGAATATGAAGCAAGGACTATTAAAAATGATGGATATGCGAAAGGTCAAAATGATGGTATAGAAAAAGGTGCAGCAGGTTTGATACGTATTCTTAAACGCTATAATTATGATGATGAGAGCATTATCCGTGAGCTTGTAAATGAACTTGGCATAAGTGTAAGTAAAGCATGGGAATATTTGTCTTAATTGTCAAATTTTACTGAATTAACTGGCAAGATTCAAATGCAGGGAAAAAAGGAATTGCAGATATGTCATTGGAAGAAATTAACCAAGAAAGAGATGTCCAATAGATATATCTGCAAAAACAAATTTCAACCAATATAATTAACTATTTTATCTGCTATATTCAAAGAATCATATATATCTATATATTCTTTCGCAGTCATTTCTTCAATATAATTTCTTTCAAATTTTTTCACAATTCCCTTTTTTTCAAGCAAATCTGCTGCCTTATTATATGCTATAGCTGCTTTTTCAATAGTATCATAACGCCCAATAGTAAAATTTCCATTGATATGAATACGTGCAGTGTAATGCATACTATTTTTATACCTTTCAATAGTCACACCTTGATAAGTATTTAGTACCTCTATATTAGAATACCTAAAATCTTTGTCATTGCCATTAACAAAGCGAAAATCTATACCAGGTCTTGCAAAATTGCGTATGCCGTAGCGTGATGCAATATTTACCTGCATACCATATTCTGTAACAAAAAGATGACTTCCACGTCTCATAATTGTATGTTCTGAATAATAAAAAAGGTCGTCAGCGTCAAAAATAAGAATATCATGTTCAGAAATGTAGTAATTAAAATATTTCTTCTTTAAATAAATAGGTGTTTTTATATATATGCCATTATTTTTAAAATTATTTAAGACAACCCATTTATTAAAAGAAAGTGACCGACAGTTTGCGTCAGGGTAATCATCAGGAGTATAAATACTCTCACTATTTATAATACCTGTAGCGTCAAGGTAGGCGCTGTGTGCCTCCTCTTCACTGTCAAAACTTCCAAGGCTTATATGCTTTGAATGAAATGTAACAGAAGAGCGATAATAAATACTTCCATCTTTTTTAATTGATTTATATACACCAGTTTTCATACATCTTCTCCATATAATCAAGTTATTTTTTGTTAAGTATACACAAATTTGTAAATAAAGTGAATAAATTTTAAAATAATTCATATAATTTGTAATAGTTTTGTAACAAAAATTAATCTTATGTAATATTTTAAACTACAGACTTGCTATTCGTAATAAAGCCAGAGCCATTAGAGGCTATGCAGAAATGAGGTAATGTATGAAGAAAGTAACAAAAGGAGCATTAGCGGCGGTAACAGTAGTAAGTGCAGCACTTATACCGACAGTTGGTGATGCAGCAGTTGCAATGGCACCAGAAGCGGTAAGGGATGCTTCTTCGCAAAAAGTGGTTATAGTACAGCCACAGAGTTGTATTGTAGAAAATATTGACAATTACAACAGAATCAAGAGGCTTAGTGACAATCATGAAAAAAGAGCACAAATACAGGAAGCAGCACGTATAAAGAAAAGTTGTGGAGTATCTGTGTCATCGAATGACAGAACTATACTGGAGAGAATTGTTGAAGCTGAAGCTGGAGGTGAAGACCATAAAGGAAAGGTGCTTGTAGCAAACGTTGTTTTAAACAGGGTTAAGGACAAGTCTTTTCCTTCTACTGTTGAGGAAGTAGTTTTTGCACACAGTGGTTCAACGTATCAGTTTTCACCTATACATGATGGAAGATATTATACTGTGGACGTATCAAAAGACACCAAAAAAGCTGTAGAAGATGCTTTAAATGGAAACGACCCATCACAAGGGGCACTCTATTTTATGGAAAGAGCATATGCTGACCCAGACAATGCGTCATGGTTTGACAGATGTCTTACAAGGTTGTTTGGATACAAATGCCACGAGTTTTATAAATAAAAAATGTTAAAAGTTTCTAAACACTGGTATATAAAGTTTATATGCCAGTTCTTGAAAATAGCGTATTTAAACTTGCTAGCAGCATTTTTAAGTACGCTTTTCTGTATTTAACATAAAAATAAATTTTTGCCAAGGGTTCTTGAAATTAATACAATGTTATTGTATGATATGGTTCAAATATAACAGTTATATGCAGCTATACTATGCTGCAGAATGGAGGAATATAATGGAACTTATGTACCAGAGCACACGCAGTGGACAAGTAAAGGTGACTGCATCACAGGCAATCTTAAAGGGGCTGGCTGATGATGGAGGGCTTTTTGTGCCAGAAAGCATACCACAGCTTGACGTTTCTTTAGAAGCAATTTCAAAGATGTCTTATAAAGAGACCGCTTATGAAGTTATGAAACTGTTTTTGACAGATTTTACAGAAGCAGAACTTAAAAACTGTATTGAAAAAGCATATGACAAAAAGTTCGATACTGGGGAAATCGTTCCATTAACAGAAAAAGAAGGCGTTTATTATCTTGAACTATTCCATGGTGCTACTATTGCATTTAAGGACATGGCATTGTCTATATTGCCACACCTTCTTACAACTTCAGCTAAAAAGAATAATATAAAGAATGAGATTGTAATACTTACAGCTACATCTGGTGATACAGGTAAAGCAGCACTTGCAGGATTTGCAGATGTTGACGGTACAAGAATTATCGTATTTTACCCTAAAAATGGCGTAAGCAAAATACAAGAAAAGCAGATGGTTACACAAAAAGGTAGTAATACATCTGTTATAGGTATAACAGGTAACTTTGATGATGCTCAAAGCGGTGTCAAGGCTATGTTTAACAATAAGAAATTAGCAGAGGTTATGAACAGTCATGGCTACCAATTTTCATCTGCCAATTCAATTAATATAGGCCGTCTTGTGCCGCAAGTTGTATACTATGTGTATGCATATTCAAGACTTCTTGCAGATGGTGTTATTAAAGACGGTGAAAAAATTAACTTTGTTGTCCCTACTGGCAACTTTGGCAATATACTTGCAGCGTATTATGCCAAAAATATGGGAGTGCCAGTAAATAAACTTATATGTGCATCTAATGAAAATAAAGTTTTGTTTGACTTTTTTGAAACAGGAATTTATGATAAAAACCGTGATTTTATACTCACATCGTCACCATCAATGGATATATTAATATCAAGCAACCTTGAGCGTTTAATCTATAAGATTGCGGGAGAAGATGCAGACGCTACAAGTCAAATGATGAATTTACTTACAAGCCAAGGCAAATATGAAATAACTCCTGATATGAAAGAAAAAATGAATTGCTTTATAGGCGGATGGGCAGACGAGGAAAAAACGGCTGTTGAAATTAAAACTGTATATAATAACACTGGTTATGTATTAGACACGCATACAGCAGTTGCATCTGCTGTTTACCGTGATTATAGACAAAAGACTAATGATTTATCAGTAACAGTTATTGCATCTACCGCAAGCCCATATAAGTTTGGCACAAGTGTTATGAGTGCTATTGATGAAAAATATAAAGGCATAGATGATTTTGCATTAATTGATGAACTGTCCAAATTGTCACATACAAATATACCAAAGGCAATATCTGAGATACGCAAAGCTGATATACTGCATAATACAGTATGTGACACAAAAGATATGCAGAAAGAAGTAGAAAAAATCCTAAAGTTATAATTTATAGATTATACATAAGATAAAAGTCAATATCATATATAATGGTATATTAAAATGAGCGGTTCTGAAATATGGAGGTTATAATTTACTATGAAAAAATCCATTAAATGGTATGTAAAGGCAGTATATATATTATTTATAATGATGTTTATATTATTTACACAAAGGGGTATACAGGCATCAGCAGAAGCGATGCCTATGCCATCACCAGAACCCGAAATAATACATACTCCACTGATACCAACACAAACACCAGCACAAACACCAGAGGCAACTCCTTTGCCACAAGTTTCGGAAACTCCAACAGCGACA
>DESG01000176.1:0-8200 GCA_002361175.1 Lachnoclostridium sp. UBA3320 | reverse complement strand
CCTTTGCCACAAACTACACAAGCACCTCTGACAGAGCTAGATTCAGAATTTATTTCTGTACCCAAAAAAGATAATACACCTTTTAATATATCTGTAAAAAAAGCAGGCAAAGACAAGTTATCTATTTCGTGGTCTAAGAGAAAATCTGCTAACAAGTATAATGTGTGGCAGAAAAGAGAGGGCAAGGATAAGTGGAAACTTATAAAGACTACAAAGAATCTAACATTTAAAGCAAAGGTGAAAACTGGTCGATATTATAAATATAAAGTCACAGCTATATTTGAGAAAAAAAGAGTTATTGGAAAGACAGAAGTTGTGGCAGCGTGTATACCAGATAATGTATCAAACATTATTTATAAGAGGACTGCAAGTAACAAAGTTGCTATTTCTTGGAAAAGAGGAAAATGTACCAAAAGATTTACAATATACAAAAAAGCAGAAAATGGAATTTTTAAGAAAGCTGCTATTGTGACAAAAGCAAAGTATGAAGATTCTAAAATTGCAATAGGAAAAAGATATGTTTATAAAATTGTTCCTGTGTATTATAATGAAAAAGTAGAAATTGATGGTAGCAATGCGTATATGGGGGTGATATTAAAAGATGAAATCAATACAGGCATACAAAACTATAGTTATGAAGAACTTAACAGCGATACAAAGGCACTAAAAAAGCTTTATGGAAGACATTTCCATTATAATGTAATTGGCAAGTCGGCAGATGGAAGAAATATTTATGACCTTGTAATTGGCAATCAAAAAGCGAACCAGTCAATTATTGTAGTGTCAGAACTTCACGCAAGGGAATATATGACATCACAGTTGTGCATGAAGCAGATTGAATACTACCTGCAAAATTATAATGAAGAGCTTGATGGTGTACGAGTATCAGATGTGTTAAGCAAAATTGCAATACATTATGTACCTATGGCTAACCCTGATGGTGCTGCTATATCACAATATGGCTTTTCGGCTATAAGAAATGCCTCGTTGCGTAAAAAGCTTCTAAAAATGCCAGGTTCAGATAATCCTTCACAGTGGAAAGCAAACGCACGGGGCGTTGACTTAAACAGGAATTACCCATATGAATATATAGCACGTCTTGGAAGACGAGGAAGTGCAGGATATACAGGACCTAAGAAATGCAGTGAGCCAGAGACAAGAGCTATAATTGGTCTTGTCAATAAATTGAGAAAAAGTACATTAGTGAGAGGACAAATTAATTATCATGCTACAGGTTCTATAATTTTTGGTGATTATGAAGGTCCGCTTAAGGAAACAATTACTGATATGTACACATTGGCACGCAGTATTACAGGATATACAGGTGCTTCAGGATATAGTGGGAGTGATGGAAAAGATGCAACAGGCAATCTCCGTGAATTTGTAATGTATAAAAAGAAACTCCCAAGCATTACACTAGAAATAGGCAAATCATTTTGTCCACTGCCTTTATATGAGTTTAATGGAATATGGCAAAAAAATAAAAACCTTATATTACTGGAGGCAAAATTACTAGTAAAATAAGAAAAAATGTGCCATGGAAGCAATTCACAAGTTGACAGAACTTAAAACAAGGATTAAGATATAAGGAAGTAGTGTAAGGAGGTTAAATAATGGATTTTCAACGTATTGATAAAAATACAGTCCAGTGCCATATGACAGAGGAAGAGATGAACGAATATGGTTTTGAAATCGAAGATTTTTTCACAAATCAGGAAAAGTCAAGAGAATTTTTAGAGCAAATAGTTGAACGTGCAGAAGAAGAGGTTGGGTACGAAGTTGAAAGTGGCATGATTTCAATGCAGCTTATGCGTCTGCCTGACAATTCTCTTATGATTACGTTTTCAGACCGTGGAGAAGATGGGCTTCAAAATATGCTGCACCATTTGCAAAATCTTGCGGGAATGATAGATGAATCTGCTATAGAAGCAGTTATGAATGGATTAAGAGATGATTTACAAAATGATAGAAATCGTCCTGCTATCCAAGATTTACATATGTCAGAAGACCTTGACAGTCTTGCTAAGATTGGAAAGAGTAATCTTTCTGATGAAGAAAAAAGAGCAGCATATCAGAAACATCTTAGAGAAATGGAAAGAATTGCCAATGAAAATAAAAAAAAGAAATTGTCAACGGCCAGAATTTTTCAATTCAGCACGTTGCATGATTTAGAATTTTTTGCATCCACGGTTTCATTTAATAAGCCTATTACAAGTCGTGTATATAAGGACAAGGCTTTGGGTGTCTATTACTTACTTATAAAGAAAGGCAAATTAAAAATTTCAGAATATAATGAATTAAGTGATTATGCTAAAGAGTATGCAAATGTATATTCAGACCAGCCATATGGAGAAGAGTATTGTAAGGAACATTTTGAGTGCCTTATTCCAAAACATGCCTTAAAAGTATTAAAGGAATACTAGATTTATGCGCAATCTTAATTTAGAAGACCACAGTAAAATATATAAGATTATTATTAAACAAATATTTATAACACTTGTAGAAATAGCTGTTGTTATATTTGCTGCATATGCCATAACTCACTATGGGCTAGAGAAAATGCAAGTGTCAGGCAATAATATGGAACCTACACTTAAAGATGGAGACAGTGTTCTTATTAATAAGATGTCATATATTCTTTCTTCTGCTAAGAGAAATGATGTTGTAGTGGTTAAACAGGATGGGACAGAGCATAATTATTATTCTATAGCACGTATAATGGGACTTCCAGGAGAAACTGTGAAAATTGAGGATGGTTATTTATATATAAATGGTGAAAAAATAAAAGAAAAATATAATTTTCCTGTAATGGAAAATGGAGGGCTTGCACTAGAAGATATTGTTCTTGACAATGACCAGTATTTTATCCTGTGCGACAACAGAAATGAGTGTGAAGATAGCCGCAATGCCAATATAGGCAATATACTAAAGAAAAATATTATCGGAAAAGCGTGGCTAAGGACTAATTCATTGGCAATAATAAAAAGTATTGATGAGTTTAATAATGGAGAATAATTATGCAGTTTCAATGGTATCCAGGTCATATGGCAAAAGCAAAAAAGTCTATGCAGGAAGACATAAAATTGATTGATGTCATTATAGAGCTTGTTGATTCAAGAATACCATACAGCAGTAAAAATCCTGATATTGACACACTTGCAAATGGCAAGGCAAGAATACTTGTTATGAATAAATGTGATTTAGCAGATAGTGTTATTACAGATAAATGGATTAAGCATTATGAGGAGAAAGGGTATTTTACTGTATGTGTGGATTCTAAAAATAACAAAGGCATGAAAGCAGTTAATAGTGTAATACAAAAAGCGTGCAGTAAAAAGATTGAAAGAGACAGACGCAGAGGGATTTTAAACAGACCTGTGCGAGCGATGATTGTCGGTATACCAAATGTAGGCAAATCAACGTTTATTAACAGCTTTACGGGCAAGTCATGTACTAAAACTGGCAATAAACCAGGTGTTACAAAAGGTAAACAGTGGATAAGACTTAATAAAAATGTGGAACTTTTAGACACTCCTGGAATACTGTGGCCTAAATTTGAAGACCAAAAGGCTGGTCTTAATCTTGCATTTACTGGTGCTATAAAAGATGAACTTTATAATATATATGAATTATCAATGCTTTTAATAAAGTTTCTGTCAGAAAATTATTCTGATATAGTAGAAAGTTTTTATCAGATTGAAAATAAGACTTTGTCAGAAGCAGAAATACTTGAACGCATAGCAGTGCGCAGAAAATGTATAAAAAATGGCGCAAAACCTGACCTTGACAAAGCAGGAAGATATCTTATAGATGATTTTCGTGCAGGAAGACTTGGAAGGATTACACTTGAAAAACCTGATGTTTTGTTAATTGGAGAGAATAAAAATGTATGATGAAAATCTTATCAATGATAGTCTGGAAACGTGCAGGTATTTAAGTGCTGTAAAAAATGGTTTAACTACCAGAGAACTTTTTGAAAATATGGCTTTATTAGAAGAAAAAAATGCGTGTCACAGATGGGAAAAGGTATTAGATGAAATAAACAGTGTTAGTGAAGAAGAGGAAACTAATTATTATAATATAAAGAAAAAAAAGAAAGTATCTCATCAAATTATGCGAAATGTTATCACATTTATTGTATGTATTGTGATATCATTTTATTTTTCAGCATTTATTAATACATTTATAGCACATCAGACAACAATAGAAGGAACATCAATGGAGCCATCAATTAAAAATAATGACTCTGTTATAATACAGAAACTTTCATATTACTGGAGAGATCCTAAGCGTTATGATGTAATTGTATTTCCAGTGGCAACAGACGACAGCGAAGAAAACAGCGATGTATTTTATATAAAGCGAGTCATAGGATTGCCTGGCGAAGTCGTACAGATAATTAATGGCAAAGTTTATATAAATGGCAATAAGCTTAAAGGAGATACATATTCTGAAGAAGAGATTATAAACCCAGGTATTGCTGAGATGCCAGTACAACTGGACAAAGATGAATATTTTGTGCTGGGTGACAATAGAAATATGAGCACCGACAGCAGATATCAGTATGTAGGCATGGTAAAGAGAGATGCTATTGAAGGTGAAGCATGGTGTTGTATATGGCCATTTTCACATATCAAAAAACTTTAATATTTATAAGGAGACAAAATGGCAAAGCCAGTTAGCGTAATACGTGATGAGTTTAATATAGCGAATTTTGAAAAGAGAAAAGAACTTTCTGTCATGTATGCAGATGATAAAAGGAAAGGCGTACAGCAGTTAATTGTTAAGTTTAAACATGAAGAAGAAAAGTTAAATGCAGAACTTAAACGTCTTGAAGCAATGAAAGTTTTTGAAAAAAAATATTCGTCATATAAACTTATTGCAGGTATAGACGAAGCAGGAAGAGGACCTCTTGCAGGACCTGTTGTGGCAGGGGCTGTGATACTGCCACGAGAGTGTAAGATTCTTTACCTAAATGATTCTAAGAAGTTGTCAGCATTAAAAAGAAATGAATTGTTTGACGAAATAAAGGAAAAGGCAGTTGCGTATGGTGTTGGTATAATATCTCCTGAAATGATAGATGAAATAAATATTTTACAAGCCACATTAGAGGCTATGAGAGAAGCAATTAAAAATATGGGCATAGAGCCAGATATGTTGCTTGTTGATGCTTTAACAATTCCTAAAATACCTTATAAACAAGTCGGCATTGTAAAAGGTGATGCAAGAAGTGTATCTATTGCAGCAGCAAGTATTATTGCAAAGGTTACAAGGGACAGGATTATGGAAGATATGGACAGTATATACCCTGAGTATGGCTTTGCGTCACATAAAGGATACGGTTCTAAAGCACATATTGAAGCAATTAAAAAATATGGGCCATGTCCTATACATAGAAGGACTTTTATTAAAAATTTTGTAAATGTGTAAGTGAAAGGCAGCACTATATGGCATACAATAACAAAGATAACCGAAGTAAAAAAATCTATGGTAAAGATATTGTAAAAAACCGTAATAAGACTGCAGTAGCCCTTGAGTATCAACGCAGTGAAAAAGCACCAAAAGTTATAGCCACTGGAAAGGGATATCTTGCAGAAAAAATTATAAATAAAGCCGAGGAAGAGGATATTCCAATACATCAGGACGAAAAGCTTGCAAGTGATTTATCAAAACTTGAAATAGGAGAATATATACCTCCTGAGCTATATCAAGTTGTGGCAGAGGTGCTTGTTTTTGTAGATACTATGGATAAAATTAAGGGCAAAGTAATGGACAATAAAAAGCATTAAATAGTTTAATATAGAGGAATGATATTATAGATAAAAGAGCAGTTGGAAAAAAATATGAAGAAAAAGCTGTTACTTTTTTAGAAGATAGGGGTTATAAAATAGTAACATGTAATTATTCATGTAAATATGGTGAAATAGATATTATAGCTAGAGAGAATCAATGTATTGTATTTATAGAAGTAAAATACAGAAAAAATACTAGGTATGGAAATCCAGAGGAAGCTGTAAACAGTGTAAAAAGACAGCGTATAAGAAAAACTGCACTAGATTTTCTTATTAAAAGTTTTGGCACAGATGAGATTTTATGCAGGTTTGATGTTGTTGCATTTATTGGAAATCAGATACATCTTATAAAAGATGCTTTTTAATTAAGAGGAAAGATATGTTATATGGAATTAATGAGCTTAAGCGGCTTGTCAGTGCTGTTAAGATAAGTAAAGATAAATGTTATTGTCCAAAAGATGGCAATAATATTTGTATTGTTGATGATACAGACGAAGTACCACTTATAAGGTTTAGCCCATTTCAGAAATATGACTGGATAAATATGGGCTTTTCTACACGGCTTGGAGGTGTGAGCAAAGGACATCTTGCAAGCCTTAACCTTGGTTTTGATAGAGGCGATAAGAGAGAAAATGTATGTGAGAATTATAGACGCATCTGTAAAGCTATGAATACAAATTGCCAAAACCTTGTCTTGTCAGACCAAGTACATGATACACAAGTGATATATGCCGACAATTCATTGACAGCAGGAATAAATCTGGAGAAAAAACTAAAAGGTGTAGATGGACTTGTAACAGATATTCCAGGCCTTGTACTTGCAACTTCTTATGCTGACTGCGTGCCGCTTTTTTTCGCTGACCCTGTAAAAAAGGCAGTTGGTTCATCACATTCTGGCTGGCGTGGAACAGTAGGTTTTATCGGCGATAAAACAATTAAAAAGATGGAAAGTCAATTTAAAAGCAAACCAGAGGATATTGTGTGTGTTATTGGTCCTTCAATATGCCAAAATTGTTATGAAGTAAGCGAAGATGTAATAGAAGAAATTAAAAAAGCATATCCTGAAAATACATGGAACGATATTTTTTATTACAAAAGCGGCAGCGGAAAAAATAAAAAATATCAACTTGACTTGTGGGCAGCTAACTACCACCAACTTGTACTTGCAGGGCTTAGAAAAGAAAATATACATGTATCAGGACTGTGTACGTGTTGCAGCAGTATGGTTTTGTTTTCACATAGAGCATCTAGAGGTGAGAGAGGAAACCTCAATGGATTTATAACGGTTTGTAATACAAATCATTAACCCTAACACTATAATTTACAATCCTATCTAAGCGATTTCCTAGTTGACTTAAAACCTCATTGGATATAGTACCTATATTATTAGCAATATCAGCAGCTAAAATTTCACTGTCTCCGCTTTTTCCAATAAATATGACTTCATCTCCACAAGACACTCCTTGAATATCTGTCACATCTATCATTAGCTGATCCATACAGATACGCCCGATAATAGCTGCTTTCTTTCCATTTATTAAAACAAATCCTTTATTTGACAATTCACGAGGAATACCATCTGCATATCCAATTGTAACATCGGCAATCTGCATTTCTTTTTTAGCTGTATAAGTAAAACCATAACCTATTGATTCGCCTTTGTGTAGTTGCTTTATACACGCAATTCTGGCTTTTAATGATAAAACAGGTTTTAAGCTTATATTAGCAATAATTTTATCATTTGGAGAGCTTAGCACGCCATAGAGTGCAATTCCTAAGCGTGCATAGTCAAATTGTAAAGATGGGTAATTTAATACGCCATAACTTCCTTGTATATGTGTTTTAAAATTATGTATACCCTTTTTATGCAGAGTATCTATTACGAAATTAAATTCTGCAATTTGTTTTAGGGTGAGATTTTTTTCTGCATCACTAGAACCATCAGATACACATAAGTGCGAATAAATTCCTGTTATTTTTAAATTGCTAAACTCCCAAATTTTATAAATATCTTTTATATTTTCGCTTCTTTCTCCTAGACGGTGCATACCTGTATCTATTCCTATATGAGCAAATACAGCTTGTCCATAATTATTTAATAATTTTGCATATGAAGAATCAATTATTGTCTGTGTAAGGTTATAATGCACTAAATCAGAAAACTGTTCTGGTGAAGTATATCCTAAAACCAATAATTGTCCTAAAATTCCTGATTCTCTAAGTAGTATCGCTTCATTTGCAGTTGCTACGCAAAAATCTTTAATTCCTAAATCCTGTAAGGCTTTAGCGATAATAACAGCACCGTGTCCATAGGCATTTGCTTTAATTACTGGCATAATTGCGCATTGTGGGGAAAGAATATTTTTAAATTGGTTTATATTGTGACACCACTTTACAATTTTTGGGTA
>DESG01000100.1 GCA_002361175.1 Lachnoclostridium sp. UBA3320 | reverse complement strand
ATTTTTTGTCGAACTCACGTTAAAATAAATTAAAAACAGGAGCTGTAATACTTGGAAAATAGTATACAGATCCTTATTTTACTATAGATTTAAATATTATTGTCTTTGCTTATTTACTGCAGAAGCAACTGATACAGATGGATTGCAATAAGGAATCAGTGTTGACTGAAATGCATGGTATAAGTCAGACTTTCCAGGCCACACACTTCCTGTAACTTCTCCCTTTTCATTCATCTGGTGAAACCATGAACCGTTTACGTGGTCTAATACTTGTTCATCCAGATACTTCATAAAGTGTGCATAATCATTTGCATATCGTTTATTTTTTGTAACATGATATAAAACTGCTGATGTGTTAATAGCTTCCGCAAGTGTCCAGTGCATTCTGTCATGAACCACTGGTTGACCTTTCCAATCAGTTGTATAGACGATTCCAGGTGTACCATCTGCCGCCCATGCATCTTCAACCGCTCTCTGATAAAGATTTTCTGCCATTTTTATATAATACGACATTTTATCATCGTCATCCTTTTTATATACAGAAAGCGCCCACTGTGTAATCAGCCTTCCCCATTCAATCCCATGTCCTGGCGTTGCACCATATGGCTTAAATGGGTCTTCTTTATGTTCTTTATTATATTCAAGCTCTGGTTTCCAATCCTTACTGAAATGCTCTGGGATTCGCCATTCATTATTAGCCGCCCATAAAATTACATGGTCTATAATGCGTCCAGATCTCTTTCTATACTCTTTGTCCCCAGTCGCATCAGCTACCGCCAAAAATGCCTCAACTGTATGCATATTTGCATTTAGTCCACGGTAATCATCTAACATCGAAAAATCTGTATTCCATGTATCAACAGCCAGACCTTCTTTATCATCCCAATATCTAAGGTCAAATAATTCAAGTGCATCCATAAGCAGCTGTTCTGCCTCCTCTTTTCCAATAAGTATAGCTGAAGAAGCTGCTAAGATTACAAAAGCGTGTGCATAGCACTGCTTGTCAGGAAGAATTGTACCATCTGCTTTAACTCCTGGATACCAGCCACCGTTTACTTGGTCACGAAGTTCACCATTTAAGCCTTTAAGAGCTGCATCTACAAGCTCGCCACTTCCTTTATAGCCAAGCATCTCTCCGATACTGTACACATGCGACATACGACAGGTAATCCATGTCTCACGACTTCTGTCTTTCCACGGTGTTCCATCATCTCCCAGATAATAAGAGCTGCCCTCGGGTGAAGGGAATTTACGTCCAAAGTCAAGAAGGTTCTTTTGTATTTCTTTTAAAAAAAGTTTGTTTTCTTCTGTGTCAATTAGATATTTTCTCACATTATACCTCCTTGAAATTTTTACACTTCTGCATTTGTTTTAAAAATCATCTGTGCAAAATCCCTTATGCACATTCTCCATACATTCCAGTCATGTATGCCTTTATATATTTTTCTAGTATGTTCTATTTGTTTGTCTTTAAGCATTTTATCATCTGATTCAAAATAAGATAAGAATGGGTCATTGTCACCAATAGCACGAAAGAAAACAGGAAATTGTCTAGCAAATTCTTCTTTGTTATCTAAAATTGCCAGATGTTTGTTATCTCCTAGCTCTGTATGTGCTGTGTCAAGCTCACTGCCTGTTATAATATCTGATACAAACCCACTAAATACGCCAAGTGCTGAAAAATATTCTGGATGTAAAAAACCAATCATACTTGTCTGTAAAGAACCCATAGATAGTCCCGCCATAGCACGCATATCTTTTGATTTGCCAACACGAAATTTCTGTTCTATAAATGGAATAATATCTTTTATAAGCTGTCTTTCAAGCAAATGGAAATCCACAATACGTTTCCTCTCTTCCACTTTCTGTACCATGCCATTGCTCATAACCACTATAAAAGGAGCTGCCTTGCCTTCTGAAATCAGGTTGTCCATAATAAAATGCACCTTGCCAGATGCAGTCCAGCCAACTTCATTTTCCCCATGTCCGTGTTGTAAGTAAAGCACTGGAAATTCCCGCTTTGTTTCTTTTTCATAAATATATGGTGTATAAACGGTACAACACGCCCATTCATCTGTTACTTCTGAGAAAAAATATTCTTTTCTTACGCTGCCATGTGGGACCTCTTTAATCTGATAAAAATCTTCCTCTTCTATATCCATCGCAACATAGTTATATGGTCTGCTATAGCCATAAGTAATTGGCAACATAGGAGTTAAAACTTCCAATCCATCTACAATTAACTGCACAAGCTGTATTCCATTTCTAAAAGGATATTCCATTTCCCAGATTCCATCTTCTCTTTTTACACATGGGTACTCCTCTTCCTGTATACAAAAAGACACTTTTAAAGCTTGTGGCGCTTTTATCTGAAGCCAGCAGGAATCTTTACTTTTCCAATTAACCGCTTCTATTTGACCTTCCCATGGTAAAACTCTGTCAAAAGCAAGAGCCTGCTCGTTAATATTATAGTTTTGCATATTTTTTACTTCCCCTTTTTTTTAATATTATTTATGAAATATAGTCTGGTTTTACCCATTCTCCATTTAATGCCTTATGTTTCCATGTATCATTTTCCTTATTGTAATCTCCTATGCATAAATACTGCCATTCACTTGCACTTTTAAGAGATTTATAAATCTTACGCAGCTGTACCCATTGCCTGTTATGGCTTGGGTCGCCTGAATCTGCTAAAAATACCATATCATTTTCTTTATCATATAAAAACACTGTTACATAATGACCTGGCGTATCTGTCCAGTAACATCTTGATGCATCACTGCTGACAAGCACTATACTACATGAAGCTTCTGATATCTGCTTTTTAAATTCATTGTAATTGTCTGGTTTGCGCCTAAGTTTACTTTGTATTCCAAGGTTTGTGAGTATATTGTCCATATACTCCCATGCAATAGCACCGCCGCCGCTATACTCAGTATTTCTTTTAGCAAATCTGTACATATCAACAGGCGTACAATAAAAATTGCTCATTGTTGAATATACATTAGCAAGGCAGCATAGCCCACAGCCAAATGCGCCAAATGAACCGCCATCGTAAAATTCACTGCCCCATGAACCTGACCAATCACGCCGTTGTGACCACGATTTTGGACCTTGCAAATATGTAAATATTTCTTCTTCTATATTTTTTTCAACTTTGTCTTTTTTATCATTCTTTTTATTATTTTGGTATTCTTCTTGCTTTTTATCAGTATTATTTTGTGTATCTTCAATATTTTCTGTAAAAACTCCTGATGATATATCTGACCCAAAATCCACTTCTGCAATTACAGGAGCAGCCTTTCTTTCCTGTAATTCATTGTACTTTTGCACTATTGTATATGCAGCGGCAACTATGAACAGGACAAGAATAAGGACTGCCATTGTATATATTATTTGCTTATGCTTATGTCTCATTAAACCTCATCTTTCTTTTATTTTTACATATATTATGACAGTGTTTTTTTTAGCACATCAATATTTTCTTCCATTAAATCACAGTAAGTTATTCCACTGTTAAATTGTTCTTTTGTAACATTGTGACATGTATAAAATGTCATAACTTTTGTGTTTGTTTCCTCTGCTATAGCATTGGCAACTCTTGCACTTGTAAGCTCAATTTTTAATATAACAGAAATATTTTCTTCTTTTACTTTATCTATTAAAAATGCAATAGTGTTAGCACTTGGTTCTATTTCAGTACTGCACCCTGCAAATGCGGCACTATAATTAAGACCATACTCATCTACAAAGTATCTTAACGGAAATCTATCCGCAAATACAAGATATTTTTTATTAGAAGAATTAATAAGTTTTCTAAAACGACTGTCAATATTTTTAAGTTTTTTACTGTATATATCTGCATTGTTGTGATAGTATTCTGAGTTTATCTTGTCTGCCTCTGAGAGTATATCAGCTATCTTATAGACAATCTCGCTGGCATTTATAGGTGATGTCCATATATGCTCATCATATTCGTCTGTACTTTCACCATTTAGTTCTTCTGTAACAACATCTACATAATCCATCATTTTTGTGGCTATAGCTTTTTCATTTGACGCCGCTTTTAAAACTTCATCAACCCAACCTTCCATCTCACCGCCATTATATATTATAACATCTGCATTTTTAATGTTTATCATATCTGCTGCTGTAGGTTCAAATGAATGTGTGTCCATCCCTGCTGGTACAGACATTGTAAGGTTTACCTTATCTTTTGCTACTTGGCGTACAAAATCATAATATGGAAAGATAGTAGTAACTACATTTATCTTTCCATTTTCTTCTACAGTGTTAATATTATTAGTACACCCTGCAAACACTACTGCAAGATATAATACAAATACACAGCCTATAACTTTTAACAAAACCCTGTTTACTTTGCATTTTCTATATCTATTCATCAATTTTTTTCTTAAATCACTTTCCAGACAGTTCCTTCACGTGTGTCTTTAATCTCTATCCCTTTTTCTAAAAGATTTGCCCTTATTGCATCTGCTTTTGCAAAATCCTTATCTTTACGTGCTTCGTTTCTCTCCGCTATAAGCTTTTCAACCGTTTCTGCAAGCCCTGCGTCAATATCTTTTTTGACAGAAGCATTACAATTAAGCAGCCCAAGTGAAAGCACCTTATCAAAATCTGCTATAAGATATCTTTTGCTTGCATCATTTATATCAGATTTAAGCACATCATAAAGAACTGTAAGCGCCTGTGAAGTATTTAGGTCACTGCCCATCGCATCATTAAACTGTTTCCTAAATTCGTCAGTTCTATCATGCATAATTTCACCATCTGTACCAAGTGCGGCAATCCTGCTTATAAGTTTCTCATAAGATGTCTTTACATTATCTAACACATCAAAACTAAAAAGAAGTGGTTTGCGGTAATGTGACTGTAAACAAAACATCCTGTATACAAGAGGATTATATCCCTTATTTTCAAGCAATGAAACTGTAAGAAATTCCCCTTTTGACTTGCTCATTTTGCCAGATTTGTCATTGAGGTGCTGTACGTGAAACCAGTAATTGCACCATTTATGTCCAAGATATGATTCACTCTGGGCTATCTCATTTGTATGGTGTGGGAAAATATTGTCTACGCCGCCACAATGTATATCCAGATACTCACCAAGATGCTTTATGCTTATGCAAGAGCACTCAATATGCCATCCTGGATAGCCCATGCCCCAAGGACTTTCCCATTTAAGCTCTTGTGAGTCAAACTTAGACTTTGTAAACCAAAGAACAAAATCTGCCTTATTTTTCTTATTAAAATCCTCTTCTACATCATCACGTGCTCCAACCTGTAACTCTTCTTCATTCTGATTAGAAAGCACATAGTATTCCTTTAGCTTTGAAGTGTCAAAATACACATTGCCACCTGCAATATACGCATAGCCTTTATTTAAAAGTTCTTCAATCATATGGATAAATTCAGGTATGCAGTTTGTTGCTGGCTCAATTACATCAGGAGTTTTTATATTTAATTTATCACAGTCCTTAAAGAAAGCATCTCTATAAAATGCGGCAATCTCCATTACTGTTTTATGTTCACGTTTAGCACCTTTAAGCATTTTATCTTCGCCGCTGTCAGCATCACTTGTAAGATGTCCAACATCAGTTATATTCATTACCCTTTTTACATTATAGCCAATATATCTTAAATACTTTTCGAGTACATCTTCCATAATGTAACTGCGCAGATTGCCTATATGTGCATAATGATATACAGTAGGACCACAAGTATACATCTTTACTTTTCCATCTTCATTTGGTTTAAATAATTCTATTTTTTTAGTTAAGGTATTATATAAATTAAAATCTGTCATAATAATCCTCTTTCCTATGCTACTTTCCATATTTATGATGATTTTACTATATCACAGTGTTGAAAAAGTTGCAACTTATTAATATCTATAAAGCAATTAATGATATGCGTGCCAAAATTTCACACATGCTCCTCCAGATTTTGAATTTGATATTTCAATAGAAACGCCTAATAATTCTGATAAATCTACTGGCACACTATCTATATTTACATTAGGCAAAGCAAGCTCTGTGGTATACTGCATTTGATTTAATAGAAAAATACTTTTCTCTAATATAGTAAGATATTCTTTTTGTTCTTCATTTTGTCGTCTTCGTAATACCAAATAATACGGATGTCCATGTTGACGCTGCACTCAAAAAGATCTGTAGTTCCTTGGGTGCGTTTGGTGCGCAACGAAGGATGAGAAGGATTCTCGGCTAAAAGTTCCAGTTTGTTTTTAAGCTGTTTATTTTCCTGTGTGGTTAAATCCTTAAAATGCTTTTGGAAACGAGGCGTAAAGGTAAATTTATACGCCATCATTCCGCCTCCAATTTATCAAACAAGGCGTCCACACTGTCAAAAACAGGCTGCTCCCCAGATGCGATTTTTGCTTTTACATTCCCGATTTCTTCTTTTAGCTCACTTAAATATTTTTTAGGATAGATAACCACTGGCATCATGCAGATGGAACCGTCCTTCTCGAAGATGTCCAATTTATCACCTTCTGACAGACCGAGTTTAACGATGATTTCCTTTGGAATTGTGACCTGAGCTTTTTGACGCAATTCAGCCAACATACAATCATCTCCTTTACTTTGAGTTTGAAAGTAAGAAATTCCGACTTTCTTACTTATAGTATATCCACTTTGGAGGATTTATGCAATGGGAAACCGTTGTTTTGCACCTTCTAGTAGATACAATAAGTCAAAAAGCCTTAATTAATCTATATTATTGGATTTTTTTGATGTCAATATTTGTGAATATTTTTGTTGTATTTTGTTGCGTTTCACGTGAAACATTGGTATAATGTTCTTGAGGGGGTGATTTTTTGTACCTTAAGAAAAGCTTCAATAAAAAAAGAAACAAGACTCAGCTTTCTTTTGTACAGGGATACCGTACTGATGGCAAAGTAAAACATAAAGTTATAGAAAACCTCGGATATTTAGAGGATTACCTAGACAAATACGAAGATCCAGTAGCTCATTTTCAACAGATTGCAAAGAAATGTAACGCAAGACAGGAAGTACCAGAAGCAATTGAAGTAAGTCTTACAGAAAACTTCCAGATCAGTGTAACAGCCGGAAAAATCTTGGATATGCCATTATTAAGATTATTTATGCAAAACTCCAAATCCGTGAGTTTTTCCAGAATAAGCAGCGTCAGCTCCCTGTGGAGTATAACCTAAACAGTATTTTCTCTCTGTTAATATTTAACCGATTCCTGTTCCCGTCATCAAAAAGGAACGCTTACGAAACAAAAGAGCGTTTTTTTGACAATTTTAACTTTTCACTGGATGATGTCTACAGGGCACTTGGCTATTTCAACAGGTATTCACAAGAACTCCAAAAACACCTGCATGCCAGAGTTTGTAGTCTTGTTGGCAGGGATTCCGAAAAAGCCTATTATGATGTTACGAACTATTACTTTGAAATACTCTATGAAGATGAAGACAGTCCAGATACGGAAAGAAAAGTGAAACGTAAAAAAGGACCACCAAAAGAACATCGCAAAGATCCGATCATACAAATGGGACTCCTTATGGATTCTAACGGTATCCCAATGGCATTCCATACCTTTTCAGGTAACGAGAGCGAAAAGACAAACATGCTTCCGGCAGTACAGAGAGTCAAAAAGGATTATGAAATCGGCAGAATCATAGTTGTTGCTGATAGGGAACTAAATACTAGTGACAACACCTCTATCCTTTCTGGAACAAATGCATCCGATGAAAAAAACAATGATGGCTATGTATATGGCCAGAGCATTCGTGGGGCTGATTCAGAATTCAAAAAATGGGTGCTGGAATCAGACGGATATGTTACAACAATAGAAAAAAACAAAGCTGGAGAGGATGTCCCATTCAAACACAAATCCAGACTGTACGCAAAGGAAATAACAAAAAAAGATTCAAACGGGACACGCAGGCTCAAGATGAAAATTTATCAGAAACAGATGGTATATTATTCAGATAAATATGCAAAAAAACAGAAATATGAAAGGGAAAAAGCTGTTGCAAAAGCAAAGGCTCTTATCCAAAACCCTGCAAACTACACAAAAGCAACCAGCTATGGATGCACTGCGTATATTAACAATATTTCTTTCTCTAAAGAGACTGGCGAAATTGTGAACGAAAAAGAACTTTCCATTAATGAAGAAAAGATTGCCAAAGAAGCACTGTATGATGGCTATTATTCCATTGTCACAAGTGAAAAAGAACTTTCGGATAAAGAAATCCGTGACATATACAAAGGTTTATGGGAAATAGAGGAATCATTCAAGATTATAAAAAGCGAATTTAAAACCAGACCTGTCTTTGTTTCTACCGAAGAACATATACAGGCACATTTTTTAATATTTTACAATAGACAAAAATGTTATTAACTGATTTATTCTGCTTTCTGTTGAGTAGACATATCCCTTACAAGAAATTATCAATAATCCTATTGTGGAAGAAATTGCAAAAAAATATGGAAAAGCAGCAGTACAGGTAGCATTACGATTTCAAGTACAAATAGAAATTGTTGTTATTCCAAAAAGCGCAAAAAAAGAGCGCATGAAAGAAAATATAAACTTATTTGATTTTTCATTAACAGAAGAAGAAATGAATGCTATCCGTTCTCTTGACGAAAACAAATCCATACTGTAATCGTTAAAATCAATTCCTGCATTTTGACTTCCTTAGAAATGAAATTGCTGTTAAGTCTTCGTGCAAAGTATTGCGTTTTTCGTGCGAATAGCATATACTATAACCATTAGCACGAAAGGAGATGGTTATATGGCTGGCTCTACCACAAATATCAGCATTCGTATGGATTCCGACTTAAAAGCACAGGCAGATGCCCTGTTTGGCGAACTCGGCATGAACCTGTCCACAGCGTTCAATATCTTTGTTCGCCAGTCGCTCCGTGAAGGCAGGATTCCTTTTGACATTTCCCTGAATCAGCCCAGCAAGGAAACGATTGCCGCCATGTTGGAAGCGGAAAGGATTGCGAAAGATTCATCTGTGAAAGGATACAATGATTTAGATGAACTATTCGCAGACCTAAAGGCATGAGGAAAACAAAATATACCGTTAAGCCCACCACACAATTCAAAAAGGACTACAAGCTGGCAATGAAACGCAAATTAAAAATCGAACTGTTAGAGGACGTAGTTTCGGCTCTCGCAATGGGTGAACCGCTCCCAGAAAAAAACAAAGATCACGCCTTATCTGGGAATTGGACAGGACACCGTGAGTGCCATATCCTCCCAGATTGGCTGCTAATCTACCGTATTGAGGACGATGTATTGGTGCTGACCTTGACCCGCACTGGGACACACAGCGACTTATTAGGTAAATAGTAACAATTTTTAACCGTCAGAGCTGAAATTTATTATAAAAGTTTGACACACAACAGACAATGATTTATAATGTAATTAACTGATATTTTGTGCTTTTTTTGATATTATTTGAAACTCTGGTGATTGGAGGTTAATACAAATGATAAAAGTATTCAACTGCGGACATGATTCCCATCACAAAAAGCCCTGTGACATTTTTCATCCTACAGGGCTTAGCGACTACCTTTTTTTGCTTGTTAAACATGAGGCGTGGGTTTATATTAATAATGTAAAATGCACAATTACGCCAGACTCTGTACTGCTGTTTCCGCCTGGCACACCCATTCACTATGGCTGCGACACCACTGACTACAATGACGACTGGATTCATTTTGACCTTTTTGACACTGATGCCGATTTGATGAAAACATTTGCCTTTTCATATGGTGTCATTCTGCAACCGCATGATTTTAGCAGGCTGTCTGACTACACAAAAATCATCTCCAGCGAATTTTACGCAGACAGAATCTACCGAGAATCTACTCTCGACAGGCTCATGCACATATTTCTATGTGCACTGGACGAGGAGCTTAAAAAAACAGCTAGTAATCCTGCCATCTCACTCGCATCTCAAAAATATTATCAAGACTTTGTCAGAATCCGCACACAGATACACAATTCACCTTCTGCTGAATGGTCAACCAACCAGCTTGCAGCTACACTATGCCTAAGCTGCTCACACTTCCATCACCTTTACAGGCGCTTTTTTGGTTGCTCATGCCAGCACGATATTATACTTTCCAGAATCGAACTCGCAAAATTTTATCTTACCACAACCGACATGAGCATCTACCAGTTAAGCCTCTTTTGTGGGTATAAAACGGATCTGCACTTTATGAGGCAGTTTAAAAAATACACTGGTACAACCCCAACAGAATACCGTCTACAGACATGCTCTGGCAAATAGCTTTTACATCAAGAATACTTTTTACCTTCCTCCGACTTGATATTTGCAGTATTTTCTCTTTCCAATAAAGAAAAATATTACACCTACTATAATATACACAAACGGTGCAAGCTGCCACTGTGTTAATTTAATGCCAAATATATTCCAAAGACGCACATCAAAAAAACCCTCGTCAGCCTTTAGTACATTTATCGGAAAAACCATATTCCACAGTTTTCCAAGTAACTTATAGTCTGAAGGTATCTGTACTAAACGTGCAATAAAAAATGAAAATGCCATTATTATTGCCATTGTACCAACATTGTTGTTTATAAGTTCAGATAGTGCCATTGTTATTATACACAGCACTATAGAAGAAAGGAAAAGTATGCCTGTCAGTATAATAGTTACCTGCCCTATAGAACGAGTTTCTGAAAAGAATGAGTAATAAGCTACCTGTACTGACGCAGAAAAATCACCTGCACCATATGTACCCAAGTAAGCCAGAACTGTAACAAGCCAGTATAGTAGTGTAACGCATACTGTCACTATGCAGCCAGCGGCTATCTTCGCAATATAACTTTCCTTCCTGCCATATCTTGTGCACAGTATAAGCTGGTCTGTTTTCCTTAAATGTTCATCTGTAAATATTCCTTCAAGGCAGATAGCTATAAAGAAAATCATAAACATAAATATAAAATAGCATCCTCCCATATCAACCATTTCTGTATACATACCACCATATTTATAAGTAAAAACCTCTGGAAGTTTACTTTCTTTTTCAGTCCAATATTTAATTTCATCATCTGAAAGCTTATAAATATCCCATAACATTTCTACACCATTTTTTCTCATTTTGTATAATTCATCTTGTGTAATATTAAGTACATTGCTGTACCCATTATCTCCCTGTTTCCCCATTATTTCTTTTACAAATGTATCAATTTCTTCATATGGTCTTACTTTATTCTGGTAATCATCTGACGAAAGGTATTCATAACTATATGCCTTTTCAAAAGAATCTGGTTTATATTTGTATGTATCTGCAAGCTCTGCAAGAAGACTATCGTCAATCTTTCTTCCTGATAAAGCCTGTGCATTTTTTCTGTCAATTTTATACCAGTCTGCTTTTGTTTCAAGAAACTTGTCATCTACATATCTAGAAGCAATAAAATATGACATACAAGTCTGCATAAGCTGAAATACCAGAAATACAAGTAGTGTTATCCATACAATTTTTTTCTGTACCATCTTTTTTAATTCAAATCCTATAAGGTCTTTCATGAAATTTCTCCCCCTTCAAATTCTTTTATATAAAATTCTTCAAGATTTTCTTTTATATCTTTCCTTGGTGAATTAAATATAATCTTTCCGTCTTTCATAAAAAGTATATTGTCTGCAATATGTTCAACATCAGATATAATGTGCGTAGATAAAATTACAATACTTTCTTTGCCAATTCCCTCTATTACATTTCTAAAACGCACCCTTTCCTTTGGGTCAAGCCCTGCTGTTGGTTCATCCATTACAAGTATTTTAGGATTATTTAGAAGTGCCTGTGCGATTCCTAACCTCTGTTTCATGCCGCCTGAATAGGTCTTTATTTTCTTTTTTGCAACTTCTGCCAAGGATACAAATTCTAATAGTTCCTGTATTTTTTTCTTTGCACTTTTTTTGTCAAATCCCTTTAGCACAGACATATACATAAGAAAATCCCATGCTGTAAAATTTGGATAATATCCAAAGTCCTGCGGAAGATATCCAAGTACAGCTCTATATTCTTCATCACCCACATCAATACCATCAAATGAAACTGTACCGCTTGTAGGTTCAAGTATGCCGCATATCATACGCATAAAAGTTGTCTTTCCAGCCCCATTAGCTCCTAAAAGCCCATAAACACCGCTGCCAAACTCTGCTGATATCCTGTCTACTGCAATTTTATTTTTATACTGCTTTGTAAGTCTGTCTACTACTAACCTCATTTTTTCCTCCTTTTTAAACGCCGCTTCCAATAGCATCTGCAGTTTTATAACATTCATAAACTGCATTTACTAGAAGTGCTGCAATAACAATTAACCATAAACCTGTATACCTTGCCTCATATATCCAGTTAAATGACCTCGCCACTTCCATACATAAAAGGCTTATAATTATACTAAAAGCAAAACTCATATACACTCCTTCTTTTGAAGTAAATTTTCTTAATATTACAAGCCCGCCTGTTGCAGAAGACAGATATGGAACCAGTATATATAGCACATTTCTCCATATGCTATCTCTCAAAAACATTGATATTGCAAAGAAAAGCAACATATTGCCCATGCCAAGCACAACCAGCCTTGCCATAATAATGCTTTTAAGAGAAAACCTTGATGTCATTTCAAATTCACCCATTCCATATACAACAGAGCGCATACTTTCTGACAGTGAAAATGTTACAATAAATGGTATTACTGCAAAAACTGACCAGAGCAATGTCCATTGCTGGTATATGCTGATAATAAATGCACATAAGAATACTAAAACAGAAAATACCCATAACCATTTTGAAATATATGAAAACTGCACAAATAACATATATATAAAACTAGTTCTGCCGCATATTGGTTCTTCTTTTTCTGGGATTTCTGTACTTTTTCCATAACAACTAGATATTTTCTCCAGAAAAGCATTTTTATCTTGTGGCGCAGGGGCTTTGAAATATTCTTCTATTTCTTTTCTATGTTTTTTATCAAATTTACTCATATGAAAGCCTCCTTTCCAGCTTTTTAAGAATCTTTTTAACTTCTCTGTATACTGCAAACCTTGAGATGCCAAATATCTTACTAATATCTTTTACAGGCACTTCATTTACCACTTTAAGCAGTACAATTTCACGTTCTCTCTCTGTAAGCTCATCCAGTGCAATTTTAACTGAAACAGCATCAATTATCTGGTTTTCATTATCTGCTGGCATATCCTCTGAAACTGCTGTAAGCTCATTCAGTTTTTTCCTACGAAATTCATCTATACACAGGTTTCTTGCAACAGTGTAGAGAAATGCCAGTGGTTTCTCTATTTCCATATCCTTTTCTGTTTCAAGCAGACGCAAAAAAGCTTCTTGTGTAATATCCTCTGCTAGATGTGCATTATGTACTTTAAAATAACAATACTGGTACAGCTTATTATATTGTTCCTCAATATCTGCCAGCATAAATAACCTCCTTTCATCCTAGTATAATAATGATATAGTT
>DESG01000114.1:29538-43747 GCA_002361175.1 Lachnoclostridium sp. UBA3320 | reverse complement strand
TCTTTAGCTTCGTGGTAGTTCACTGAAAAAATAGCATTAATATTGAGTAGTACCGAATGTATAGGCGGAATATTTGTTATGATTGCGTATCACAATAAACTAAATCATATGTATTATAAAAAAGAAGGTGAGGAATAATGGGATTTTGGATTTTTATAAATCATCAGCCGTAAAACCACATGCCTTTAGGCGTGTAGATACACGGCTGCTTATAGAAACTCTGCTAAAAAGCAGGTAATGCGTATTATATACTACTGTTACCATAGTATTTTTCCGACATCAACTCGACAATGATATAAAGGCTTTTTAGGTGCATATCACAGGGCTTTTCGTTTCTCCAACCCAACTTAAACATACACGATAGAGCAATGGTCTGTTGCGTCAACCAAAGGTATCATGACCTAAATATCGTAGTTACTATTTCTAATAACTTAGTCTGGTGAACTTTTAATGGAAGCCACAGATCCTTTACGGTCTGTGGTAGTTCACGACAGTGTGTAATTTTTTAATGCCAGCGTTAATGGTTATAATCGGTAAAATATGGTTAAACTATCTGCATGAACTACCACGAAGCTAAAGACAGTGGGTTTACGCCTATGGCAAACGAAAGGACTTTAATTATGGAACTTAACAAATAACAAAACCTTTTCACTATCTGTAGAACCAACTTCTTAATTACCACCAGAATGTTTTTTCCCACACATAACAATCTCTGGCCTTATAGGACACCCTCCCATACACGCACTTCTTTTCTCACAACCAGGGCATGCATTTCTCAAACAGTCCCTGAAACTTTCAAACTGTTTGCTTTCCCAAGCTTCCTTTATAGTGTGTGTCCTTAAATCTACTGCCCATCTCTGTTCCTGGTTATCAAAACTGCATGGAAACATTTTCATATCTGGGGATATGTAAGCAGACCACCTGGCACCTTCACACGTATCAAGACTGTCCTGGTTTATATTCCCAGGATGGTTAACCAGTGCAGGAACAGTACACGAATCAAACCCAACCTTATAATTAAGGCTGCCAGAACCAATATATTTTATAAACTCCCCAAAAAGTTTATCCCCCAGCGGAACCATCTTTTCCTTTGTACCCATTCCCACAGGTTTATGCAAGAGGAATACGACTGCATTAATACCCGCAGGAAACCCTTTATTTTTCAGCCTGTCCAATGCTTCCGCCACAGAATCCCTGTTAAGTATATAGTGTATATTTGTTTTCACACCAGCTTGGATAAGTGTATTTATGGCATTAGTTGTGTAACTGCTACGGTACCAACTTACAGCTACTGCCCCGCAATATTTTTTGCATAAAGCTGCAATGCTGTCTGTCATGCCAAACCCTGAAGTTGTAAAATTAGGAACAATGCCACATCCGCAACAAATCTGAAGTATTTCCTCAAAATCCACATGCTGGTCTGGGTCCCCGCAGCCACCAAGGGCAAACTGGTAAACCCTGCCTTTGCACTGCCTGGCAATCTCCTTAAAATCATTAACAGGCATGTTTGCCATTTCTGCATGTAACCCATCCTGGTAACACTCTGTCCCTGCTTTCATACACAAACCAGTCCTGCCATGTGTACAGTGTCCCATAATACCAACATCCAGAAGTTCAGGAAACGAAGACATAAACGGGTCTTCCCCTGTGTCTTTTCCATTTTTTATAATCCCAGTACGTATATATTTTCCTGTACATTCATCAAAGACTGAAATAAAATCCTTTTCTTTTCTAATTTTCATAATTAAAGTCCTTTCGTTTGCCATAGGCGGAAACCCACTGTCTTTAGACGGTGGGAGGAGCCTTTTAAATTCTTGCAAAAAACACTATCTTATGCTATTATTTATATATAGAGAAAACCGTTGGGAGCGATTGCTCTAAAGGCACTCTTTGCACATTGAAAAGTTAAGATATGAGGTTTTTCACACGAACCGTTGTGAATGTAAAATCTTAAACGTATCGAAAACCTACTGCACGGCATGGGAAATATTATAGTACCTGATGCAGTTACAGCAGAGTATATCTTTGTTGTAAAGGGTGCTGTCAGCCACCCTATGATGTAACGCCACTTTAGGTAGCAATACCTATTGGGGACAAAGGTCGGAGGTGTAAGCCGTTAACACGACTGGGCAGTTACAAGCCCATTACCTTTAGGTGATGGGTAGTTGACAAATACCTCTAATATGAAAGGTCATCGTCTATTGCAACAAAATCCCCATCACTATTTTCTTCCATAAGTTTCCATACTTTCTCAAACATTTCTGCATAATCATAGTCCTCTTCAAAAGATACCCAGCCACTGTAAATAGATTTTCCACTTTTTAAAGCTTCCCTTATTTCATTCTGCTTATCCTCATTAAAATAACCCCATTCCTCTTCCTCAAATACTTTCTGTATTTCTTCCTCTGTGCTTTCAGGTGTAAGGATTTCTTCCCCCAGAAGTTCCTTCTCTACAAACTGTATAACGGCTTCCTTTTGTTTTTCACTCATACCAGGCTTACGTGCAAGTATAAAACTGCTGCTGCTTGAATTAGTTACAAAATCCATTCTAGTTTTCATAATTACTTCCTCCTGTTCTGCTATTTCAATTAAAAATGAACTTATGTTCCTGTTTGATACAGTATAACATATAGTTATCCTTTTTGCAACAGTATAACTGTATAAAGGAGATTTTAATTGTTACTATTCAGCCTTATTGGCATAGATAATTTTTAATCGTCAGAGCTGGTTTTTGCATATAATTTATTGACACAGCCATCTATATACGGTTATCAATGTTCGTGTTTACATTCATTTAAAATTGACCATTTATAAAGCATTATACTACAAAACGGATTGTTCAAATTTTTTATATGAACAATCCGTTTTTTTTATAAAAGATTTCTACACTTTCCCATTCCGTAGCAACCTCTTCCATAGCCTTGGTTTTTACCATGTCCATAGCCCTGATTTCTGCCGCATCCATAACCACTTCCGTCACAGAACGCCTGATTTGCTTTGATTGCTGCCAAAATACTGTCTGCCTCTGCCTGTGAAAGAAGACCATCTGCAACATTTTCTTTTAAAATTTTTGCTTTTAACTCAAGACATTCTTCCTTAAATTCGTCTAGTTTACCACTGTCTTTAGCAATTCTTCCATACGTTTTTCCTGTATCCATCCTCTCTTGGATTACATCTTCAACGCTTCTTCCAGTAAGCGCTGCAACAATATCTGCTGGTGTTTTACCACTTGCTGCCATTGCAGATATAGAACCAGCCTGGAAAATTAATAATACAGCCACAATAAAAAGAATACTTTTGAATTTTTTCATTGAATATTACCTCCTTGATTTTACTTATTTTGTTTACGACTGTAATTATACAATAATTTCCAGTTATGACGAAAATGTGTTTTTTTCTGAACGGTTTTATGATAAAATCAAAGAAAATATGTCATATAAAAAACATTTTTCTTATTTATTTTTATAGAAAGGAATTATTATTATGGATAAAATTTTAATTGCTGATGACCATGTACAAATTACAAAAATATTAAGTGAATTTGCCAAAAAAGAAGGGTTTGAACCTGTGGTTGCATATGATGGCAATGAAGTTATTAAATATTTTAATCAAGAACATTTTGAAATAATATTGCTTGATGTCATGATGCCAAAAAAGGATGGATTTGAAGTCTGCCGTGAAATACGCAAAGTATCTAATGTCCCAATTATTATGATAACCGCAAGAGGTGAAGATTTTGAACGTATTATGGGACTTGATATCGGTGCAGATGACTATATTGTCAAACCATTTTCAGGTGATGAAGTAATGGCACGTGTAAGGGCTGTTTTGAGGCGGCTTGAACGTACAGAACAAAATTCTTCAGAATATCTTTCTTATGACAATCTGAAAGTTTGTCTGGACAGAGGTTTTGTTTCTATTGACGGACACCAGATTGTACTGACAAAAAAGGAAATAGAGATACTCTGGTTGTTATTAGAAAACAAAGGCAAAATTTTTTCAAGGGACAATCTTTTAAATAGTCTGTGGGGATATGATTATTATGGTGACAACCGCACTGTAGACAGCCATATAAAAAGGCTTCGTGCTAAATTAGATGCATTTGAACACAAAAGCTGGCAGATTAAAACTATATGGGGAATGGGTTATAAATTTGAGGGTATAAATAATGAAATATAAAATTACAAAACGCCTTATTGGATATTTTTCAGTTGTATTATTAATTTTTTCTGTAATTGTGGGTGCTTTATTCCAGGCTTTGTTTAAATGGCATACAGCCAGTATACATGAACAAGATTTAAAAATACGTGCACTTTCTATTGCAGATACTCTATCACAATTTAGAAAAACAAACCATCGTGGTCCTGGCATGGGCGGAGGGTATGGCGCTTATTTAAGGTTTATTGATGACATTGCTATGAGCAAGGTATGGCTAGTAGATGAAAAAGCTCAGATAATTGAAACGGGACACCATAACAGCTCATTATCATATGACAATCTTCCAGAAGGGGCAGAAGAATTAATAAGCCAGATATTTATGGACAATACTGTTTCCAGTCAACAATTTAGCCCATTGCTTGGTATTCATAGTATAACAACTGGTGTTCCTGTAAAAAATGCAAATGGTGATATATATGCAGCCCTTTTGCTGCACAGTCCGGTAGATGGAATGGAACAGGCACAGAAAGATGGTGTCCTTATTTTGGTATTTTGTATTTTAGCAGCCCTTTTATTTGCAACTGCCCTTTCTGTTCTTTTGGCACACCATTTTATAAAACCTTTACAAGTTATGAGTAATGTTACTGGGCAAATTATAAAAGGTAATTATGCAGTACATACTGGCATTACGCAAAATGATGAAATCGGTACACTTGCCAATAATATTGATGAATTATCATTACGGCTTTCTGAAGCTGAATCAGAACGAAAAGAGCTTGATAAAATGCGGCAGGATTTTATATCAAATATTTCACATGAATTAAGGACACCTGTTACTGTTATAAAGGGGTCTTTAGAAGTGCTGAATGAAGGACTTGTCACCAAGCCAGATGAAGTAAAGGAATATTTTAAACAGATGCTTACTGATATTTCCCAGCTACAGCGTCTTGTAAATGATTTACTGGAAATTTCCAGGCTGCAAAATACAAATTTCCAGATAGAAAAATCTAGAATAGATATTACCAGTGTACTGTCTGAAGCTGTACGCTCCATGCAACGTCTTGCATCTAAGAAAAATATAGTTATTAATTTAAGCCAAAATAATCATCCTTTCCCTTTTTTTGGAGACTATGGAAGAATACGGCAGATGTTTATTATAGTAATAGATAATGCTATAAAATTTTCTTTACCAGACCAGTCTATTGATATTAAAATGGAAACAACACAAAATGAATGTATAATTACAATCTCAGACTATGGAAAAGGCATTCCCGAGGAAGACATTCCATATATATTTGACCGTTTTTATAAAGAACAATCAAACCAAAACAAAAGCGGAAGTGGTCTTGGCCTTTCCATAGCAAATCAGATAGCTATAAGACATGGAATAAAAATAATATGTACAAGTGAAATAGGCAGAGGAACTAGTTTCTCATTTTTCTTTTATAGTAAACCAGAATAGCAATAAAAATCTTATATAAAAAACGGATTGTCTAAATTTTTCACATAGACAATCCAGTTTTTTCTGATACAAACTATAAACTAACTTTAAAGATAAGGCTTCATATTTTTAAGTATCACCCTGTATCCATTAGCATACATATGGATTCCTTCAATAGTAAACTCCTTTTTTAAACGTCCGTTTTCATCTCTCAGTCCTTCGCTTACATCAATGTAGTGATATCCCATTTTATCGGCAAGTTTTTCCACTTCCTTGTTTGCAAGTGCGATATTTTCATTTGTCCTTGTAGCAAATAACGTCTTGCCCCACTCACCTTCTGGAACTTTATCAACTTCATTAACTGGATAATAAGCCATCATATATACTTCTGTCTCAGGCAGCCGCTCTTTTATCTGTGTTAAAATTTTCTCATACTTTTCCATCAGCACCTCAAGTTTGTAGTCTGGCGCACCGATATCATTAGTACCGATATTTATAAAAATCTTAGATGGTTCTGTTCCAAAAATCTGCTCTTCCATATGTTCTAGCATATCATCAGTTTTAAAACCACCAATCCCACGGTTATAGATAACATTTTCCATGCCATAATCCATAAGAAGTTCATTAATTGGAAAATGCTCCATCAAAGAAGAGCCTGTAAAAAGAGTCTCTCCTTTCTTTGCACTTTCATTCAGATAGCGGAATTTTTCAATCTTTCCCATTTGTTCATTTTTCATAAATTCTTCAAAATTGTCCATAAATAACCTCACTTAAAATCAAAATATCTATAAAATATAATTTGCTATTCCAATTATTATTGGCATTGTTACTATACACAAAAGAGTGCTAAGGCATACTTCTTTTACTGCTGCCGTGTAATCCTTTCCATAAAGTTGTGCAAATACTGCTACATTTGACCCAGCAGGAGCTGCTGCCGCAATGAGCACTGTAAGTTTCACTGTCAGATATTTTGATGGAAATACCATCATCAGTATAATTGTAAGCACTGGTATTACCACCAAGCGAAACAAACTGCACTTATATGCCGTTTTATCTGTAAAAATGCTTTGCAGCGGAATCTGTGCCAGATATACACCCAGCACAATCATTGCCAGAGGTCCATTCATTGAGGCTATAGTTACTACAATACTGTTTATAGACTCTGGCAAGGATATAGGGAGAAAGAATAGCACAAGTCCTGCAATAAAGCTAAGCACAATCGGATTCGTTCGTATTTTTTTAAAGCTTATTGCGCTGCGGTCACCTGCCATTGTAAATATACCATAAGTCCATTGCAGGATATTTAAAAGTGCTACAAATGAAGATACATAAAATACAGCTTCAGAACCAAGTGTCATCTGTACAAGTGGTATCCCTATAAAACCAGCATTAGAAAATGCCGTTCCGAACCGTTCAACTCCCTGTTCTTTGCTAAATGCAATGCGGCTGACAATAATTGAGAGTAGCAGGGACAAAGCTGCAATTATAAATGACACAGCAAGTCCCTCCAACTTTTCAATAGAAAATTCCGTAATATAAGATTTAAGCACTGCAACAGGCATTACTATGTAAAGCAGCATCCTGCCTATATCTGCACTTCCCTCACGCCCCACAAGCTTTTTCTTAAACAGGAAATAGCCAATAATCAGATATACTGCCATGACTAGGTTCTGTTTTAATAAAAGTAATACAATGTCCATATATTTTCATATCCCTATTTTCAACTTGCATTTGTTTCAACTTCCACTGCCTCTAATACCACAAGCATATCTTTCCTATTGGCAAACTGGTCATTAGAATTGTACTCAATTACCCCATCTATTGGATAAATAAGTTCTTTATTTTCTGTTCTTGTGCCATCTTCAGGATTCATAAACCAGCACTTATACGCTTTGGCAGTTACTCCTTTAATTACAAAGCTGCGCATTGCGGTTTCAGACATATAACCAACGATTGTATGCAATTTTTCATCACCTGTAAAAAATATCTGCGTGCGATTAGATGCTTCCATAAAAAATGATTTTGTCTGTGCCACTTCTTTTGAAAGAGGTTTCAACTTATACCATTCTACAGACTCGTAGAAGTCTCTAAATATTGTAAGCTGGTTAGCACCTGGAAGCTCTAGTCCGTCCCACCATGCCATATCTCCCCAACCGATGCCACCTACACCTGCTTCCCACTGTAATTCCCATATACCATTACAGCCATAAGAATAGCCACAACCGCCGCTTTGTATAATAAGATACGCAAGCCTTCTCATCATTGCTGCTGTAATAATACGAGAAGTGTATTCGTTAGACATTGCGCCTTCATAAGTTGCCTCACTTTCAAGCACAGGATGTCCTTTATACATTTCTTTAAATTCTGCATACATAGACTGTCCCATGTCAAAATCACCATGTCCAGCCTGGCTCATTGCAAAGTCAAACCATGGCTCATTTTCATAAATCTTTGGAAATGGACGGTCACATGCCAAGTGTGCAGACATAAGGTTGTGGTATGCACTCCATTTTGCACCTTCTTTCGCCACCTCATTCCACTTGCGTACATTCAGCTCCAAGTCTCCCATATATCCAGGAAGTTCGCCAGCCAGTGTCCATACCACTGGATAAGCACCATAGCGTGCAGCTACATATTTTGCAAATTTCTTATAACGCTCTAGTCCATTCGGCTCCATATCATAGCCCCATGCATATCCCACGGCAATAAGCAGTCCACAGTCTGCAAGGTATTTCATTTTCTTGTCAACATTATTCTGAAATTCTTTTATATTTGGTATATAGCCATTTTCCGTTTCCTGCATAAGGTCTATATTTTTCCCAAAAAAGCCACTGATTTTTCCGTCACGGAAATTACACTGGTATACATTAAACTTTTGCTCAAGGCGTTTGTCCACACATGCTTTGAACTGGCTTTTATACTTTTGACAGTTAGATTCATCAAAACGCTCCTCTGTTACAAATGTCCAATGTGTATCTCCCAGCCAGAAAAATGGTGTGCCATCTGCATATTCAAGATAATCATGGTCGCATGAAACCTTTAAAAAACCATGCTGGTACATCGCAAGAGAGCCTTTATATGGTATACATTCTATTTTTCCTTCCCCTGAAAAACTATCATTGTCTACATCTGTACTCTCAATCCTATAAGACCACATACCAATAGAAATTGGAGCAAAACGCAGTTTCCAGACACCGTCACCATCCCAATATGCAAGCAGATGTATCTCTTCTCCCTTTGGTCCTGTAAATATGCCAAACACATCTACATCTTCAAATGGAGATGTATACACTTTATCTGTACTAATTTGAATATCCACTGTACGCCACTGTTCCACACATAATAATTCTTTTTCCATTTCCATGCACTACTGCCTCCCTTATCTATAGCCAGCCAAATTACAAAATTATTTCTGTCTCAGCAGTCATGCCATTTTCTGCTTTAACTGTTATCTTTGCACTGCTGCCATTTCCGTTTTTCTTAAGAATAATCATTGCCCTGCCGCCAAATGTTTCAGTAATAGATTCATTATAATTATAAGTTGATTTAGGATTTCCGCTGCCAAACCCTGCAACATCTGCACCGCCTTCTACAGAAAGCTCAATTTTTTGGTCACAGTCCGTTACAACTGTATTATTGTCACCACAAATAGCTACCTGTATATAATAAAGCTGTCTATCGCTGTTAGTTTCCGGCATATCTTCTGGAATTAATACAAGCTTTTGTTCACCCCTTGCAGATACAAGTTCTGTTCTGCTAATCTCTTTACCATTTTCATAAACAATAGCTGTCAGTGTTCCCTCTTCATAAGTAGTTTCAAAAAGAGTTCTAAACCCTGCTTCCTTTCCAGATGGTTTCTTACCTACAGAAACACCATTCTTTAAAAGTTCTGTTTCAGTGCCTGGAGCATATACTTCTACAATTACTGGCTTACCTTCACATCCATCAAATGTCCAGCTTGATGTAGCATCACTTATAACCCATGGTGTTTTAATAAGTTTTTGTCCATATTTATAAGGATTTTGTACTGCAATATAAGGTTCTTTCCTAAGTCCGAATACTATCTGCCTAAAATATGACGCTGGTCTTCTAAAGCCTGTAATGTCCATATCACCACAATAAGCTAACTGTGCTGGAAATGTTGCTCCAAATCCGCCTTCGCCCCAGTTATAAGCTGGTATACCTACACCAGCTTCACCGATATAGTCCCAGCCAGTCCATGTAAAGTCACCGATTACATGTGGAAGTTTTTCAACTAATTCCCAGTTTCTTGCAATCTCTGGTGGATAAGTCTCACTTCCGACAATCACTCTGTCTGGATATTTTTTCCCGTCAGGTTCATATCTGGCTGTCATATAATTATATCCTGCTATATCAGTAGCTGCACATGCCATCTCCAAACCTTTAGTTACTGCATTATGCACAACTATTTCGTCCATATACCCATCCATAAATGTCATAAAGTCATTGACATTGATACTGTCATCTGCTTTTCCAGCTTTATTAAGGTCAGCAGCTACATCTTGCATAATTGTATCAATTTTATCACCACAGGCAAAGACACCATTAATTGACGCAAGCGTAAAACGAGTATTGTCAAGAGATTTTATCTTATCAGAAATTTCATGGCAGAGTTTTGCGCCATGGTCTGTTCCGATTTCAGGTATTTCATTGCCAACAGAGTAAAGTATAACTGATGGACAGTTATAGTCTTTGCGTACCATTGCAGTTACATCTGATTCCCACCACTCATTAAAATAAAGTCCATAGTCATAATGTGATTTAAGCCTGTTCCACATATCAAAAGTTTCGTCCATAACATACATGCCAAGTGTATCACAGGCACGAAGTAAAGCAGGGGCAGCAGGATTATGTGAGATGCGAATTGCGTTAAAACCTGCCTCTTTAAGCATTTTTATCTGACGAAAATGTGCATCGTCATATGTTGCACTTCCAAGAAGTCCACTGTCACTATGCACACATGCACCACGCAGTTTTATAGTCTTTCCATTAACTCTTAAACCTCTCTTTGCGTCAAGTTTTAGAGTACGTATGCCAAAAGTACTTCTATTTTCATCTAAAAGTTTTCCACTATCATTATAAATTTTACTTACTATAGTATAAAGGTCTGGTGTTTCTGCACTCCAAAGCTTTGGCTCTGGCACTACTATGCGCTGTGATACTTTGCGCTCCTCTGATTCCATCAGTACAAAGGTACTATTACACCTTGCAGCCACATTGCCACTGGCATCTTCAATACTAGTTTCAAGCACCAATTTTTCAGTATTAGCTTTTCGGTTCTTAATTTCTGTTTTTATATTAACAACTGCCATTTTGTCATCAGCATCTTCTGTTTCTGCCTGTACACCCTCTGGAACAAGATATGTAAGCCCTGATTCAAGCAGATATACATCTCTGTAAATTCCTGCACCTGAATACCAGCGGCTGTTTGGCATAGCTCCAGCACGAGCATAGACACGTATTTCATTTTCTTTGCCATACTCAAGGAAATTATCCAACTTTACAAAAAATGTAGAATATCCAAATGGGTTTTTAGCAGCAAGCTGCCCATTGACATAGACAAATGCATTCATATAAACCCCTTCAAACTTTAACATAACAGTACGGTCTCTGTACTCCTCTGGTGCATACAGCATTTTAACATATGTATAAACTCCTCCATCACGAAAACCTGTATTCCCTCCGTTTGCGCTGTCTGGGTTTGCTGGCTGAATAATCATTGCATCATGCGGCAATGTAACCTCTTTAGCCTCCTCTGGAATATTCCAAACCAATGCAAAAGAATCTTTGTCCACCCAGAACTTCCATGAATCATTCCATTTTGTCTGCTTCATTTGAACCCTCCTGTTTATATATTTTCTATTTTTATTTCTTCAATCAGTGCAAGCATTTCTTCTTTTTTATAAATTCCAAATCCTACAAGGTTGCGTAATGGTGTTGAAGCAGTAGTCGCTTCTGACATTTCATCCCCTACCGCTTTATCCTCTTCTTGAGCATCCTCTTTTTGTATATCTGTATCATCAAGACCATTAAAAAATGTGTCCAGCTGTCTCTGGAATTTAATGGCATATTTTTTTGTCTTATCGTTGGACATTAATTCTCCAATCGTAGTATTTATATTAAGGTTTAAAGGAAGTATCTGTGAACTCTCAATATTTAGTACTGCACTAAGTCTTATATCTCTTGAAGAAGCTCCAGCTAAAATTTCATATTCCCCACTTCCTGTAAACCAACCATTAATATCTGTGCTATACCATGCAAAACTGCGGCTGTCAAGGCAGATTTCAACAGTCTTTGTCTCACCTGGCTCAAGGTATACTTTCTCAAACCCTTTTAGTTCCTTTACAGGACGTGAACATACACCAGTATTGTCTTTAACATATATCTGCACAACCTCTTTACCAGCTACATCACCAGTATTTTTAATATCCAGTGATACTTTAACTGTATCTTTTTCTGTAATTCTATCTGCACTAAGTCTTATATTGCTATATTCAAATGTTGTATAAGACAGCCCATGTCCAAAAGGAAATGCTACATTCATTTCTTTTTTATCATAATATCTGTAACCAACATATAACCCTTCGTGATATTCTACTTTTTTAGGGCAGGCAAAGTTAAAATAAGATGGATTATCAGCAAGTTTATAAGGGAAAGTCTCCGCAAGCTTTCCAGAAGGATTGACATCACCATACAAAATAGCAGCAACAGCACTTCCTCCTGCCTGTCCTCCAAGATAAGCCTCAAGAATAGCCTTTGCATAAGAAAGCCATGGCATTTCCACAGGAGAACCATTATGCAGTACAACTACAAGATTTGGCTGTACCTTAGCAATTTCACTTATAAGCCTATTCTGGCAATCTGGAAGGTGCATATGCTTCCTGTCATAGCCCTCTGATTCAAAAGAGTCAGGAAGTCCTGCAAAAATAACTACCTTGTCTGCATTCTTTGCAGCTTCGCAAGCTTCTTTTGCAAGATTTTCGTCATACACATCATCTACAGCAGAAAAGCCTTCAACATAAGTTACATTTTTCTCTCCGTTCAAACAGTTCCATGCACTATCAACTTTAAAGCTGTTAATATGTGAGCTACCGCCACCCTGATAACGTGGTGTCTTAAAAAATCCCCCAACAAATGCAACCTTCTCTTCCTTCTTTAATGGAAGCATTTCTTCATTTTTAAGAAGCACCATAGACTCACAGGCAATGTGTTTTGCTTCTTCGTGGTCTGCTTCAAGTTCTAGTTTCTCGTTATGCCTGTTGTCAATATAATCAAAGACAACATTTAAAATTCTTTCCACAGCCCTGTCAAGCACAGCCTCATCAAGCGTACCATCTTTTACAGCATTTATAATCTCCATGTCACCAGTTCCATTTGATGACGGCATTTCAAGCTCAAGTCCTGCTTTTAGTCCTGCTACACGCTCATTTACTGCACCCCAGTCTGACATAACATATCCTTTAAAGCCCCATTCATCACGGAGTACATCAGTTAAAAGCCATGGATTTTCAGAAGAATAAACCCCATTAATCATATTGTAAGAACACATCACAGTCTTTGGCTGTGCTTTTTTTACCGCTGTTTCAAATGCAGGAAAATAAATCTCTCTTAGTGTACGCTCGTCCACTTCTGATGAACAGCTAAGTCTATTGTACTCTTGGTTATTTGCCGCAAAATGTTTAATAGATGTACCTACACCTTGTGACTGGATTCCCTGTATACAAGCAACAGCCATTTCACCTGAAAGATATGGGTCTTCTGAATAATACTCAAAATTTCTTCCACAAAGCGGAGAACGTTTAATATTAACCGCTGGTCCAAGCATTACCGATAAATTTTCAGCCTGTGCTTCCTTTCCAATTTGAATACCCATTTCTTTAATAAGTTCTCTGTCAAAAGAACAAGCACTAAGGCACGCTGGTGGAAAACATACAGCCTTTATACTGTCATTAATCCCCAAGTGGTCGCCTGAATCATCTTGTTTCCTAAGTCCATGAGGTCCATCACTTACCATTACACTTGGAATGCCAAGCCTTTCCACCCCTTTAAGATGCCAGAAATCAAGCCCCGAACACATGCCAGCTTTTTCTTCCAAAGTCATTTCTTTAATTAACATACTTATATCTCTTTTCATAGATAAAAACCTCCTCATAATTGTTAATAGCATTATAACATGAATTGTGCAATTATAGTTTTTTTTCAGTTATTTTCATAAAAAATATCGTAACATTAATAAAAAATGTCCCTTGCCACAATCCACTTACATACAGATTAATAGCAAGAGACAAGTATTTAATTTTTTCCTTTCACTTAACTAACTCCTCAATTACACATTGATGTTCTTTATTTTTTTTATCATAACTAATTCCTACAAGCAATATATTACCTGTGTATTGTTCAAATGCAGACGGATATTCTTCCACATATTCTGGCTTTGGAATAAATACAAAATCAGCAAATCTCCTTCCTGTCAGCATTTCACGAACTGTTCTAAAAGCTCAATGCGAATTTTTTCATTTGGAATAAATGCCTCTTGATTTTTTTGGTTATAGGCAAGATAGCCTAGATGAATCAAAGAAGTCATTACAT
>DESG01000114.1:0-29197 GCA_002361175.1 Lachnoclostridium sp. UBA3320 | reverse complement strand
GGAACAATAGATTCATATGTTCCTGTACTTGACCAATAACTTTGAAATTTATTCCACCTTATAACATCAACAACTGCTTTAGGGTTATATACCTGATAACCTGCAAGAAGATATCCATTATACCAGCGTTTGACTTCATAAAAATTTTTATTATATTTTTTACAGAGCGTCTTAACTTCACTTTCTGTAAATCCAATATATTGAGAAAATACTCGGGCATCAAGCATAGTAAATTCGTCAAAATTATTTAGTGCTGACTGTGTTTTAATTTTTTTAATTGGCAAAATACCAGTAAGATATGCAAGATGGATAAATTTTGTAGGTTCAGTTCCCTTAAACATTCCACGTAAAAAATTAATATATTCTTCCTGCACAGATTGATTCGTGGCTTCATCACGAATTAAAACATCCCATTCATCAACAATAACAACAAATTTTTTGCCTGTGGCAGCAGTTATACAAGACATGATACCACAAGCTGTATGAACATTATCAAACTTAATTTCAGAATAAATTTCTTTTAATTCTGCTGAAAGATTAGTATTAATATAATCAACAGTAGCATTTGCAGAGCCTGCGTCCATCATACACCACTGCACATCAATGTGTATAACATCATATTTATTTAAATGCTCTTTAAATGTATCATTCTCACTTATTGCCAAATTAGAAAACATCTGCAAAGAATCACAACCTCTGCTATAATACGCAGCAAGCATATCTGCCGTAATTGATTTTCCAAAACGGCGTGGTCTGCTGTTACAAATAAATGCCTGTTTTGTATCTAACACTTTATTTGTATATTCAATAAGACCAGTTTTATCAATATATATTTCTGAATTTAATGCAACTTGAAATGCACTGTTATCAGGATTTACAAATCTTCCCATACTGCGTACCCCTTTCAAGAGTCTGCATGTCACCAGATTTTTAGACGCTATTCTCTAAGTGCAATTACTTCAACTTCTACTAATGCATCTTTTGGAAGTGCTGCTACTTGTACCGCTGACCTTGCTGGATAATTTCCTTCTTTAAAAAATTCTTTATAGACCTCATTCATCTTTACAAAATCGTTAATGTCTTTAAGATACACTGTTGTTTTTACTACATTATCCATAGTACAGCCACATGACTCTAAAATTGCTTTTACATTCTCTAAGGCTTGTTTTGTCTGCCCTTCAATATCTGTCGCTATGATTTTACCCTCTGTCGGACAAATAGGAATCTGACCAGAAAGAAACATAAGTTTTCCTGTGTCAATTCCCTGTGAATATGGTCCGATTGCCTCTGGTGCGTTTTTAGTATTTAATATTGTTTTCACTTTTTTTCCTCCTAATTTTCAAATATTTCTAACATTATTGAGTATAACCCGTAATAGTATTTACGCCATAATATCCTGCTAGAGCTTGGTTAATCCAGTAACTGCTGTCTTCTGTAATATCAGACAGTCCACTTAATGCATCATGTTTTGAACGGAATGGATATTTGTAAGAAATTATTGGCACAGATATATCCATATTTCCTGCTGCCCTTTGTTCTAAAATATATTCTCCTCGCTGTACTGACTGCTTATGCATTTCATATGAACATATTGCGGTATCAGCTATTGACACAAGGCAGAAAATACATCCACATACCGTTATAATAAATGAAATCATTTTAACAGAGCTAATTTTTTTACTATTTTTTTCTAATTCTTCTTTCTGCCTATCGTCTGCACTGGCAAAAAGCATTCCTGCTGCAACTACTCCATATACTGTAGATATAAACCATGCACGTTCTGCAATAGTAGGTGTAAGAATAAGACAAAAAGCTGATAAAATTGAAGCAATATAATAAATATATGACTGCGCCATTTCAGAGCGTTTTATAGTAAAAAATTTTTTATATCCACACCAGATAAGAACTAGCATTACCATAAAAATTCCAAGTCCAAAAAATATCCAGTAATAGCACGCAATAAAGCATTTAAAAATAAAACCTACACTTTCTTGTGCCCCTGCTCTTGCACTGTTTCCTGGTGCGAAAAAAAGCACTAAAAAACCAATAATGCACCCTGTATACAGACTGACTATTGCAAGATTTAATGGTATTTTCTTTTCTTTGTTTTTATAAAAATAAATTATATACAGTGTTAAAATAACAATCATTCCACCACTAATATTTTCCATTCCTGCGCCTGCTATAAAGCCAAGTAATAAAGCTGGCACAACCCACCAGATGCTCTTAAAATAATTGCCACTTTCTAATGTGTATTTTCGGAATATCAGTAGCACCAACAGTGCAAAAATGGCTGGATATAAATAATTAGCTGAACCAGCAGTCCAAAACATTACCTGTCCATAATCAGGAACAAACAACCATATAAATATATTTACCAGTAAAAATAATTTTAAGTTTGATTTTTTTCCAAGATTGCAAATCTTATATATTAAATATACTAATAGCACATATGCCAATGAATTTAATAAATCAAAAACTACTGGTGGAATAATATTAAAAAAAACCATTAATGCATATCCTATAAACCTTCCACCCCATGACTTATAAAAAGCTGTTATTGACCGTACCAATACAGATAAACTATTTATCTCTTCACTTAAACCAAACCCTAAATGTCTCATATAATAAAAATCATCTGCAAGTGCAGGTGTAAAATAATTTATCACAAAAAATGCTATATAAAGAACAGATATGCTTATTAACCAATACCCCCCCCCGCTCAATTTTTTCTTTAATTTATCCACCAGTATCACTCTCCTACTATCTGTTCCATGCCAAATTTTTGAATTTGCAGCCCACATTTATCATAAAATTTTTTAGCAGATTCATTGCAAGCCCAGACATTTAGTGTAACATTGTAGCATTTGCTCTGTTTTGCAACCTCAAGGACATAATTATATATTTCTAAACCAATCCCTTGTCCCCTTACATTCTCTGATACACATAAATCATCTATATATAATGTTTTTATATTAGTCATTGAAGTAGTTTCATGCTGTTTAAATATACAGAATGCATATCCTTTTATTATATCATTTTTTTCTGCAACATATATTGGCTTATTGCTGTCTTCCAATATATGTATTAAATCCTCTGTTGTATACTTTTGTCCGCCAGACTTAAAAATATCAGGTCTTTTATCTGAATGAATTTTTTGTACTTGATATAATAAATTCTCTATTTGTGGTATATCTTGTTTTATTGCTTTTCTTATATTCATTATACCCTCCACTATGTATTAATCTATATAAAATAAAACATTATTCTCCAAAGTAATAATTCTTTGCCAATTCCATTTTTTGGCATTACTAAAAATTATACCATTGATATGCAGCATACTTGTCTGGAATTTTCTCATTAAATTCGCATATATTTTCAATAAAAACAGAAGGATTATCTGGAAATATCCACTGGTTAAGGTATTCTATAAAATCCTTTTCATTATAAACAACATATATATATGTTTTATCATTACTAATTCCTTGTTTGCGATATTTTTCAGCATAAGGACTTTGAAATAGCCATTGATTAAATTCAAAGCTGTATTTGCCTAGGTCATCTGCTACTTCATCTGGTACAGAGTATAACTTTAAATTATTATCTGCACTTAAAATTATTTTTTTCATTTTGATTCCTTCAATTATATTTAGTTTACGCTATAATCTATTCTAATATTGCAATTATCCCTCGCATACAGCGAGGGATTTTCAACGGCTGGAATTACCAGCACCTTTATTCATACAATGGATATTTGTCTGTCAATGATTTGACAATTTCTGTTGCTTTTGCCCTATTTCCTTCTGGGTCAGCAATAACCATTGCTATTGCTTCTGCTACTTTGTCTGTATCATCTGTCTTAAACCCTCTTGTTGTAATTGCGGCTGTGCCAAGACGTATACCACTTGTAACAAATGGTGACTGTGGGTCGTTTGGTATTGTGTTTTTGTTACATGTGATGTGTGCATCATCAAGCCACTTTTCAACTTCTTTACCTGTAAGCCCCTTATCAGCAAGGTCTACAAGCATAAGATGGTTATCTGTGCCACCTGAAACTATTTTTATTCCCCTGTTAATAAGTCCTTTGCAAAGTGCCTGTGCATTGTCAATAATGTTTTTACCATATTCCTTAAATGAAGGCTCAAGTGCTTCTTTAAAACATACGGCTTTTGCTGCAATAACATGCATAAGCGGACCACCCTGTATTCCAGGGAATAATGCCTTATTAAGCTTGTGCTCTTCTGCAAATTCCTTACTTGCAAGTATCATTCCTCCACGTGGGCCACGGAGTGTTTTATGTGTAGTAGTTGTGGTTACATGTGCATACGGAATTGGGCTTTCATGATAACCAGAAGCGACAAGTCCTGCAATATGTGCCATATCAACCATCAGATAAGCACCTACACTATCTGCAATTTCACGGAAACGCTTAAAGTCAATTTTACGTGCATATGCACTTGCACCAGCTATAATTAACTTTGGCTTGCAGTCTTTTGCAATCTTTTCTACTTCGTCATAGTCAATAAATCCTTCATCATTTACACCATAGTGAACACAGTTAAAATATTTGCCTGAAAGGTTTACAGGACTTCCATGTGTCAAGTGTCCGCCATGGTCAAGATTCATACCCATAAATGTGTCACCAGGCTCCATCAGTGCAAAAAATACAGTCATATTTGCCTGTGCGCCTGAATGTGGCTGTACATTGGCATATGTGCAGCCAAAAAGCTCCATCGCTCTATCTCTTGCCAGATTTTCCGCAATGTCTACATACTGACAGCCGCCATAATACCTTTTGCCTGGATAACCCTCTGCATATTTGTTTGTAAGGGTACTTCCCATAGCTGCCATAACAGCCTTGCTTACAAGATTTTCAGAAGCAATAAGTTCAATATTGTCTCTCTGTCTTCCTGTTTCCAATTCAATAGCTTGTGCTATCTCTGGGTCAAAATTTTTAACTTCATCAAATGAATACATATCTTTTTCTTTCCTCCTGTTATTCTGTTATTATATCAATAGCTTTTCCAATATCGCTGCGCATATATTTATTGTCAAATTCCACCCATTCTGTTGCTTTATAAGCATTTTCCCTTGCTTCTTTAAGGTTTTTTCCCTTTGCTGTAATGCCAAGAACTCTGCCGCCGTTTGTCACAATGCCTTCATCTGTTTTTTTCGTTCCAGCATGAAATGCATAATAGCCATCTTTTCCTTCAAAATTTTCAAGCCCTGTTATAAGTTTTCCTTTTTCATAGTGTTCTGGATAGCCGTCTGACGCAAGCACAACACATACAGCAGCGTTGTCTTCAAACTCTAAATCTATAGTATCAAGTTTTCCATCTATACACGCATCAATTACATCAATTATATCATTTTTCATTCGTGGAAGCACTACTTGTGCCTCTGGGTCGCCAAATCTTGCATTATACTCAAGAACACGAGGTCCTTCCTCAGTTAGCATAAGACCTACAAAAAGTATTCCAGTAAAGTCTCTTCCTTCTGCTTTCATAGCATCCATTGTAGGCTGATAAATTTTCTCTTCACAGAATTTTTGTATCTCCTCTGTATAAAACGGACTAGGTGAAAATGTACCCATACCGCCTGTATTTAAGCCTTTATCACCATCTTTTGCACGCTTGTGGTCTTGTGCACTTGTCATAGGTTTAATATGAGTGCCATCACAAAAACACAGCACAGAAGCCTCTTTTCCTGTTATAAAATCTTCAATTACTATTGTGTCCCCTGCATCACCAAATTGCTTGTCAAGCATAATTGTCGTAACGCCATCTTCTGCCTCTTTAAGACTATTGCATATTAACACACCTTTTCCAAGTGCAAGCCCATCTGCTTTCAATACAATAGGAAATGTTACATTCTCCAGATATAAAAGAGCTTCTTCTGGTGATGTAAATGTTTCATAATGACATGTAGGTATATTATACTTCTTCATAAGGTCTTTTGAAAAGCTCTTAGAACCCTCAATTATCGCTGCATTTTTCCGTGGTCCAAATACTCTTAATCCACGCTCTTCAAATACATCTACAATACCGCCCACAAGTGGGTCGTCCATACCAATTATTGTAAGGTCTATTTCATTATCCTGTGCAAAATCTGCAAGTCTGTCAAACTCCATAGCTGCTATACCAACACACTCTGCAATCTCAGATATGCCGCCGTTACCTGGAGCACAATAAATTTTATCTACCCTTTTGCTTCGTGAGACGCTCCACGCAATGGCGTGCTCACGCCCACCACTTCCAACTATTAAAACTTTCATTTAAAAGCCTCCTCTGCCTAACTAATATGCGCAATATTATCTTTTATATATACCTTTCCTTCTCCAATTAAATTAATGGCCATAGGCAAAATTTTCCACTCCGCCTCCTCCATTACACGTTTTTGAAGAATTTCTGGTGTATCGCCTTCTTGTACCTCTACAGCTTTTTGTAAAATTATTGGCCCATGGTCTGCTTCTTCATCTACAAAATGTACAGTAGCCCCTGTCACTTTATTGCCTGCCGCAAGCACGCTTTCATGGACTTTAAGCCCATAATACCCCATGCCACAGTGTGCTGGGATAAGTGATGGGTGTATGTTTATAATACGGTTCCTGTATTCTTTAATTATCTCGTCTGGGACAACCACAAGATAACCAGCAAACACTACCAGATCAATATTATATTCTTTAAATGTATCTATCATTGCAGCAGCAAACTGTTTTTTATCTGCATATTCCTTTGGGTTTATACATATGCTGGAAATATTAGCTTTCTTTGCACGTTCAAGCGCAAATGCATTAGCTTTATTACTAATTACTACAGCTATCTCTGTGTTTTTAATAGTGCCATCGGCTATACTGTCAATAATCGCCTGAAGATTTGTCCCACCACCAGAAACACATACAGCAATCTTTTGCATAATAATACCATACCTTTCTGATTATTACTTATACTAATGTCACACCTTTTTGCCCCTCTGTTATTCTGCCTATAATACAGGCTTTTTGCCCTGAGCTGTTTATAAGCTCTACAGTCTTATCTGCGTCAGCTTCATTTACTGCAAGCATCATTCCGATACCCATGTTAAATGTGTTATACATTATATCTTTTGAGATATTTCCATCTTCCGCAAGCATATTAAATATAGGAGGCACTTCGTAACTGTCAGCCTGTATTTGTGCATGTACGCCATCATGCAGCATACGTGGTACATTTTCATAGAATCCACCGCCTGTAATATGACAACAGCCTTTTATATCTATGCCACCCTCTTTAACAGCACGCAGGGCTTTGACATATATAATGGTAGGTTCCAGCAAAGTTTCACCAATACTTTTTCCACCAAGCGATTCATAAGTTCTGCCAAGGCTTTCTTTTCTAGTGTCAAACACCCTGCGCACAAGTGAGAAACCATTGCTGTGAATCCCTGATGACATAATGCCTATAATTACATCACCTGATATAATGCTTTCGCCTGTAATCATATTTTTGCGGTCTACAATGCCAACAGCAAAACCAGCAAGGTCATACTCATCTTTAGGATAAAATCCTGGCATTTCAGCAGTTTCACCACCAATAAGCGCAGCCCCTGCCTGACAACATCCTTTTGCAACACCACTTACAATACTAGCAATCTTTTCTGGTTCATTTTTGCCACATGCTATATAGTCAAGGAAAAATAATGGTTCACCTCCAGCGCACGCAATATCATTTACACACATTGCAACACAGTCAATGCCAACAGTATCGTGCTTGTCCATTGCAAAAGCAATTTTAAGCTTAGTTCCTACACCGTCTGTACCTGATACAAGCACAGGTTCTTCCATGTCCTTAAAAGGTGTCATTGAAAATGCGCCTGAAAAGCCGCCAATACCTGTAAGAACTTCACTACGCATAGTACTGTCTATATGCTTTTTCATAAGTTCTACAGCTTTGTAACCTGCCTCAATGTCTACACCTGCATTTTTGTAATCCATTACTGCCTCCGTTTCTGCCTGTCAATGGGCACTTTTGTTTTTACCAAAATCTACTTAATTTTACCATAAAGAAATCAATTTTTCAAAAAAATATTTTTCTAATGCTATTGTTGTAAAACTCTTTTTAAACTTTAAAAAGGATTTGCTGCAAGCTTTGCTGCAAAATCACTCATTGCCTCTGATATTTTAATCTGCTGTGGACAGACTGCTTCACAACTGCGGCAGCCAACACATGCTGATGGGCGTTTTTCTTCTGGCATTGCCATAACAGCCATTGGTGCTAAGAATCCACCGCCAGTAAAGTTATGTTCATTATAAAGCTCTATAAGAGTAGGTATATCAAGCCCCTTTGGACAGTGGCTGGTGCAATAATGACAGGCTGTGCATGGAAGGCTGTTATGCAGCATACCACCTGCAACTTCTAATAATGATTTCATCTCTTCATCAGATAAAGGCTTATCAGTTTCAAATGTTTTAATATTATCCTGTGTCTGCTCAAAGTTTGACATTCCAGAAAGTATCATTGTTACACCTTTAATGCTTTGCAAGAAACGAAATGCCCACGCTGGAATACCTTCATCAGGTCTTATTCCTTTTAATTTTCTTTCTGCATCCTCTGGCAATTTTGCAAGCTTTCCGCCACGCAGCGGCTCCATAACCCATACTGGAATATTGTATTTAGATAATAATTCAACTTTTGCCTTTGCATCTTGGAATGACCAGTCAATATAATTTAACTGTATCTGACAAAATTCCATTCTTTCACCATACGCTTTTAAGAAGCGCTCCATTACCTCACAGCTTCCATGTGCAGAAAAGCCCAGATGGCGTATACGCCCATTCTTTTTCTGCTCCAACAGATACTCATATATACCATATTTTCTGTCAAGGTAAGCATCAATATTTATCTCACAGACATTGTGAAATAGATAAAAATCAAAATACTTTGTCTGGCACTTCTCTAATTGTTTTTCAAATATTTCTTCCACTTTATCCATATTTGAAAGGTCATATCCTGGAAACTTGGTGGCAAGATAAAAGCTGTTACGTGGGTATTTACTTAAAACCCTGCCCATAACAAGTTCTGAATTACCGCCGTGATATCCCCATGCTGTATCATAATAGTTAATTCCATGTTCCATTGCATAAGCAACCATTTCAGCTGTCTTTTCCTCATCAACCTTAGTATCGTCACCATCTAATACAGGAAGACGCATTGTTCCCATGCCAAGTGCTGACAATGTTAAATCTTGAAATTTTTTCGTTACCATTACTATCCATCCTTTCTTAAAATCAATATTAGAAATTAGTTCATTCCCATACCTAGTTTATACTATTTTTGATTTTATCAGATAACTACAAAAATTTCAAATTTCTTTAGCAAAAATAAATTTGACATACCCTATATACAATGATAATATATTTCCATATCTTCCAGAAATGAGGCTAATTTATGTCGGATAAAAATTTAAAAAAGGAAATTGAAAAAAGAAGGACTTTTGCCATTATCTCACACCCTGATGCTGGCAAAACCACCCTTACTGAAAAATTTTTGCTCTATGGCGGGGCAATCAATACAGCTGGCTCTGTTAAAGGAAAAGCCAATTCTAAATACGCTGTATCTGATTGGATGGAAATTGAAAAAGAACGTGGAATCTCTGTAACATCTTCTGTGTTACAGTTTAATTATGATGGCTTCTGCATAAATATTCTTGACACACCAGGACACCAAGACTTTTCAGAGGACACTTACCGAACTCTTATGGCTGCTGATTCTGCTGTGATGGTAATAGATGCCTCTAAAGGCGTAGAGGCTCAGACTATAAAACTTTTTAAAGTATGTGTAATGAGGCATATCCCTATTTTTACATTTATAAATAAGATGGACAGAGATGCAAAAGATTCTTTTGAACTTCTTGACGATATTGAAACTGTTCTTGGAATACGTACATGCCCTATAAACTGGCCTATTGGTTCTGGCAAGCAGTTTAAAGGTATATATGACAGAAAAGCTAAGACAGTACGCACTTTTGAAGCAGTTTCTACAGGTGGTGCTAAATCTGCTGCCGAAACTGATTACTTAATTGATGATGAAAAACTTCGTGATATTGTCCCAGATGATCTATACAAGCAACTTCTTGACGAAATAGAACTTCTTGATGGTGCAAGCGATTCTCTTGACTTAGAAAAAGTGAGCAAGGGAGAGCTTTCTCCTGTATTTTTTGGTTCTGCTTTAAATACATTTGGTGTTGGAATATTCCTTAAATATTTTCTGGATATGACTTCATCACCACTGCCACGACTTTCAAATGAAGGACTAATTGACCCGTTTTCAGAACAGTTTTCAGCTTTTGTGTTTAAAATACAGGCCAATATGAATAAATCACACAGAGATAGAATTGCATTTATGCGCATATGTTCTGGCAAGTTTGATGCTTCTTTGGATGTTTACCATGTACAGAGCAAACGGAAACTTAAACTTTCACAGCCACAACAGATTATGGCACAGGACAGACATGTTATTTCAGAAGCATATGCTGGTGATGTTATAGGTGTCTTTGACCCTGGGATATTTTCAATAGGTGATACAATCACCGTTCCTGGCAAAAAATTTGAATACGAAGGCATACCTACATTTGCACCTGAACATTTTTGCCGTGTAATACAGCTTAATTCGATGAAACGCAAGCAGTTTGTAAAAGGCATTACACAGATTGCACAGGAAGGCGCTATACAGATATTTCAAGAATACAGTGCAGGAATGTCTGAAATAATTGTTGGTGTTGTTGGTGTGCTTCAATTTGATGTACTTAAATTCCGCCTTGAAAACGAATATGGATGTGAAATAAGACTTGAAGCCTTGCCTTATGGCTTTATTCGCTGGATAGGCGACCCATCTACAGATGTGACAAAGCTTAAACGCTTAAATAACGTAAAAGCTGTAAAAGATATGAAAGGAAATCCACTGCTTTTGTTTGTCAATGAATGGATGATTAAAATGGTTTTAGATGACAATAAAGGGCTTGAACTGCTTGAATTTAAGAAAAACTAATATTGACATTTAAGAAAAAAAAGAATACCACTGCGCCAATTTCAGTGGTATTCTTAATAAAATACACTATTTCTTCCTTTTGGTTACATTAAAAGTAATAGACATTACAGATATTACAGCTATAGCTATAACTGAAATAATTACAATAGGTCTTACTTCTTCGTCAACAGCAAGTTTATTGCCAGATGGAGGTGCAGTAGTTTCAGTTACAGGAGGTTTAGTCGCTTTTTCCTTTGATGGTGCAGGCGTTTTTTTATTATCGTTAGCCTTTTTAGTTGGTTTTGGTGTTTTTGTCTCTGCTGGCTTAGGTTTTTGTCCCTTTTTATAACTAAAACCACTTACTTTAAATGTAACAGTTATTTTGTTTTCTGTTCCTGCTGGTACAATATTATTATCAATTCCTTCAAATCCTTCCCTATCGTTATTAATTATAAGAAGGCAGCAGTTACCATTAGCATCATCATGTGTATCAATATAAGGTTCATCAAAACGTCCTACCTCAGTACCATTTACCTTAATTACCATATCCGAAAATGTAATCTGTCCTGTATTTGGAATATCTGTTGCAACCTGCATTTTAGAAAAATTTGTTTCTTCCTGAAAGTTTCCATTTTCAAGCTTAACTGTATATTTTCCATTGCCTTTTATAGTCACATCAGTAAACTCACTATCTATTTTTGTATATTCTTCAGAGCCATAATCACCTATTGCAAGATGTTTCCATTTATCAGAGCCAGCACTTTTTTTGTGATAATACGCCATACGATAAATATTTTTAGTTTCAGTCTTCACACCAAGTGCCGCATGGTATGTTCCATCAACATCAACAGTTTGACTTGTCGGAGCAGCTGCCACACTGCTGTAAGTCGTTACAACACTTGTAAATGCAACAGCAGCAGCCACTATTACTCCTCCAAATCTTTTAATCTTTTCCATCAGATATTTATTATTAATCATAAAAAATGTCCTCCATTTCGATATTCTATATTTAAATCTTTAAATCTTATACCTTTAAAATTTAACATTTTCCCGTGCTTCCAAATCCTCCCCTATCTATATCGTCAAGACGTTTGACCTCTTCAAATATAAGCTTAGGCTGGGTTTCAAATATCCTAAACTGGCATATTCTGTCATTTATGCACACCTTTGTATCACGCAGTGCAATAACAGGCATTCTCCACATATCATTATTCCCACAATAAGAATTGTCAACAATTCCTATGCCATTAGTCTGAATAATACCAAAATTCTTATATGTACTGCTTCTTGGTACAATATGTGCTTCATACCCTTTTGGAAGTTTTATTGCAACGCCAAGGGGGATAAGCTTAAATTCTCCCTTCTTAAGTTCTATATCTTCAGATGCACGAAGGTCAATCCAGTCGGATTTTTCACCTATATACTCAAGTTTATCAATCTTATCTGTAAAATACTTGACCTTTATTACTTTTTCCATAGTATAATCCTTGCCTTTCTGTCGTAGTGAAAAATTTCTTATATTTTAACACATAAACATATTTTTTTCTACACTGCATTGAATATTTAATATTTATATTAAAAAGTATTTATTGCTGCATACTTGATAGCAAATGTATGGTGATGTAAAATAACAAAGAAAAATATATACAAATGGAGGGAATTATGAAAAGAAAAATACTAAAAAAGTGTATTATAGGTGCAACTTGTTTTACAATGACAATAGGATTAACTGTAACAGCACAAGCATTTGAATGGGATTCTACGTTTGAAAATACAGAAGAACCAGAACCATCTTTTGAACCATCCATGCCAACTACAGTAGTAACACCCAATCCAGAAGCTACATTTTTACTTGGCAGTACAGATAAAGAAATGTTTCTCTACATAGGAAATAATGGTATATTTGACATTGACCAAAGCAACACAGAGTTATTTCCCGATTACCTTGTAGATGGTCTTATCGGTGTAAATTACCAAAGCAGTGATGACCTAGTTCTAAGTGTAAGCGATTCTGGTGAATACCAAGCACTCGCCATAGGTGACGCTACAATATATGTAACAGGATTTGACAATGAAGGAAACGAGCTTTTTGAAAAATCCTTTTACTTTAACATATATCCAGATATGAGTAATGTAACACTAGAAACAGACTCTGTAATATTGTATAAGGTAGAAAATTCTTATGCAGACAGCAATATAGATATTAAAATTAACAGCCCTTACATACTTGATGAATATGATGATACAGCACAAGTTAGTGCGACTTTATCTAATAAATCAATGTATATCAATTATGAAATACATGATAATACAATTACATTATCAAGCACTACACCAGGTAATACAGATATCATATTTACCATAAATGGCAAAGATTTTTTAATTCATTTTAAACTCATATCTATAAGAATGTCTGCTTCTTCTTTACTTTTAACTAAAGGACAGACAAAACAACTTAAAGTACATGGAACAAAAGAAAAAGTGTCATTTCGTTCTTTAAATCCTAAAAAAGTGTCTGTCACAGCTAATGGAAAAATAAAAGCAAAAAAGCAAGGTAATGCAGTTATTACCGCTAAAATTGGAGATGCAAAACTTGGCTGTGCAATATCTGTCACTACTAAAAAGAAGAAAAAAGCTATAAAACTTGCATATAAAATTGTAGGCAGCAGTAAATATGACCAAGCAAAGAGAATGCAGAATGGCTACTATGACTGTAGTTCTCTTGTTTGGCGTTCATACTCTCCAAATGGCTGCAACTTTGGCTCTGCCAATTACGCCCCTGTAGCCGCAGACCTTGCCAAATGGCTTTCACAGCGCAATAAATTATTAAAAGGCGGTTTTAGCAAAGAAAATGTAGAAAACTTTAAGTTAAATGCAGGAGACTTGTTATTTGAAACGGGTTCAGACAATGGACGATTTAAAGGAATTTATCATGTAGAAATATTTACAGGGTATGATTTGTATGGCTTTGATGAAAATGGAAAACCATTAGTAATTGCTAAATGGGCAAATCGAACTGATGGATATTATCCTTATGGCTGTGGTATTGTAGGAAAAATGGCTAATATTTAATCTCTAAACTTCACCATAAAACCACATATCTAAAGATATGTGGTTTTATGGCTAATTATCTAAAATAATGCTTATAACTGTCCTGGTTGTCCATAATAGGCATTAACTCCATGTTTCCTATAATAATGCTTATCTTGCAGCTCTTGTGGTGCTGGTTTATTATGTGGGTTGAGAATCTCGCATCTTGCTGCCATTTTAGCTACTTCTTCAAGCACTACTGCATTATGAACTGCTTCGTTTGCATCTTTTCCCCACACAAATGGACCATGATTTTTACAAAGTACTGCTGGCATTGCCTCATAGTCAATCCCATTTGCCTTAAACTCGTCTGCAATCAGCACGCCTGTGTTTTTTTCATAATCTTCCTCAATTTCTTCCTTTGTGAGATTGCGCACACACGGAACTTCACCATACAGATAATCTGCATGAGTTGTTCCATAACATGGAATCCCTCTGCCTGCCTGTGCCCAGCTTGTAGCCCAAGATGAATGGGTATGCACTATTCCTCCTATATTTGGAAAACGGTTGTAAAGTACTACATGAGTTGCAGTATCAGAAGATGGATTACAATCACCTTCTATCTTTTTACCCTGTAAATCTACAACTACCATATCCTCTGGTCTTAGTTTATTATAATCTACGCCACTTGGTTTGATTACAAAAAGTCCTTTCTCACGGTCAATGCCACTTACATTTCCCCATGTAAAAGTTACAAGGCTATATTTTGGAAGTAGCATATTAGCTTCATATACTTCTTTTTTTAATTTTTCTAACATTTTCTATAAATCTCCTATATCAAGTACTCTGCCGCTGCCTGTTCGATTGCTACACCTTTTTTATATCTTTCAATAAAAGTTTCAAATCCTTTTACATCTTTTGAATCTGGCTTTACACTTGTTCCTATATTATCTGCAAATACTTTATGTGTCAAATATTCTTGGAGAGTTTCATCTTTATCTTTGCGAATCATGTATGAAGCAAGAATTGCCATTCCCCATGGTCCACCTTCCCCTGCAGTTTCCATTACAGATATTGGAGTATTAATTGCAGCTGCAAGGATTTTTTGTCCTACACCCTTTGTTTTAAACAATCCGCCATGCCCAAGAATGGAATCAATCTCAATATGTTCTTCTTTGAGAAGAATATCCATGCCTATTTTAAGCGCACCAAGTGCTGTAAACAAATGCACTCTCATAAAATTAGCAAGATTAAAATTACTCTTAGGCGACCTTATAAATATCGGTCTTCCTTCCTTAACATTTGTAACATTTTCACCAGAAAGATATCCATATGACAAAAGTCCGCCGCAGTCTGCATCGCCTTCAAGTGCCTTATTATATAAAGTTTTAAATAATTCGTCTGTACTTACATCAATGCCAAAATTTTTAGCAAATTCCTTAAAAAGTCCAACCCATGCATTTAAATCAGAGGTACAATTATTTGCATGAACCATAGCTACAAGACTTCCATCTGGTGTTGTCACAAGGTCAATCTCTGGATAAACTTTCTTTAGTTCCTTTTCTAAGACGACCATCGCAAATACTGAAGTTCCTGCAGAGACATTTCCTGTACGCTTTGCAACACTGTTAGTTGCAGCCATTCCTGTTCCTGCATCCCCCTCTGGTGGACAAAGTGGAATACCTACTTTCAATGTGCCGCTTTTATCAAGGAGCTTTACACCCTCTTGTGTCAACGTTCCTGCACTTTCTCCAGCAATTAAAACTTTAGGAAGAATATCTTCTAGTTTCCATGGATAGCCCTTATCTGCGATAAGCTTATTAAATTTTTGAATCATTTCTGCGTCATATGTCTTTGTATCTGGATCAATAGGAAACATACCAGAGGCATCTCCAACTCCCAGAACTTTTTTTCCAGTAAGCTGCCAATGGATATATCCTGATAATGTTGTGATAAATGAAATATCTTTTACATGTTCTTCTCCGTTCAAAATTGCCTGATACAGATGAGATATACTCCATCTTTGAGGGATATTGTAATTAAAAAGCTCTGTTAGAGCCTCTGCTGCCTGACCAGTCGTAGAATTTCGCCAAGTGCGAAATGGTACAAGAAGATTGCCATTCTTATCAAATGCCATATACCCATGCATCATAGCACTAAACCCAATTACACCAATCGTTGTCAAGTCAGTTTCGTATTTTTCTTTAACATCACTTACCAAATTTTTATAACTTTCATGAAGTCCTGTCCAGATATTTTCAAGAGAATATGTCCAAAAACCATTTTCCAACTGGTTTTCCCATTCATAATCACCTGATGCAATAGGATTATGCTTCTCATCTATAAGCACAGCCTTAATTCTAGTAGAGCCAAATTCCAGTCCTAAAGCTGTCTTTCCATTTTCAATCATCATTTTAATATCATCTTTATTTACCATACAATATATCTCCTATTTTATTTACGATACACAATATTATTCCATAAAAGTTCATTTTTAAATTGACGTATGGTTGTATTCTTATCAATATAAACTGCCTCAATGTCCATCGCATTTGCCCAATCTCCCATCTGTTCTGCGGTAAGGTCATAAGAAAATGCTGTATGATGTGCACCTCCTGCTAAAATCCATGCTTCTGCACCTGTTTTAAGATTTGGCTGCGGTGTCCAAAATGCAGTTGCTACTGGAAGATTTGGCATTGGCTTTTCAGTTTTTTTACATTCTACATCATTAATTATAAGACGGAATCTGTCTCCAAGGTCAATTAAAGATGTCGCTATTGCAGGACCTGTCTTTGATGTAAACACAAGTCTTGCAGGGTCTTCTCTGTCACCCATAGAAAGCGGCTGCTCTCTGATGCTAATCTTACCATCTGCAATAGATGGACACACTTCAAGCATATGAGCCTGCAATATACCTTCTTTGCCTGGGACAAGATTATATGTATAATCCTCCATAAAAGAAGTACCCTTTGCATCTTTCATGCCCTGTGTCATAATCTTCATAACACGCACCATAGCTGCGGTTTTCCAGTCACCCTCACCGCCAAAGCCATAGCCTTTTTCCATCAATCTCTGTATAGCAAGACCTGGAAGCTGCTTTAATGCACCAAGGTCTCCAAAGTGAGTAACAATAGCATGATAATTTTTCTCTTTAAGGAATCTTTCAAAACCAATTTCAATTCCTGCCTGTACTGCTACATGTTCGCGAAATTCTTTTTCATCTCTTCCTTCCAAAAGTATCTCATATTTATCATAATATTCTTCAACTAGGTCATTAATATCTGCCTGTGACACAGCATCTACTGCCTCTGCAATTTCATTGACAGGATAAGCGTCAATCTCCCAGCCAAACTTAATTTGCGCCTCTACTTTATCGCCTTCAGTAACTGCTACATTTCTCATATTGTCAGCAATTCTCATTACACGGATATGACTGCTTTCAATTACACCAATAGCTGTACGCATCCATGAGCCTATTCTCTTTTGCACATCTTCATCTGCCCAGTAGCCCATAATTACCTTGCGTTCCATACCAAGACGACTAAAAATATGTCCAAATTCTCTATCACCATGAGCTGCTTGATTTTCATTCATAAAGTCCATGTCGATAGTATCATATGGAATCTCTCTGTTAAACTGCGTATGCAGATGAAGCAATGGTTTTCTAAATTCTTGTAATCCCAATATCCATGATTTCGCTGGCGAAAATGTATGCATCCATGTGATAACTCCAGCACATAACTCATCTGTATTTGCTTCATTAAAAGTTTGTCTAATCAATTTATTTGTAATAAGAGTAGGTTTCCATACTACCTCAAAAGGAAGATTTTTGGATTTGTTAAGTTCGTCCACAATAATTTTTGAGTGTTCTGCTACATGCGCCAAACACTCATCTCCATAAAGGTCCTGTGAACCAGTACAAAACCAAAATTTATATTCTTTCATAATAGATTAATTTCCTTTCTGTTAAAAAATTTTCTTATTTTTAATAATTATTGTATCTTGCGAATTGAATTACGCAAAACAGTTTTTGCACTAAAAATATAATTTCCATCAAATAATGGGTTGTCAATCATTTTTAAAAGGTTATCTGCTGTTTTTTCTCCTAATTTTTCTTTGGGGTGAGAAAATGATGTAAACGGCACTTTGCAGATTTCTGCAAGATTAGAATTATCAATGCCTACAACTGATAAATCATCAGGCACACGTATTCCACGTTTCAATGCAATATCTATCACTTGAATTGCGACTTCATCATTGTAACAAACAATACCTGTACACCCCTCAATTCGCTTAAAAAGATATTCTTCCTGCTCTGCTAATTCCTGTTGCAGTTCTGTATCAATCCAAAAAATTCGTCTAGAATGAGTTTTTAGATTAGCCTTAATAATAGAACCTAAATATCCACTATAACGCCTATGGCCTTGACCGTCATCTAACTTAAAAATTCCAGCAATTTTTTTGTGTCCAGCATCAATAAGCAACTGTGCTGCTTTTGCTGCAGCTTCCCAATCATCAAGCCTTACACATGGCATCTGTAATACTGGATATATATCGTTAAAAAATATAATTGGAATATGTCTATCCGAAATTTCCTTATAATATTTTATATTTGGATTTGGCAGTGCCCCTTTAGAAGGCTCTACTATCAACCCATCAATATTGTCTTTTTCTAAAAGTGTTTTAAGAATCACTGCCTCATTGGATATTCTGTTATCTGTAAAAGAAACCTGCATAGTATATCCTGATTCTGAAAGTTTCTTTTCAATACCTCTAAGTGTTGGTGGAAAAATATAACTTTCATAAAATGTGCTTACAACTGCAACATTCATATACCTTTCTTTGCGAATTTTTGGTATAACACCTCCAACATAAGTCCCACTTCCCTGTACACGTGTTACGACTCCACGTTCCGCCAGTTCCTGCGTTGCACGTCTAATTGTCTGACGACACAAGTCGAACTTTTTACACATCTTTTCTTCTGACATTAATCGGTCACCAGGTTGTAGCCTTCCGGCTACAATTTCCCCAGTAATCCAATTAATAACTTTCTGATATTTTGCTTCTGGTACTGCCATTATTGTACTATCTCCCTATTTCTTGCATTATAATCTTTAGATTATTTAATAACCTGAAGAGATTTTCTGTCAGCGAACACTGCAACAAATACTAGGAATATAACACCTTGAATCAACTGCAACATCTGTGTGGTAATACCTATCATAGTAAGTCCACTATTCAAAACAATGTATAGTAGTGAGCCAACAATAATATTTTCAAATCGAACATTTGCACCGCCTGAAATTGGCATTCCGCCAAGTACCAACGCTATCAAAATCTGTGTTTCAAGTTGGTTTCCACCTGAAGATGTTACAGAACCTACTTTAATAACATTGATAAATGCTGCAAACCCTGTAATTGCTCCTGCTAAAACATAGATGAGAAATTTCATTCTGTCGGTACGAATACCTGCAAATTTAGCAGCTTTCTCTCCTGCACCAATTGCTTTAAGATATGTACCAAACTTTGTATATCGAAATGCGATAAATCCAATTATCAATATGATAAGTGTACAAGTCAACTTTAATGTTGTTGTATCATAATTAATCAAAAGTGCTGACCCGCCTATTGGAGCATCCGTTGTCAGATATTTAATTATACCTCTAAATAAGAACATTGTACATATTGTAACAATAAAAGATTTAATTTTACGATTTATATAAAAGAAACCATTAATTGCACCAATTGCTGCACCTGTAGCAATACCTCCAACAATTGCAAGCGCTATATTAGTTTTGGATATCATGCACACTACAATAGATGAAAGACCAAGTATTGAACCTTGTGAAAAATCCAAACCACCCATTGACATGATAAAAAACACACCCATAGCGGCAATCATTGTGACATACACCTGAGAAAGTACCAAATTCATATTTGACATCATTCTGCCGCCTGTAAGAACATTAAATAATATAAAAATTGCTATTAAGCCTATAATTGGAAGTACTCTGCGCAGCATTGTCATTATGGAAAACTTTTTTAGTTCTTCTTCCTTACTTATTGTTTTTGTATTTGCACTAGCCATGACTACCTCCTTAAACCATCTTTGAGATTAGGCTGTTTTCATCCATATCAGGACTTCGCATAAGCTCGCCATTGAGTTTGCCATCTCTCATAATAATAATCCTGTCGCACATTCCAATCAGCTCCATAAGCTCTTCAGAAATCATAATGATAGATTTCCCACTTTTACGCATCTGGTCCATTAGCTGATAAATATCCTGTTTGACTTTAATGTCAATTCCTCGTGTTGGAGAATCCAAAACAATAATATCTGAGTCTTTACCAATCCAGCGTGCAAGAACTACTTTTTGCTTGTTGCCACCTGATAACTCTGATACAAACTGGTCTGTATTAACCATTTTAACTGATATTTCTTTTGCATATTTACCTGCAAATGCTCTTAGCTTTTTATCACTTAGAAGACGTAATGGACCAGAAGCAAGTTTATCCAGTGATGGCAGACAGATATTATCGCCAATACTTTGATTCATAACTACTGATTCATTATCACGGTCTTTTGATGTATAGGCAATACTATGCTTAATCGCTGTTGGAATATCATTAATTTGTGTTCCATCAGCTAAAGTAACAGACCCTTCTCTGTCAAAAGAAGCTCCAAAAATAGCCTTGCCAACTTCATGCATACCAGATTCAGAAAGTCCTCCAAAGCCAAGAATTTCCCCTTTGTGAAGGTCAAAACTAACATTCTCGATAATTCCAGGAACAGTCACATTCTTTGCTGAAAGAACTACTTCATTTGATATCTTTTCATCGTAGTCTGTACGATAATATTTACCTGTAACTTCACGTCCTACCATTAATTTTTTCAAATCATCTTCGCTCATATCTTTACTTTTTACTGTATCAATATAAACACCATCTCTAAGAACAGTGATAGTATCTGATTTGTCTAAAATCTCTGGTAAGTCATGGGAAATAAAGATAATTGTGTTGCCCTCTGAACGAATGCGCTCCATATGTTTATATAGTTCTTCACGACCTTCTTGTGAAAGTGCTGTAGTTGTCTCATCAATAACTACAATCTTTGGTGAAAAATATGTAGCTTTTACAATCTCCACTAACTTTCTGTCTTCAAAATTATACTCATCAATCATATGCGATGCTTTAATACGGCTAAAACCATATTTCTCAAGCAGATTATCAGCTTCCTTATTCATGGCATTTGTATTTTTAATTCCATATTTTACAAATTTGTCTTCATGCCCAAGAAAAATATTTTCGGCAACTGTAAGACCTGAAAGCGTACCAAGCTCTTGAACTATAATAGATACTCCTTCATCATTTGCTTCAACCTGATTCTTTGGATGAATTTCTTTACCATCTAAAATAAATGTGCCACTGTCAATAGGATGAATACCTGTCAACATATTAGTGAGGGTAGATTTACCTGAACCATTCTCACCAATCAGTGCATGTACTTCTCCTTTATTAATATTAAATGATACATTCTGTACTGCCTTGGTAACTCCAAAGGACTTACATAAATTTTTGACCTGTAATCTTATTTCATCACTCATTGTATGTCCTCCTTCTATTACTTAACGATTTCGCCCTTATCAACTTTTGTTGTAAGAGTAATAATAATTAGCAGTACCAAACCTGTAATAACATCCTGAATAGCAGTAGGTGCTCCCAGTGCAATAAATCCATAAAAAATAATGTTAATTATAAACTCACCAATAATAATTGCCTGAATCGGAATACCATATTTTCTAAATGCCATTCCAAAGAAACATCCCATAGTTGGTGTAAAGTTACGGCTCATAGAAGACATTCCTGTTACAGCAACCATAGAAGAACCATAACTGATAGAAAGGATTGCTTCAACCCCAAAGAAAGCACCACTGATAATAAATGCTATTACCTTATATTTACTTACATTAATACCCATATTTTTAGCTACAAATTCATTAGAGCCAATCGCATAGGTATAAGTTCCTACCTTTGTATAATTCAGTAATATGTACGCCACAATAAAAGCGATTATAGCAAGGACTATACTTCCCTGCATAGAGCCAAACAAACGGAGTGATGAAGGTAGTGTCTGTACTACTCCGCCTGCAATATAGTTAGATACTGCTTCATAAATAAGTGCAAGTCCTGTTGTAACAATCATGGAAGGAATTCTAAGCTTTACATAAAAAATTCCATTAAGTATTCCAACAATAGCTCCACAGATAATACTTCCAAGAACAAACCCTGGATATCCTAGTCCAAACCTTGTTGCCATAACGCACCCAACAATGGCCGAAAGAATAATATTTGAACCTATGGAAAAATCAAACATTCCCATAACCATTACAAAATAAAAACCAACAGCACCTGTCGCAGCAAGCAGACCAGCTTGAAAATATTGAAGCAGCTGACTTGGAGAACCAAAATTGCCTGGTGTAATCACCTTGAAAACTGCCCATGACAGGATAAGTAAAACAACTAACACCAAATATCCTTTTGTTTTTCCAGACAGCTTTTTAATTTCTGTAGTTTTTATAGATGAACCCATATCGTATACCTCATTTTTAAAAGTTGTGCTGCCCCTAATTCTTTTTACTAAAAAGAATTAGAGACAACACTTAACTATTGTGCAGCACCATCTATACGAGCAGCTGCATCTTCGATTGACAATGATTTTGCTGTTTCCTGAAGCTTATCCATATCCTGTTCAGAAATTGCTTTAAGCTCATCTGTTGTATATGGAAGCTGATCTACAAAGTATTTTTCATAAGCTTCATAATCTTCAGAAGAAGATACATATAAATATGGGAATTCAATATCTACAAAATTGCCCGCAAAGTTGTTATAATTGCCCTTAATTGCATTATAAACCATCATAAATGCGAATAATGGGTCGCAATAATGACCTCCAGATTCACCAGCCATAGAGCCATTGCTAAGACGTTCTCCAAGGTCTGGAAGAAAGTCTGTAGATACAATATCAATACTATCTGTCTTTTTTGCACGCTCAACTGCTGCAATAGCCCCTTGAAGTGGGTCTCCACCGCCACCTGCTGGAATCAGTGCATCTAAGTTTGGATCTGCAGACATCAGCGCATCTGCTGCCTTTGAACCACCATCAGAAGTAGTTCCTGCATACTGTGGTTCAGAAAGAACAGCTTGGTCATCTGCGTGTTCTTTATTCCACTCATCAATACCTGCTTTATAGCCTTCCCATCTTCCGAGCCATGTAGCATCTCCCTGTTCCCAACCAATCAAACCGATATTACGATCGCCTTTGTCAAGAAGAATTTGAACAAGTCTCTTTCCATTCTCTACTTCATTTTCATGTACAGCACCAATATAATATTCAGAGTCTGTAGCCATCTGGTAAATATCTGGATTGCTCTCTTTATTGATAATACGGAAGAATTGCGCCAGATAAACCCCATTGTCATTACATGTTTTAATTGCAGAAGTCATTTCTGTATCAGAAGCATTACAAATAATAATTCCCTGACATCCTGCTGCTGCAAGTTGTTCAACAGATGCTGTAACTTGTTCAGATACATGTCCTTGGTCAACATACTGTATGTCAACACCAACTGCTTCTGCTGCTGCATCAAGAATCAGCTTACACTGTGAGCCAAGAACATCTGTAGAACTCCAGATTGAAACACCAATCTTGATTTTACTGTTGTCTGTCTCTGTCTTTGTTGTTGTTCCACTTGTTCCTCCATTTGATGACGCACTGGATGACTTATCTGATGTTCCAGAACCAGAGGAGTTACCACAACCAGCCATAAGACCAACAACCATTGTTGCACATGTCAACACACTAACAATTTTTTTGAGTAATTTTTTTCTCATATCTTACCTCCTTTAAAATTTGTACGGTTACAATTTCTCGTTTCAGGAACAATAATGTTATCCACTTTTATAATAAAGCATTATTATATTTAATCATTTTTATTAAAAATTAGATAATTTTTTGTTCCTTTCAACTAATTCATACTATACACCCAACCCTATTATATGTCAATATATAAAATTTTTTTCAGTATAATACACAAATTTATGTGCTTATTTTTGTACATAACATATAAATTTTTTTGAAAATTTGTACGTACAAATAAATTGTGCAAATAAATTATGCCCGCCTAAGCGAGCATAAACTTTTTGGAATTTTTTAATTGTCGATATAGATTTACTCAAGTGGAAATTTTTGTTTGTCATGTACGCTAATCTCTTTACCTAATTGAACTTCAATCAGTTTAAGTCCTGTAGCTGCTATAACTGTATGGCGACATCCAGCCTGCATAGTAATAACATCACCAGTTCTGACATTTTGCTCCATACCATCAACCACAGTTTTACCACTGCCACTAATAACAACCCAGATTTCATCACGTTCTTTATGACTATGATAATTCATTTTATTACCAGCATTAAGTGTAACTTTAATTGTCATACTGTCATTTTCCACATCAAGAACACGAAAACTGCCCCAAGACTTTTCAGCAAACATAACCTGCTGGTCAATTTTATCCACAAATGGCTTAATATAAGAACTTTGCTTTTTATCAGAAACCAAAATACCTTCTGGAGATGCAGAAATTATTACATCACATAATCCCATAGCAACAACTGGCACAGAAAGTTCATTTACAACATGTACATTTTTACACTCTTTATTAAAAATTGCCTTACCAACAGAATTTTCTTCCATTGCTTCAGTCAGTGTATTCCAAGTACCAAGGTCTTTCCACTGTCCTGCAAAACGCATAACTTGAATTTTTTTCTCCCTTTCCACTACAGCATAGTCAAAAGAAATTTTATTAAGTGTGTTATATTTATCATATAAATCAACATAATCTGTAAAATTTATAAGTTCATGTGCCTTGTCTAAAACATATTTTAACTTATAAGCAAATACACCGCCATTCCACAAAGCACCCTCAGTAATGTATCCTTTAGCTATCGCCTCAGATGGTTTTTCTTTGAAAGTTTTTACTTTGCTTATCTTTGTTTTATTCTCTGGAATAATATATCCATATTTCTCACTTGGATACACTGGTTCAATGCCCATAAGCACAAGATTAGCCTCACCTTTATCCGCCAAAGCAGACAAATCTTTAAATGCTTCAAAATATTCATTTTCTACATAAGGGTCAACTGGACATACTACTACAGATTCTTCAGGATTAATTTTCATCACATCTACAAGATATGCGGTAGCTAAAGCAATAGCTGGAAATGTATCTTTACGGCAAGGTTCAATGCTTATCCCCACGTCTTGTCCAAGCTGATTATGTATAGAAGATATCTGAGTTTTACTTGTAGCAATGGTTACAGTTGCATTAGCATCAACAGACTTAATCTGCCTGTAAATCCTCTGCACCATAGACTCATAAGAACCATCATCTCTTTTAAAAATCTTTATAAACTGTTTTGAGCGAATATCATTGGACAGCGGCCAAAGACGCTTGCCAGACCCACCTGATAATAATATTATATTCATTAATATCCTCCATATAGCAAAATAGTTACTTTAGATTACTCATCTTTCTGCTCTCATTGGATTATTGAGAAAATCTTCATAACTTAAACGAATCCCTTCTTCAAGCTCAGTTTTATATCTCCAGCCCAAACTAGCAGCCTTACTGACATCAAGAAGTTTGCGTGGTGTGCCATTTGGTTTAGAGGTATCCCATTCAATCTTACCTTTATATCCAATAACCTTTGCAACTAGTTCTGCTAATTCTTTAATAGTCACTTCTTTGCCAGTACCAGCATTAACAGTTTCATTTCCGCTATAATTATTCATTAAAAATACACACAAATTTGCCAAATCATCAACATACAGAAATTCACGAAGTGGAGAACCATCGCCCCAACAGGTTACGCTTTCCTTTCCTGATGTTTTTGCCTCATGGAAACGGCGAATTAATGCTGGCAATACATGACTATGTGTCGGATGGTAATTATCATTAGGACCATAAAGATTAGTAGGCATTACAGAAATATAGTCTGTTCCATACTGACGATTTAAAAATTCACAGTATTTTAAACCAGAAATTTTAGCAAGTGCATATGCTTCATTAGTCTTTTCAAGTTCAGAAGTTAAAAGACAACTTTCTGGCATAGGTTGAGGAGCCATACGTGGATAGATACAACTGCTTCCTAAAAATTCCAGTTTTTTGCATCCATTTTGCCATGCACTATGTATAACATTCATTTCTAAAGTCATATTAAACCACATAAAATCAGCAAGTGCTTCTTGATTGGCAATAATACCACCAACTTTAGCTGCCGCAAGAAATACATACTCTGGTTTTTCCTCTGCAAAAAACTTCTCTACATCGTCCTGTCTGCACAAATCTAGTTCTTTATGAGTACGAATTATGATATTAGTATAACCTTGCATTTGTAATTCTCTTAAAATTGCAGAGCCAACCATTCCAAGATGACCTGCAACGTATATTTTTGAATTTTTTTCCATCACTGTTACCTCACTATGCCTTTTTCCAGATATTCAGCAAGATTCAATTTGATGTGATCTTCAGCTTTCTCAACTGCAACCTTCTCCATATCATGGTCAACCATAATTTTAACAAGTTCCTCAAAACTAGTCTTAGTAGGATTCCAGCCAAGTTCTGTCTTTGCTTTAGAAGGGTCGCCCCAAAGATTGACAACATCAGTTGGACGGTAAAAATCAGGAGATACTTCAATAAGAACTTTGCCTGTTGATGTATCAATACCTTTTTCATCCATGCCTTTACCCTGCCATTCAATTTCAATACCTGCATAATGGAATGCCAAAGTAGCAAATTCTCTTACAGAATGCTGTACACCAGTTGCAATAACAAAATCTTGTGGCTTATTATTTTGTAATATAAGCCACATACATTCTACATAATCTTTGGCATAACCCCAGTCACGCAAAGAGGATAAATTACCAAGATAAAGCTTGTCCTGCTTTCCCTGTGCAATTCTTGCAGCAGCAAGAGTAATTTTTCTAGTAACAAAAGTTTCGCCTCGTCTTTCGCTTTCATGGTTAAATAAAATACCAGAACAACAAAACATGTTATAAGCTTCACGGTATTCTTTTACAATCCAATAACCATACTGTTTAGCAACTGCATATGGACTATATGGATGAAATGGTGTAGTTTCCTTTTGTGGAACTTCTTCTACTTTTCCATATAATTCAGAAGTACTCGCCTGATAAATCCTGCAAGTTTTTTCAAGACCACAAACTCTAACCGCTTCCAATATTCTTAACACTCCAGTTGCTACAACGTCAGCTGTGTATTCAGGTACATCAAAACTTACCTGTACATGACTTTGCGCAGCAAGATTGTAAATTTCATCTGGTTTTATTTCCCCAATAAGTTTTACAAGGCTGATAGAATCACCAAGGTCTCCAAACTTTAAATGAAAATGAGAGACGCCTTCCAGATGTGCAATACGTTCACGAAAATCTACACTGCTTCTTCTAATCATTCCATATACTTCATAATCTTTCTCTAACAAAAACTCTGCAAGATAAGAACCGTCTTGACCTGTAACACCAGTAATTAATGCACGTTTCATTTATTTTTATCCTCCAACTTTTTTATCATAAGCTTGTTATCAAATTGCTCTGTCTATGTCTGCTATAGATTGTATAAATTATAATTATTTTCTACTTTTTATTTAATGCACTAGATTGACTTTGACTTGCACAATGTTGACTTTTTATTTTGTAAGTTTTCATTGATTTGTGCAAACTAGGTTAGTATAATGAAATATATAGTTATAACGGTTTTTGTAAGAGAAGGTAGACATGGCAAGAAAAAATTTCAAGTAAAAAATTTAATAATAATGTTGTTTTATTATATGCTTTATGTTATAGTATAGATGAAATGCCTTATTACAACTATATATCCTAACAATGACAAAATGGAGAAGACACATATGCAAGAAAAGAAAACTGAGAAAGAATTAGAAGAACATATACAAGAACTGGAAGAACACGTGAAAGAACTGGAAAAACAATACAAAGGCAGCAGCAATCGTGAGTACAAATCAAGATTGTTTAGCTTTATCTTTGGCAGAGAAGAAAACAAGCGTTGGACGCTATCGCTCTACAATGCCATTCATGACACATCACATGACAATCTTTCTGATATAACTATCAATACTATTGAGGATATTGTCTATATGGGCATGAAAAACGACCTATCCATCCTTGTTTCAGAAACAGTAAGTTTATATAAATCTATGGATTTGTATGAACAGCAGAGTTCTTATAATCCCAATATGCCTATTCGAGAGTTTATGTATGCAGGCAAACTATATGATAAATTCATATATTTAGCAAAACTTAACCGTTATAGCAAAAAACTTATACCTTTACCATTGCCAAAACTCGTAACTTTTTATAATGGAACAGACGAAAAAGAAGATGAAGTTGTATTGTTATTAAGTGATGCATTTAAAGAAGAAATTCGACAAAACATAATTCACAGATACAACGAAAGTAAAGAAAAACCAGATGCTGCTGCAATATCAGCTGAAGTAGATCAAATTTTTCAAGAAGCAAATCCAGATATTGAAGTAAGAGTTCGGATGATTAACATTAACTATGGACATAATAGAAAAGTCCTTTCTGCGTGCAAACCACTTGAAGAATATGCTTGGTTTGTTTCACAAGTCAGAGAAAACTTAATAGATAACAAATACAACAAAGAAAAGAAATTATTAGGAATTGAAGATGCTGTTGACAAAGCAATTAATAAAATGCCAGATGATTTTGAAATCAAAAACTTTATGGTAGCTAACAGAGCGGAGGTAAAAGATATGTGTTTGACTGAATATGATGAAGAAGAAACAATGCAGATGTTTAGAGAAGAAGGAAGGGAAGAAGGAAGAGAAGAAGGAGTTATAACAGCTATTAAAAATCTAATGGAAAGTATGAGATGGACAAAGGAGCAGGCAATGGAAGCATTAAAAATTCCTGAAATGGAAAAAGCGTTATATTCTGGCATGTTGGAAAAATAAGAGCTATAGCCCTCTGTACGTAAAAATGATTCTACGACAGAGGGTACACTTTAATTTTTGCCAACTAAGTTAGTATACACCACTTTACAATTTTTGGG
>DESG01000059.1 GCA_002361175.1 Lachnoclostridium sp. UBA3320 | reverse complement strand
GGGGTATCTGAACTGTTACAAAATATCTTTTATTATTCTAAAAAATATAAAAATTCTATTGACTTTTTTCCATATACTTGGTAAATTATTACTTGTACAACCGATTGCGCAAAAGTGTCTTGGAGATGATAATGTGAGTAAAAATATGACTATTGCAGATATAGCAGAAAGCCTTGGAATTTCAAAAACTACAGTGTCTCGTGCCATGTCTGGCAAGGGGCGTATAAGTGAGGCTACAAAGCAGAGAATACAAGATTTTATGGAAGAAAACAATTATAAACCCAATATTATAGCTCAAGGTCTTGCTAATTCAAAAACATACAATATAGGAGTTGTTATGCCGTATGAATATAGTCTTGAAGATATGTCGTATTTTCAGAGCTGTTTGTTAGGATTACAAGAGATGGCGTCTTCATATGGATATGATATAATACTTACAGTTGGCAATAATAATAATTTAGGACAGCTGAAACGCATAATTTCTAATGGTAAAGTTGATGGCGTTGTACTTATGCGAACTCTTGTAGATGATGAGGCGGTAAAGCTTTTGCAGGAAAAAGAGTTCCCATTTGTAGTTATAGGTATGTCTGAGTATGAAAATGTTATTCAGATAGAGAATGACCATTTTGAGGGGTGCAAAGAGCTTACAGAAATGCTTCTTATGAAACAGATTAAGCGTATAGCATTGATAGGCGGCAATGAAACACATATGGTTACAAGAAGCCGTATAAAGGGATTTAAAGCAGCATATGAGCAGTTAAAAATCCCTCTTAAACAAAATCTTGTATACATCAACCAAGATAACAATATTATGGTTGAAAGGGCTGTGGACAATATATTTATGGCTGGTGCAGACTGTATTATATGTATGGACGATGCTATATGTATGGCTGTTTTAAACAAGTTAAAGAAAGATAAGATAGAAGTGCCTAGAGATATTAAGATAGCGTCATTTTTTGACAGTATGCTGCTTAACCACAATATTCCAGCTATTACATCGCTTTCTTTTGATATAAGAGAAGTAGGAAGAGTTGCATGTAAAAAGCTTATAGAACTTCTTGATGGCGTTGAGGTTGAAAAGATAACATATTTAGGATATAAGATAGAGCTTAAGGAATCGACAAGATAAGTTTTAGGTACGGTTGCTGGAGGTGTATGGAGGGTTGAATGGACAAATTTATAAAAGGTATAGACCTTTCTACTCTTGAAGAAGTGGAAAGATGTGGGGCAGTATTTTATGACTATGGCAAAGAAATGGATGTTTTTGACATAGTAAAGTCTTATGGTATTAATTATATAAGAATAAGGCTGTGGAATGACCCATATGATGAAGAAGGGAATCCTTATGGTGCAGGAACAAATGATTTAGAGACATTTATTACACTTGCAAAAAGAGCTAAAGCACATGGCATGGGTGTATTACTTGATTTGCATTACAGTGATTTTTGGGCTGACCCTGGAAAGCAGATTAAACCAAAGGCTTGGAAAGACATGGACGCAGATGCACTGGAAGAAGCTATTTATAATTATACTGTAGATGTTATGCAGGTGTGCAAAGACAATGACTGTCTGCCTGATATGGTGCAGTGCGGCAATGAGTTAAGCAATGGAATGTTGTGGCCAGAAGGACAAATCTTTGACGAAAGTGATGAAAATTTTACAGGACGTACTCCTGAATATGACAATCTTGCACGTTTTGTAAGCGCAGGAATACGTGGTGTCAAAGCCATAAATCCTAATGCATTGATAATGATACATCTTGATAATGGAGGCAATAATAAGCTATATCGCCGTTGGTTTGACAATTATATAAAACGTGGTGAAGATTTTGATATAATAGGAATGTCATATTATCCTTTCTGGCATGGCACTCTTGATGACCTTAATGCAAATATACAAGATATGGCAAAGAGATATGGCAAAGAGATTGTTATAGCTGAAGTATCTATGGGATATACTATGCAAGACTATAAAGAATATGAAAAACTTGAGGACAAAGAAAGAAAAGGTATGGCTACAAAGCAGGAGCTTGTAGACAAGATAGACTATCCTATGACAAAAGAGGGACAAGTAGCTTTTATAAATGATGTACTTAACAGAATATGTAATGTATATAATGGTCTTGGAAGAGGTTTCTTTTATTGGGAGCCTGCATGGATTCCTGTACCTGGTTCAGGATGGGCTACACCATCAGCACTTGAGTATATTAAAGAATGTGGACCTTGTGGCAACGAGTGGGCTAATCAGGCACTATTTGACTATGATGGCAATGCGCTTCCATCATTAAAGGCTATAAGAGATTATAAGCCTGTAAGAAAATTACGTAAGTAATAAAAATAACTATATATGTAAATTTAATTGTGCATAAATACAGCACAGGAACAGGAGGATATTTTATGAAAATTCTTGTATTAGGTGGAGCTGGCTACATTGGTTCTCATACTGTAAGTGAGCTTGTTGACGCAGGGGAAGAAGTTGTTATTGCTGATAATCTTGAAACAGGTCATATTGAAGCTGTAAATCCAAAAGCAAAGTTTTATCAAGGTGATATACGCAATAAAGAGTTTGTAGACGGTGTATTTGAGAATGAAAAGATAGATGCAGTTATACATTTTGCTGCTAATTCCCTTGTTGGCGAGAGTATGACCAATCCGCTTAAATATTATGACAACAACCTCTATGGAACAAAAGTACTTCTTGAAAGTATGGTAGAGCATGGCGTTGATAAAATTGTATTTTCATCAACTGCTGCCACTTATGGAGAGCCTGAAAGTATACCTATTCTTGAAACAGATAAAACAGAGCCTACTAATCCATATGGAGAGACAAAACTTTCTATGGAAAAGATGATGAAGTGGACAGGCGTTGCACATGGACTTCGCTATGTTGCGCTTAGGTACTTTAATGCATGTGGTGCACATAAAAGCGGTGAGATAGGTGAAGCGCATAGCCCTGAGACACATCTTATTCCTCTTATCCTGCAAGTGCCAAATGGACAGAGAGAAGCAATTAATATATTTGGTGATGACTATGACACGAAAGATGGCACATGCGTAAGAGATTATATCCATGTGACAGACCTTGCACAGGCACATATACTTGCAGTAAAATATCTTGCAGAAGGCAAAGAGAGCAATGTATTTAACCTTGGCAACGGTGTAGGCTTTACTGTAAAAGAAGTTATTGAAACGGCACGTAAAGTTACAGGACATCCAATTCCTGCGGTCGTTGCACCACGCCGTGGCGGAGACCCTGCTAAACTTATCGCTTCAAGCGACAAGGCAAAGAGTGTGCTTGGCTGGAATCCAGAACATGCTGACCTTGAAGAAATCATTGCATCTGCATGGAATTGGCATAAAAATCATCCAAACGGATATGCAAAGTAAAGAAATTTAATAATAGAAAGGACAGTGTTTTAATATGGACTATGGTCTGATTGGCGAGAAATTAGGACACAGTTATTCAAAAGAAATACATGAGATGCTTGCCAGTTATACTTATAATATACACCCACTAAGTAAAGATGAATTTACTCCATTTATGGAAAAGCATGAGTTTAAGGCAATAAACGTAACTATTCCCTATAAGCAGAAGGTCATTCCCTTTTTAGATGACATAGATGATAACGCAAAGGCAATAGGTGCTGTTAATACTATTGTCAATAAAGATGGAAAGCTTTATGGTCATAATACTGATTTTACAGGCTTTATGTATATGCTTAAAAAACACAATATAAATGTCAGTGGAAAAAAATGTGTAGTGCTTGGAGATGGCGGTGCTTCAAAAGCTGTAGTAGCTGTTCTTGAAAAGATGGGCGCAAGTGAGATTATTATTGTGGATATAGTAAAGACAGAAAAAGCAATCACATATGATGAGTGTTTCAAAAAGCATACAGATGCTAAGTTTATTGTTAATGCAAGTCCTGTAGGAATGTACCCTAGATGTGATGCAAGCCCTGTGGATTTAAAGAAGTTTTCACAGTGTGAAGCAGTGGCTGATGTTATTTACAATCCACTTGAAACAAAACTTATTGCGCAGGCAAAAGAACTTGGCATGACAGGTGTTAATGGTCTTGAAATGCTTGTAGCACAAGCTTTGTATGCAGTGGAATTTTTCCTTGATACAAAACTTGATGAAGCAAAAATAGATGAAGTATATCAGAAGATATATAATGATAAATTAAATCAACAGTAGTAAAATGTTGTATGGCAAATTCAAAGTGGTTTTACGGACAAGCACGCTTTCGCTTGGATGGGTCACGCAGTGGTGCATAAAATCCCACAAGACGGGATTTAAGCACCAGCGGTCCCATACAGCTGTCCTTTAAAACCACATTTGAAATTTGCCAAACATAACTCCTGATATCCTACAAATTTCAAGTTAAATCATCTTGTCTTCTATCATGAATTAAAAGACAGTATTTCTCTACATTTTGGACATGAAACATTCCAACATGCATTTTTGTTTTTGCTTTTTTGTTGTGCAAGATAGTTTACATAATGTTTTCCTAATCTTAGTTTTTCAGTATGTGAAGGGCATTCTGAATTTGCACAATGCGTTTCAACCATAAATTTCTTGCATTCTGGATTTTTACATATAATATGATATTTTAAATATCCTTTTTCTGTATATTTACACTCTATATGTATATCATCACTACCACAAATCCAACATCTAAATTTATATAATCCAAAATGCTGCTCCATAATCATTTGGATAAGGTATGCCATTTTGTTTTCTCTAGGATTTGCAGCTATAATTCCTATATGATTTTCATGATTTTGAATTTCCGCTTTAAATTTAACCCATTCTTCAAATTTAATACATGAAACTTCCCATTTGTTTTCTTTAATTTTAGTTGACCACTTTTCAGCAAATAATTTATCTGGATAAGTTCCTAGATAATTTTTAGGATCATATTTTATATTAATATTATTATATTCTATAGTTATAGGTTTTGCAAAACTATTACTATGAATAATAAATGACCCATCTATATTTTCATTTGATAAGTCATTTATATTTTCATTTGATAAGTTAGGGCAATCAAACTCTTTTATATTCATCCCATGACCAAGTTCTAAAGTATATTTTTGAAATGCAACCTCACAAATATCTTTCATTCCGTCATAAAAAGCTCCATTTCCACGATATTTAGCGTCTAAAATAAATAATCTTTTCTTATTATCTACTCTAATTTTCATAACGATATCTGGTCTCAGTTGAGTTTTCTCCTTTTTTGCAAAGATACCTTCTTTCTTTAGTTTTTCTTTATCTATTTTAATTTCCCTATCATACCATATAGTAATATCTATATTATGTTCCTTACCAGTATATCTTAAATCAAATTGTGTTCCACTCATCTCATTGTTATTTAAAACATTTTGAATATAGTTTTTTAAACCTTCAATACCTGTTTCTTCACGTTTAGATTTTACACTTATAAATTTAAATCCATAATTTTGAATAAATATTAAAATCAATTTAAGACAGCACCAAATTTCATAAAGACTTGATAATTTTGCAACTCTAAATTCATCATCATTGCTAGTAGAATAATAGTCAATTCCAGTAATTTCTTTATTATTTTTTGTCATAATTGCATATATTCTTTGGTATGAAGGATGAAAAGCAAACAAATTAGATATTCTGATTGGTGTTCTGATATTTTTTACATCAACCATAAAAGAGTTTGTTTCAATTTCATTTAAACTTTCATCCAATAGTTTCCATTTTTGCTGATTTTTAAGTTTCTGGTTTATTTCCCTAAGCTGCTTTTCACTATTCAATGATTCCTTATAAAATCCTATACTTTCACTATTAAATTGCAAATCCAAATCACTAATATAATTATCCCATTCTTTTTTAATTAGTTTTTCCTGTTCTGTATC
>DESG01000013.1 GCA_002361175.1 Lachnoclostridium sp. UBA3320 | reverse complement strand
GTTAATATAAATGAATGGAATGGAAAATTTGCTTCACAGCACAATGGTATTTTATTCTCTATTTTATAAAATCAAGTATAGCATTCATGAGGATAAAAAATATTTTTCTGATTTTGGTAAAATATTTGAAGAATATATAGATTATATTTGTAATAAAACATGTGCTATATCTCAGGGATATTATGAACCTATAACTGAATTTAAGTTTAGTTCTAATAAACTGTCACCTGACTATATGATATTAAATAGGGATACAATAGATACTGTAATGGTAATTGAGTCTAAAAGTGCAAGGATATTATATGATGTCAATGATTATTTTAATTTGAATATTAACAAATTTAAAAAATCTCAGATAAAGACATATTATAAGCCTTTAAATCAATCTATGCAGGCTATAAATAACATAGTGGAAACGGGCGAGAATGAATATATAACAGAAGATAAAGTGTATTATTTTGTATCAGTGACCATGTCGAATTTGCCATTCAAATTAACAGGAGAATATATACCTATAAGTAATTATCCTAATTTAAAAATAGGAGGATATATTTCAATTAATATTGAGGAATTGGAATTGTTTTTTAAAGTTTTAGTTTCTCCTAATGCTAAGCCATTTGGTTGGTATATAGAAAAATATAGGGATTATCCATTTAATTCTTTTAAGAATTTTTTAATGCAGTTTAAAGAGTCAGGGAACAACTTTTTAACTGAATTAGCATATGAATTAAACGAAACTGCAAATACTTATTTTGGAACATTAAAATAGCCACTATTGGAGCATTCATCATGGTTGTAATCATCCATGATGAACGAGCCTCCAATGGTAGTTCACTTAATGTCAAAATAATTTAACAGCCGTCTCGCTTTCTTTCTTTGTTCTTTATCAAGAGCCTCTGGTGTCCATTCTTTAACTGTTATTAAATCAAGCACATCTGCTACTTCTGATTCTTTGTAAAATTCTTTCTTTTTATCAAAAAACTCATTTCTCGCTGCAATATTTAAGCTTTTGGATAAAGGCACAAGGTTTCCAAGTGTATTTAACTTCTCGCTCCATAACTTTTGAGTCCAGTGGTCATAATTATTCCATTTTTTAGGAAGGATATGTTCAATGTCAACTTTACCATTTATAAATTCTGCAAACTCATCTTCGTCCTGCCTTGGGTTAAGATATGCACAAAGCAGAACCATTCCACGCTGATAGCGTTTTAACCTGTCTGTATATAACAATTCTTTAAAATCTTTTAAGTCTTCTTTATAAATATTTGCTTTATAATCATGTAAATAATCTTTTTCTTTTTCAATATTCGCACACACTTTATAAACAGTATCTCTTACTGCATTAACAGAATTGTATACAACGCCTTTTATAAAAAAATATTGGACAGTTGCGTCCATTAACTCTTCAAATTGACTGACATATTTATTTGGCAGCACAAATTCTCCTGCATTTTCATCAAATAAACCATATTTATGTAAGAATACAAAAAACGGAAACTGCCAGTAATAATTCGGATATGTATTCATAATGCCCCATAGTGAATTTATCTTGCCATTTCCATACCATTCATAATATATAGCATCAATAATTTTTAAGCCTCTCATAATTTCTTTATATGCGCTTAAATGACCATTTTTCTTTGTAAAATAAGAACGCATTTTTATTTCTTTACTGATATCACCTGCTTTTGCTCGCAAAATATGCATAAGAATACGAAAAATATCATCATGGTCTCTTAACATATTCCATTCTTCAATAAATTTATCCTGTTCATTTACAGGTGTATAGTGGTATAATTTTGCTTTGAAAATATCTGCATCAGACAACGACATTCCACGGTTATTTATTGTTTCAAAAATAGTTAAAGCATCATCTTCTGAATCACAATGAATTGGAAGCAGTACAACATTGTCAAGTAAAGCAAGTATAAAACTGTTTAATTCATCTGACGTTCGCCGACTATTCGCTCTCCACTCATCTATCTTTTTACAGAAAAATTTGTAATTGTCAAAAATCTTACATTCTAGTAAATCATCTGTTACATTATCTAATATAATAGCCTGCAAATTTTCTCTGTCTTCGCTTATTACATAAGAACTAACACGAAGCTCATCTGTAATACTAGAAGTAACAGGGTCTTCAATTCTTAAACATTTTTCCAATGCTTTAAAAGTACCAGCACGAGAATACAGAGCTTTTATAAGCAAAAGTAAGGTTGTAAGACGCTGCTGACCATCTACAACCTCCCATGCAGAAACGGAATCTTTTGTAGATGGATTAATAACAATATTCCCTAAAAAATACTTGTCATAACTTGTTACTCCTGCGTCATAAAAATCTGTAATATCATCCCACAACTTTCCACAAGTTTCATTGTCCCATGAATATGGACGCTGAAAATCAGGAATAATATATCTTTTTGAAAAAATTTCACGTATAGTTTCCGGATTAGCTGTAATAGCTTTCATCAAAACACCTCTTTCATTCTTCAGTATAGGTTATTAATTGAAATTATTATAACATATTATAACCGTTTTATCTATAAATTTACAATATGTTTACATTTTATTCACAGCTTACACATTGGCAATTCATAAACTCTGAATATAATATATTTATCAAATGAAACGAAAACATTTGATAAGTGCTTAAATTTTTTCATACCTTCTCCTTTAAGAAACGCTTCGTTGGGCGTTTCTTTTTTTAGATTTTCCTCTTTTCGGAAAAAAATACCATAATTTCCATAAAACGGATTGCAAATATACGCAAAGAAAACTGGTATTATGAATAAAAATTTCCTCTTTCCACATAATAATTTCATAACCAATTATGAAAAATAGCCACAGACATACAGTCAGATAAAAGGCTTATTGTCTGTGATTTAACTGGAAATGGAGGACAATTAAATAATGAAAGCAACAGGAATTGTAAGAAGGATAGATGATTTAGGAAGAGTAGTAATTCCTAAAGAAATCCGACGTACTTTAAGAATCCGTGAAGGCGATCCGCTAGAAATATATACCGACCGTGAAGGTCAGATTGTTTTAAAAAAATATTCAATGATGGGAGATTTAGGTGAATTTGCTAAACAATATGCAGAAGCATTGTCGCAGACAACAGGTCATATAGTTGCAATAGCTGACAGGGATATAGTTATTGCAGCATCAGGCGGCGGCAAGAAAGAACTTTTACAAAAGCCTGTAAGTAAAGAATTAGAACAAGTAATTGATGATAGACAATCAGTGCTTGCATCAGGCGGCGAAAAGAATTATAAGACAATCGCCAACGAAGAAGAACATTTTTCATTTGAAGCAATCAGCCCTATTATTTGCGAGGGCGATGCAATCGGGGCTGTAGTCCTTTTATCTAAAGAAGGAAAGGCACAATTTGGTGAAACAGAAAAGAAACTAACTGCAACGGCTGCAAATTTTTTAGGCAAACAAATGGAACAGTAAACAAGAAAAATAGAATCTATTAATTTTTAAAATGAGAAATGGGGATGTTGTATTATAATATATTTTCCTTAATACAACATCTCCATTTAAAATTGCTTAATTTTATAAATTAAAAACCTCTGTACTTATTTATAATATCACACATAAAGTTATAATTTTTCTTTAATTCTATAAGTGGTTCTTCTATTCCATCAGCAGAGCCGCTTCTAAGTATATTTACAACTGGAATCACCTTTTCATACATTTTTACAAAACCATAATTGCTTGTAAGCCCTTTGAGAGTATGAGCCTTTTTAAATGCCGCTTCTATATCTCCTTCTGACAAAAATTTTTCTAGCTGTGAAAGATTTTTATCAGAGGGAAACCTATATAAAAATTCCTCATATATTTCTTCGCTGTTAATAAATCGGCTCACAGCACCATCAAAATCTACACCTGTTTTAATTAATTCATCCTTAAATTCCTTTTGCATATTATTCTGTCACATCCCTTATATGTAAATCCCTATTCACTGTTTCCAGATAATGTATATATACCTGATTTGTAATATTTATTATAAAATCTTTATCAAGTTCCTCACGTTTAAAACTCTTTCTGCCGCCGTTTAATGCTCTATTCCAGAATTTGAGCACATCTCTGCATGGAACATAATAGCATATTCCTACGCTTGTAAAATATATTATTAAAAAAGCTATTCCTTGTTGTATTTCAAATTCTTGCATAAATTTAATTTGATGCTCATGTATATTTTGTAAAGGAAAGGTATCTGTTGCACATTCTTTGGCATCGAAACACACAGGAATCCCTTGTATATTTCCGATGTAATCAACAGTGCTTTTTTGTTCAAAGTATGCAAGTGTAATATGATGTCTTTCTTTGTTTATTTCCATAGGAGTTATAGGAGTAGGTATTTTCTGAACTAATGCAAGTTTTTCTTGACGATACTTATTATTAGTATAATTTAATGCTTCCTCAAGCATTGAACCCCTTAATCCTCTTGAGTTCCACAACGATATTACCTCCTTAAAATGCTTATGTCCATATCAAGACCTTTCATAATATTCTCAAACTCTTTCGGAAGTGGTGCTTCAAAAACCATACCATGATATTTTGCTGGTATCTTACTATAATTTCCAAATTCTAAACGCCATGCATGTAGAAGTTGATGTTTAAGTCCAAACTTATGTTTAAATATCTGGTATACATCTTTATAACCATACTTTGCATCACCTACAATAGGGCAGCCTATACTTTTTAAATGCGCCCTTATCTGATGTGCTTTACCTGTTACAAGATGTACTTTTAGCAATGTATAAATGTTATCTAAAAGTTTTCCATATCCCAAAGGCATATATTCAGTTATAATCTTTGAAGAGCCAGCAGTTTCATTCTGTGTTATAGTAACATTGTTGTGATTTTCATGTTTTACAAGATAGCCATTAAGACTTGCAGATTTTTCTATTTTGCCTTTTACTATGCAAAGGTAATACTTCTTTAATTCCCTCTGCCTAAATATATTTCCCATATACTGAAGCCCCTTAACAGACTTTCCAGCAACTATAAGACCACTTGTATTTCTGTCAAGTCTGTTACATACCCCAGCACGAAATGCCTGTGAGATATCCGTACCACCCATTTCTTGTTTTTGTAAAAGATATGAATTAATATATTCAACAACAGAAATATCATTTTTATCTGCCTTCTGTGACAACATACCAACAGGCTTGTTTATAACTATAATATCATCATCTTCATATATAATATCAAGTGTCATAAAAGAATTGCATAAAGGTATATTTACAAATGTTTTTTCGCTAAATTCTGCTATAGTTGCATCAGACAAGAAAAGTTTTATCTCATCTCCTGCTGCTATCTTTTCATTGCCTTCCACTTTTTTCCCATTAAGCACAATATTTTTTTTACGCATCATTTTATAAAAAAAACTTTTTGGTGCTTTAGGCATAAACTTTGCAAGAAACCTATCAAGTCTCTGTCCCTCGTCTTGTGATGTAACCTTTAAAACTTGCATTTACAATACCCCTCTATACAACAAGTGAAAGAAGATATGATTTAACATTTCGCTCTTCTTCTTCATTGACATCTTCTGTTTTTATACTGTCAATTTCTTTTAGAAAGCTTTTTTCATCTTCAAAGATTTTGACCTTATAGCCCTCTCCCCAATTTCTTACTCCATTGCTTAAATATTTTCTTATATATTCTATTTCTTGTTTTTCATTGCCAAGAAGAGCTACAACACATTTATTCCCAACAGCAATAAATCCTAAATACATAATTTTCTCAGATGATGTAATAATCATATCTGAATAAAGTTCCATCTTTTCATCTGTATGTTTTTTAATTTTTTCATATATTTTCATATCCATAGAATGGTATGGAAATGTTACAATAAATCTTACAAGAAACTTTGCGCCTGGAAGTACAAATAAAACTGCAATTACTGAAAAAATATTTCTATTAGACATTTTATTTAAAAAAAGCCCAATAATAAAAACTGCCAATCCTAAAGCAATCATTGCAAAAACTCCGATTAAAGCTTTTTTCTTTCTGTTATTTAAATATCCGTAATCACCTTTTTTAACTTTCACATCTAATTCCTCTAAAGACTGGTATAATTACATCATGCGCCAGCCTGCATAATATTTATTTTTTAGTCTTTTATTGCCATCTGCTTTTCCCCAGCCTAGAACAAATCCGTCAACTGTGACGAGCAGCCAGCCTTTATAATCTGTATCAATATTTATAGTTTCACCTTTTAGATATTTTATCACATCTATATCTGTACAAGATAATACTAGTTTATGTTTATAAGAACAAATATGCGCTGAGAGGGCAAGCTGAATCGAAGGTTCAAAATTCTTTTTAATTTCTCCCGCTATAATGCCATTTTGTATAATTCTAAGGTTTTTAATGCCTGCTGTTTCTTTTGGTATAAGATATATAATATTTTTCTTTTCAGCCAGACAATATTTTTCATAACATTTCGGTGAAACAAACTCTGCTAACACAGCTTTTATCTTATTTTGATATTTATTTTCTTTATTATCATTCTTTTCATTAAGTTTTTTTTGAGTGATATTATCTGTATTATTATGGCACTTACCACTCTTTTGCAAAAGTGCAACAAAATGTCCTTCACCTTTTGCAATATGTGGAAAAATTTTTACACATTTTTCTAAGTTTCCATACGAAAATCCCTCTCTATAAGGTATATCACATATTTGTATATCACTGTATTTACTTATAAACCATTGTATTATTTCCTCATCTTCTTCAACAGAAAATGTACATGTTGAATATACAAGATTTCCTCCTGGTTTAAGCATTTGGTATGCTTCATTAAGTATTTCTTTTTGTATTTTAGAATAATACTTAGGACCTTTATTTATCCAGTTTTTTATCATATCAGGTTCACGTCTAAACATTCCTTCTCCTGAACATGGTACATCTAAAAGTATTTTGTCAAAATACTCTTTAAAATAAGGTGTAAGACGCTCTGGAGGTTCTGCTGTCACCAGTATATTAGAAGCTCCGGCTATCTGTAAATTCTTGGCAAGTGCCATAGCTCTTGATACACTAATATCATTAGCGACAAGAAGACCACTTCCATTAAGTTTTGCAGCTATCTCTACGGACTTTCCACCAGGTGCAGCACATAAGTCAAGTACCCTATCACCTTTTTCTATTGGAAGTATAGAAGCTGGCAGCATTGCGCTTGGTTCTTGTATATAATAAAGTCCTGCAAAATAATAAGGGTGCTTTGACAACATTTTTTTCGTATCTTCACTAGTTATAAAGCCTTTCTCACACCATGGCACTCTTTCTATACTAAAAGGACAGATTTCTTTCCATTTTTCTAAATCTACTTTTAATGTATTAATTCTAAAAGCTGGCTGTGGTTTTTGCGAAAAACTTTCAAGATAGCTGTTAAATCCATCTTCTCCCAGTAATTCTTTCATATTTTTACAGTATTTATCAGGAAGTGTAATCATTAATTACTCCTTAATTTTAGTATATTTTATAAATCCGTAAAAGAGCCTGTCAACGACTGTATACTCTGTGCACGATATGTTTCTGACAACACATCAAGTTCTTTATTAAATCTTTTTAAAAGTGCCATATCGTCTTTTTTGTATAGTTCAAAAAATTCTTTTTGTATCTTTGAAACTTCTCTCTCATTTGCTATATGATAAAGATTTTCAATATTATTTAATATGTTTGTTATAATATTTGCTTTCTGCCTGTTAGAATTTTGTGCGTCCATAATTTCATCACGTACAGAAGCCATCTCATTATCAAGTACTTCAACTGCATCTGCAGCACGTAAAAGCCGCTCCCTTAACCTATCAGGCATATTTTCTTTGTATTTATACTGTAGAGAATGTTCAATAGTTGACCAAAAGTTCATTGCAAGAGTTCTTATTTGTATCTCTGCTGTAATAGTTCTTGGTTCGCCAAAAGTCTGGACTGTATAATACACAATCATATGATAACTTCTATATCCGCTTGGTTTACTTTTTGTTATATAATCCTTTTCATGTTTAACAGTCAAGTCATTGCGTTTGCGTATAATATCAACAACGGTATTTATATCCTCTACAAACTGGCATATTATACGTACCCCTGCAATATCTTCAATCTTTTCTTCAATCTGTTCTATAGGAATACCTTTTCTCTGCGCCTTATCAAGAATACTAGAAATTCTTTTAACTCTTCCAGATACTGATTCTATTGGAGAATACATTCTTGCATCTTGGTACTCCTGTTTAACATGTGAAAATTTTACTACAAGTTCATCTACCGCCTGACGGTATGGTCCTAACATCTCTCTCCAAAGTTGTGTTTCCATGCTTTCCCCCTGTCAATTTATCTGTTTATCCGACAAATATTCCAGAAGATAGTAAGGGTTTAAGCTTACTTCACTGTCACCTTTGTCAACATAAATTCCAAAATGCAAATGGACATCAAACTGTCCTTTTGTTACTTCTGGTCCATATCCTGTATTTCCCATATATCCAATTACTTCGCCAGCATCAATATGTTGTCCCTGCTCTATTCCATCTTTATATTGGTCAAGATGTGCATAATAATAATAAATTCCCGACTTACTTCTTATGCCAAGTCGATATCCCCCAAGTTCAAGCCAGCCTTTTTTTTCTACAATTCCATCAGAAACAGACCTTATTTTTAGGCATCTTGGCTTATTAACAGAAGACATTATATCAATGCCTTCATGTTTTCTTTCACCTCCATACGTCCTTCCTGTACCATAGCCATTTTCAAAATAATAATCTACTTTTTTAGTATTATCTGGACACACTGGAAAATATTCCATTTCTTTAAGTAAAATATGTGCATATATACCTGCATCCTGTTTTTCAAGCTGTGTGCGTATATTAATCCTTTTTTCTATATCTTCTTTCCATTGTACACAATATAATACACATGAAAATGTTATAAAAGCAAGGATTATATAAAAAAATCTTTTTTTCTTCATATAATAGATATATGATTTTTTAAGATAAAAAGAACCTACCTCATTGACCTTGACTTATCTGCACACTCTTTCATGCATTCCATAACACTGCTTCTAAAACCTGTCTTTTCAAGAATCCTTACAGCTTCAATAGTTGTGCCTGCTGGTGAACACACCATATCTTTTAATGCTCCAGGATGCATACCTGTTTCAAGCACCATTTTTGCACTTCCAAGAACTGACTGAGCCGCAAACTGATATGCTTGCACTCTTGGCATTCCTTCTGCCACAGCTGCATCTGCCATAGCTTCTATAAACATAAATACATATGCTGGCGAGCTTCCACTTACTGCTACTACAGCATCCATAAGTCTCTCTTCTACAACTTCTGCTTTTCCAAATGATTTAATAAGTTTAATTACATTTTCAAGTTCTTCCTCTGTAACGTTTTTATTAGGACATACTGCTGTTATACCCTCACCTACAAGCGCAGGAGTATTAGGCATAGTTCTTACAATTTTTCTTTCACCTCCAAAAGCATTCTCAGTCCATTTAAGAGATTTTCCTGCTGCGATTGTAACAATTACTTGACCACTGGCACAAACATCCTTTATTTCATCTATTACCTGTTTATAATAAATTGGCTTCACCGCTAAAAACAGTATATCTGCCTTTGTCACTTCTTTATTGTTAAGTGTTGTCTTTATGCCATATTTTTTTGCCACACTGTCAATAATCTCATCAGTTATATCAGATGCAATTATATTACTTTTATCTGTAATATTACTTTTTAAAATCCCTCCTATAATTGCCTTGGCCATATTTCCAGCACCTATAAATCCTAACTTCATAATACAAATTTCCTTTCAATATCTATATAGTTATTTTACCACTTTTTAAGTGCCATTGCACTGAAAAATTTATTTTTAAATTCATCTTCATCTGCAAGTTCAATATGTTTTATTATCTTTGCATACTTTTCTGTAAGTTTTTTAAAATTGTCATCTAAAAGTACCATTGCTGCACCACTTCCAGCCGCATTGCCCACAAATTCTATCTTGTCTTTGCAAGCATCAGGATAAAGACCAAATGCTTTAGCTGATTTTGGATGTATGAATTTTCCAAAAACACCAGCAATTTTTATCTCATCAACATCATCCATACATATATCTGCTTTTTTTAGCAATATCTCTGCACCAGCCTGTACTGCTGCCTTTGCAAGTTGTATGCTTCTTATATCTTTTTGTGTGATAAATATATTATCACACAATACAAAAAAGCTGCCTTCACTGTCTTTTTTAAGTCTTTCTGCAATATCTTTATGAACTTTATTTTCAAGTGCCTCACTGTATTCCATAAGATGTCCGTCTTGATTTAAAACTCCTATTTTTAAAAGCTCTGCAACAGCATCAACAAGACCAGAACCACATATTCCTTTTAATGGCATTTCATTTTGCTGCAAACCTTCTGTATCTATAACATTAAGCACTATATTACCTGTAAATTTGCTTATTTTAACTCCATTAACTACACCATTTCCTGCTCTTTTGCCACATTTTGTTCCTCCTCCTTCAAATGCTGGACCTGCGGCAGCAGAACAAGCGTATATTTCACCTTTATTATTTAATAGTATTTCTGCATTAGTGCCAATATCTATTGCAAGTTGTATCTTATCTGGCGCATAAAGTTTTTTTGCACATAGCATTGAAACTGCATCTGCACCTATATGTGCTGTAACTCCAGACATAACATATATACTTAAATGTGAATATTTTTTAAATCCTATATCTTTACCACATATACTGATGCTTCCCTTGTATGCAGTGATAAAAGGAACTCCTGTCATCTGGCTTAAATCTTTATCAAGGAAAAGATGGCACATTGTTGTATTGCCTGTAACTGTAAGTTTTTTAATAGCTTTTGCTTCACATATGCCACTGCTTGCTTTATCAAGCATATCTTCAATTTGTTTTGTGACAATCTCATGCAGCATAAAAGCTTTTCCCATATTTGCGTGCATAATTCGCATCATAACATCAGTGCCATATTTTGTTTGTAAATTAGTTTCAGTAATATTTGCAAGATGCTTTTTGTTGTCAAGTGAAAAAAGACTTAGAGAGATTGTTGTTGTACCTATATCTACAGCAGCACCGTAATCTCTTATATTTTTTATATACAAATCACAGTTAATATTATTAGCAGATACTTCTTTTTTTAAATCATATATATTGCGGCGTATTACCACCATAATAAAGCCTCCATAAGTTTATTAATTTCAAAAGGAGCCATAATAAAATGGCTCCCTTGCTCATGTTTACAGGCTATTGTGTCTATTTAGCATAATCTGTAACCCTGGATTCTCTGATAACATTAACCTTTATCTGACCTGGATATTTCAATTCATTCTCTATCTGTTTAGAAATATCCCTTGCAAGCAGAACCATATCATCATCTGATATTTTATCAGGAATAACCATAACCCTTAATTCACGCCCTGCCTGAATGGCAAATGATTTATCAACTCCTTTAAAGCTATTGGAAATATCCTCTAATTGTTTTAATCTGTTTGTATATGTTTCTAATGTCTCTCTGCGTGCACCTGGACGTGCTGCAGAAATAGTGTCAGCAGCTTGTACAATACACGCTATTAAAGTATCTGGTTCAGAATCTCCGTGATGAGATTCAACAGCATTTATAACAACTGGTGACTCCTTGTACTTTCGACAAAGTTCTGCTCCAATCTGGACATGTGTTCCCTCCATTTCTTGGTCTACAGATTTGCCAATATCATGCAACAGACCAGCTCTTCTTGCCATTCTTGCATCGACTCCTATCTCTCCTGCTATAAGCCCTGCTAAGTGAGCTACTTCAATAGAATGTTTCAATGCATTCTGACCATAGCTGGTCCTAAATTTCATTCTTCCTAACAAACGAATAAGTTCTGGATTTATACCGTGCACTCCTACTTCAAGAGTAGCAGCTTCTCCTTCCTCACGAATCATTGACTCAACTTCTTTTTGAGCCTTTTCAACCATTTCCTCAATCCTAGCTGGATGAATTCTGCCATCAACAATAAGTTTTTCAAGAGCAATTCTTGCAACTTCTCTTCTAACCCCATCAAATCCTGATAAGACTACAGCTTCTGGTGTGTCATCAATAATCAGGTTGACGCCAGTAAGCGTTTCTAAAGTCCTGATATTACGCCCTTCTCTGCCGATAATCCTGCCTTTCATTTCATCATTAGGGAGCTGCACAACAGAAATTGTAGTCTCTGCAACATGGTCAGCAGCACAGCGCTGTATTGCATTAACAACATAGTCTTTTGCCCTTTTGTCCGCTTCTTCTTTTGCCTGCCTTTCAAGTTCCTTAACAAGAACAGCAGTTTCATGTTTTACATCTTCTTCAACAGATTTTAAAAGATATTCCTTTGCTTGTTCAGAAGTAAGTCCAGAGATTTTTTCAAGCTCTTGCAAATGACTGTTTTTGATAACTTCAACTTCTTGCATCTGCTTTTCCAGTTCAGCAAGCTTAGAATTTAATTTAGCTTCCTTTTTCTCCAACACTTCTGACTTTTTATCCAGGGTCTCCTCTTTCGACAATACACGTTTTTCATACCGCTGTATTTCTGCTCGCCTTTCCTTTGACTCATGCTCAATCTCATTTTTAGTACGGATTGCTTCTTCTTTGGCTTCGAGCAGTGCTTCGCGCTTCTTAGTTTCAGCATCTCTTAAGGCTTCATCTATTATACTTCTCGCCTTTTCGTCTGCATTACCAATCTTAGCCTCTTCGATTTCTTTATACTGTCTTATGGCTATTGTCTTGGTAACAAGCGCAGTTGCAACAGCAACGGCTAATAGAACAACAATGGCTATAATTACTTTTAAAACCATTGGCATCGAACAGGAGCACCTCCTTAAGTTATTAGTTGCAGCTAGTACAACAAAATAATTCTATACTTTTTGCACTAATATGTCAAGCTCAAGACTATTTTCTTTTTACGCTAATTAGAATCTTATATGTTTTTTTATATCATCTAAACTAAAGCCCTTTCTATACAATTTTGCTGTCACTTTCTGCTTTTCTTCATAAGTCATATTTTCTAAATCTTGTCCTTTTTTAAGTATCTTTTCAAGTTCCCTTTCCAAGGCATAAGTGTCGCCACCTTCAATAGATTCTATAGCAAGTGATATATATTTTTCAGGCACATGTTTATTTGTCAAAATCTGTCTTATTTTTTTTATGCTTTTTGATTTGTAATATATATTTACAAAATTCATTGCATATTTTTCATCATCAACATAGTGAAAATTTTTTACGTATTCTAATGCACCATTTGCCGCTTCCTCTGAAAAGCCTGCTTTTGCAAGTTTGTCTAAAAGCTCCCATTCTGTACGACTGCTGTAATTAAGTAAAGACATTGCTTTTTTCTTAGCATTTGATAACTCTTCATCGCCCATGTTAAACCTCGTCTGATGTCGTTATAACATTATCATTTTTAATTTCCTGCCCTATTTCTATTTTAACTTCTTCTTCCTCATCTTCTTCGTCATTCTTTATATGTTTCTCACGTACTTTCTGTTCCACTTCTTCCATTACGTCAGGATGTTCTTTTAAGTAAATCTTGGCATTTTCCCTTCCCTGTCCTATCTTACTTCCATTATAGGCATACCAAGCACCACTTTTGTTTATAATGTCATCACTGGCAGCGAGGTCGAGTATATCCCCCTCTCTTGATATACCTTCACCATAAATAATATCTACTTCTGCTTCACGGAATGGTGGTGCAACTTTATTCTTTACAACTTTTATACGAGTACGGTTTCCTATAACTTCTCCATCTTTTTTTATTTGTTCTCCACGCCTTATTTCAAGTCTTATAGAAGAATAGTATTTAAGTGCACGCCCACCAGTTGTCACTTCTGGATTGCCAAACATAATTCCGACTTTTTCACGAAGTTGGTTTATAAAGATAACTGAACAGCTTGTTTTGCCAACAACAGCTGTGAGTTTTCTAAGCGCCTGTGACATAAGCCTTGCTTGTAATCCAACATGGCTGTCACCCATCTCACCTTCAATCTCTGCCTTAGGCACAAGTGCTGCAACAGAATCCACTACTATAATATCTATAGCACCTGAACGTACCATAGTTTCTGTAATTTCCAATCCCTGTTCACCTGTGTCTGGTTGTGATATATATAAGTTGTCAATATCTACACCAATCCTTTTGGCATATGCAGGGTCGAGGGCATGTTCTGCATCAATGTAACCTGCAATGCCACCACGTTTTTGTACTTCTGCCACCATATGCAAAGCAACTGTAGTTTTACCACCTGCTTCAGGTCCATACACCTCTATAACTCTTCCCTTTGGCACACCTCCAACGCCAAGTGCAAGGTCAAGCCCTAATGAGCCAGTAGGAAACGTTTCCACATTAAGGTGTGAATTGTCACCAAGTTTCATAACTGCACCCTTGCCATAGGACTTCTCTATATGTGCCAGAGCCGATTCCAGTGCTTTCTTTTTATTTTCATCAATATTTGCTGTTACTACTGATTTTGCCATATTTTTGTCCTTTCCGAACATAAGTTCTTTTTTATTATAATAACCTTTTCCACCTATTATGTCAATATAGAATATAAAGTATTTATTATATTTAATTTAACACTCTACGACACATATGTCAATCTTAGCGCAGCCTTTTTGTTTCATAACGTTCAAAAGTCTGTAAACATCTTCGTATAGATTCGTATTGTTCTTCTTCTTCTCCATCTTCTAATACAATATCAAGCGATACCGCAATATTATTTAAAAGACGACTGTTAAGATAGTTTCTAAGGGCAGAGAAAATAATATATTTGTCGTGATAAGTATCTGCATCTAAAAGTTCCATAAAACCTCTTTGTGCAATTTCTGAATCTGGTATCTTACCTACAATTTTTCTATCTAAACTTCCATTTAATAAAGCTTCTTTAAATACACTATCTGATATCTCTTCTCTTTTTATGGCTTCTTCATTTACTATATCTTTATGTAATTCTTTATCTTTAGTATTTACTTCTATCTGTTCAAATTGGTAATTTTGTCCACATATTGTATTGTCTATTTTTTGCATAAAACTTTCAAGCGGTTCTGCCCATATATCAAATGGCGGAAACATTTTTTGATATATTACTTCTTTTCCTTTATCTACGCAATTTTTTGCAATACACATTATCTGATAAATATTTCCTTCAAAATTTTTATAAAGTGTTCCTGGTAATAACATATTTTGGTTCATAATAAATTCTCCTTCCTTTGCTGTCATTGACATAAGCTTAAAAAAACGCTATTATCATATTATACTTAATTTTATAAATTTCTACAAGTGAATGTGAAGGATGGTAACAAAGTGAAAATTAGCAAAAAAGATGTACTTTTATATGCTATAACTGACAGACAGTGGTTAAATGGCAGAACACTTGCTTCCCAAGTAGAAGAAGTGCTTAAAAATGGCGCAACTTTTTTACAGTTACGTGAAAAGCACATTGGACATGATGAACTTGTTAAAGAAGCACTTGTAATAAAAGAAATTGCTGCCAGATACAGTGTACCTTTTGTAATTGATGATGATGTATACGCCGCTAAAGAGGCAGATGCTGACGGTGTACATATTGGACAAAGTGATAATAATTATAAAATGGCAAGAGAGATATTAGGCAGTGACAAGATTATTGGAATGACTGCACATAATCTTAAAGAGGCTATTGCCGCACAAAATGCAGGTGCAGACTATATAGGCACAGGTGCAGTTTTTACAACTTCAACCAAAAAGGATACAATTCCTCTGACTATGGAAGCACTTAAAAATATAACGGATAACATAACAATACCAATTGTAGCAATCGGTGGTATTAATCATGATAATATATTGCAGTTAAAAGGCTTAGGTGTTGATGGTGTTGCTGTTATATCTGCACTGTTTGCACAGGAAAATGTAGGAGAAGCAACACACACATTATTGAACCTTTGCAAGGAGATAGTAGATGTTGTACATATTTGATATGGATGGAACTATTCTTGATTCTATGTATGTATGGAAAAAACTAGATAATAATTACCTAAAATCCTATAATATAACACCACCTGACAACTTGAAGCAGGTAGTAGAGTCTCTTACACTTCCTGAATGTGCAGATTATTTTATAAGCCTTGGTATAGATAAGGACAGAGATGATATTGTGTCAGAGATGATTTCTATTGTTAAAGATGAGTATAGAAATAATATAGGTATTAAGCCTGGAATGTATGACCTGCTTACAGATCTCTACTTACAAAGACACACTATATGCCTTTTAACTACATCTGACAGGTCATATGCCGTTCCTGCACTTAAACGTTTAAAATTGTATGACTATTTTGATGCAATTTACACCAGTACAGAGCTAGGACTTGACAAACGCACCCCTGAAATATATAAAACAATATGCAGTAAATACAATACACTGCCCAAAGATACAACTGTTTATGAAGATACTTTATTTGCTGTAAATTCGGCCAAGGGTGCAGGATGTCATGTTGTTGCTGTGTACGATGAAGATTCAGCCTGTCACTGGGATGAAATTAGACAAACAGCAGACGAGGCTTTTTATTAAAAACCTCTCTGTTAATATTAAAACAGTGGTCAACTGGTCCGTTTCCATTGCCTAAGTTTAATCCTGATTTTAATGCGCCATACAAATAAGCTTTGGCAGATGATATTGCTGTTATAATATCATTGCCATATGCCAGATTACACGCTATTGCAGATGACAGTGTACAGCCTGTTCCATGTGTATTAGATGTATTAACTCTTTTGCCATAGAACCATTTAATTCTGCTGCCATCTGTAATAACTCTGTCTGCCATCTCTTCTGTGCAGTACAGTAAGTCATCAGCATTTTCATCACTATGACCGCCTTTAATAAGAACATTACTGCCACTTGACTGGCAAAGTTTTGAAGCGGCAAGCACCATGTCATCTTTACCATGTATATTTATGCCTGAAAGTGCCTCTGCCTCTGGAATATTGGGCGTAATAAGCGTTGCAAGAGGCAGCATTTTTTCTATAAGCACACTTTCAGCAGACGGTTTTAAAAGCCTGTTTCCACTTGTAGATACAAGCACAGGGTCTACTACTATGTTTTGCAATTTGTATTCCATTATTTTGCTGGCAGTTACATCAATTATATCTTCTGAAAAAAGCATACCTGTCTTAATCGCATCAGGCATAATATCAGAACACACTGCATCAAATTGCTTGGCTACAAGCTCTGTAGAAAGCTTTTCTGACTTTATTACACCCATAGTATTTTGCACAGTTATTGCAGTAATAACACTCATACCATATACACTATGAGCTGTCATTGTCTTTAAATCAGCCTGTATCCCTGCTCCGCCGCTGCAATCTGAGCCAGCCACTGTCATTACCACTTTGCAATTATTCATCATAAATTGACACAATCTCCCCATCTAAAATTCTGTTCATATTTTTAACAGCACAAAAATTGCCACACATAGAGCATGTGTCTTCCTTCTCAGGTTTTGCCGATGCACGATAATTTCTTGCCTTATCTGCATCTATTGCCAGATTAAACATCTCTTCCCAGTCAAGTTTCTTTCTTGCTGTACTCATTTTGTCATCCCAGTCCCTTGCACCCTTTATTCCCTTTGCAATATCAGCGGCATGTGCAGCAATCTTAGAAGCTATAATCCCTTCTTTTACATCTTCTACATCAGGTAAACGAAGATGTTCAGCTGGTGTTACATAACATAAGAACGAAGCACCATATGTAGCGGCAATAGCACCACCTATTGCTGCTGTTATATGGTCATATCCAGGAGCAACATCAGTTACAAGAGGTCCTAATACATAAAAAGGCGCACCTTGACATATTGTCTGTTGTATCTGCATATTGGCAGCAATCTGGTCTAAAGGCATATGTCCAGGACCTTCCACCATTACTTGCACATCTTTTTCCCATGCACGTTTGGTAAGTTCACCAAGTGTTATAAGTTCCTCTATCTGAGAAATATCAGATGCATCTTTTAAACACCCTGGTCTACAAGCATCACCAAGGCTCATTGTCACATCATATTCCCTGCATATATCAAGTACTTGGTCATAGTACTCATAGAATGGATTCTCTTCTCCTGTCATTTCCATCCATGCAAATATTATTGAGCCGCCTCTTGATACAATATTGGTAAGTCTTTTATTCCTCTTAAATCTTTCTGCTGTTTCTTTATTAATTCCACAGTGAATTGTCATAAAATCTACACCATCTTTTGCGTGCATCTTTACTATATCAATCCATTCTTTTGCAGTAATTTCTTTTAATGCTTTATGGTAATATACAACTGCATCATATATAGGAACAGTTCCAATCACCGCTGGACACTCAGCTGTAAGTTTACGTCTAAACTTCTGTGTATCTCCAAAAGAGCTTAAATCCATAATAGCCTCTGCGCCAAGCTCTACAGCACTCTTTACTTTCTCCATCTCCATATCAAGGTCAGTCCAGTCTCGTGATGTACCAAGATTGACATTTATCTTAGTGCGCAGCTCGTTGCCTATGCCACACGGCTTAATACATGTATGACGCTTATTGGCAGGAATAATTGCCTTTCCACATGCCACTAGTTTCATAAGACTTTGCTCATCCATGTTTTCACTCTTTGCAACCTCAGCAAGTTCTTTTGTAACAATGCCCTTTCTTGCAGCATCCATTTGTGTTGAATATTCCATATAAAATTTTCTCCCTTCAAAAAAATAGCCCCTGTTTACATTCAGGGGGAGGGCAGCCTTTACTCTCCCTACGACGGTACTAACCGTATCAGGTCAATGGGTCGGACAAAAAGTCCCTCTCAGCCAAAAAGCTCCCCAGATGTTTCAATAAAAAGTATAGATGTATTCTTAAGCTTTGTCAATACTTTGACTATATATAGATGTTTACAAATTCATTTCTTTAACAATAAATAAGAGTTTGGTATGGTATGCCAAACTCTTCACTTTATGCTTTAAAAAAATCTATTGTATCATTATCAATATTGAAACAAAAAAATATATTGTATTGACGAAAAAATACATAAATGTTATTTTTATAAAGAGGTGATTATAGAAATGGATATTATAGAAAAGGAAATTGACACAAGAGATTATTTGACAAAATCAAAACTTCCTGCTAGTGACTATGTAATAAATCCATATGTTGGATGTCCTAATGCGTGTAAATACTGTTATGCTAGTTTTATGAAAAGATTTACAGGGCATAAGGAAGACTGGGGTAGTTTTATTGATATTAAGAAATGTGAAAAACAAATCAATGTAAAGCGGATAGAGGGGAAGTCTGTATTTCTTTCATCAGTTACAGATTGTTATAATGTTTTTGAAAAAAAGTATAAGATTACACGAAATATATTAGAACAGATTGCAGATGTAGATTGTCAGGTTACAATTTCTACAAAATCGGTTCTTATTTTAAGAGATATAGACTTGTTAAAGAGATTTAAAAATTTGAAAGTGGCATTTTCACTAAATACATTAGATGAAAAATTTCAAGAGGATATGGATAATGCCAGCAAAATTAAAGAGCGTCTAAAAGCACTTAAAATTCTACATGAGGAAAAAATTTATACAATTTTGTTTATGTCACCTATTTTTCCTTATATTACAGAGTGCCAAGAACTAATAGATGCATCGAAGGACAGGGTTTGTGAATATTGGTTTGAAAATCTAAATCTTAGAGGGGCATATAAAAAAGTGATATTAAACTATATTGAGATAAACTATCCTCACTTATTAGAGAAATATAAACAAATCTATATAAAAAATGATTTAACGTATTGGAAAGAATTATCATATGCGTTGGATAGATATTGTTCTGAAAGAAAACTGCAGTATATAAATTATTTTTATCATGAAGAACTTGTGAAGAAAAAATAAAACAGCAAGGAAACTCACCGCCTAAAGGCAGTGGATTTACTTGCTATTTTATTATGAAATTGATGCTCTGCTATATATAAGACTTATCTATCTTTATAACTGCCTGATATTCTGGATATTGTTCCTCTATCTGTTTACACACTTGTTCTTTTATCAGAATATCTTCATTATGGTACTTAGGCGGTACAATCATATCAAATACAAGATTATTATAATTTTTACATGGAATTATCCTTAAATCATGTATTGAAAGGTCAGCATTAATAGATTTTACCACTTCTTCCACCTTATTTTTCATCTCTTGGGTTCTCCTGTCATTTACATCAACTGGATCCATATGAATTACACATTCGCAGTTAAATTTATCATTCAAATCATTCTCAATATGGTCTATCAAGTTGTGAATTTCATAAATATTTTTATCTCCTGGAACTTCTGCATGCAGTGATATCATCATTCTGCCAGGACCATAGTCGTGTACAATTAAATCATGTATCCCAAGTATGCCATCATGCGACATAATAATTTCATTTATTGTATCTACTGTTTCTTTGGACGGTTTCATACCAAGAAGCGGTGAAATAGTATCTTTTGCAGCACCATATCCTGCAAACAAAATAAAAACTGCGACAGCTGCACCTGCATAGCCATCTATATTATATCCTGTAAATTTCATTATAAGCATTGATATAAATACAACAGATGTAGCTACTGAATCACTCAAACTATCTATTGCTGTCGCTTTCATAGCTGCTGAATTTATTTTTTTTCCAATACTTACATTATAAAATGCCATATAAATTTTTACAATAACAGATATAAAAAGAATAACAAAAGCAACAGTGCTTGTGTCCACATCTTCTGGATTTATTATTTTTCCAACTGAAGTTGCAAAAAGTTCAAATCCCATAAGTATAATAGCCATTGACACAATAAGACCTGATATATATTCAATTCTGCCATGTCCAAATGGATGTTCATTATCAGGGCTTAGTCCTGTAAATTTAAAACCAACAAGTGTTATTATTGATGAACCAGCATCTGACAAATTATTAAATGCATCAGCCGTCACAGCAACTGAACTGCTGACAATTCCTGAAAAATATTTAAATCCAAAAAGAAGTATATTTAAAAATATGCCAACTGTGCTGCCAAGTATTCCATATTTTCTTCTAACGTAAACATCATCATAATTGCTAAAATCCCTGATAAAAAGTTTACTAAGTAATGAAACCATAAAACCTCCTGCAACTATTGCTGAAATTAATTATTAAGCTGTTCGCAGACTTTTGAAAGTATTGCACATTCAAGTCGTTTCTTCATAATTTTACATGACAATTCATGGGCTTTATGAATATCACCATTATAAATATAATTGTTTGCATTACAACCGCCACTGCAATAAAATTTTGCCCAACAATCACGACAAGAAGGCTTTGAATATACATGACAACCTGCAAACTCATTTTTTATATTTTCATCAAATGTGTGTTTATATAAATTGCCCATTTTATACTCTTCATGCCCTGTAAACTGATGACATGGGTATATATCACCTTCAGGAGTTATGGCAACATATTCATTACCACTTCCACATCCACGCAGCCTTTTTATAACACAAGGTCCTTGGTCAAGGTCAATCATAAAATGAAAGAAATTTATCTTCCCTTTATTTTTCTTTATCTGGATAATTTTATCTACAAGTTTATCATACTCTGCATAAATTGTATCTAAATCATTTTCTGTAATTGCATATTCAACACTTTCATCTTCTATTACAGGTTCAACTGAAATTTGGTCAAATCCTATATTGTAAAGATGTAATACATCTTCTGAAAAATCAAGGTTGTATCTTGTATATGTACCACGCACATAGTATTCTTTATCTCCACGCTTTTCTACAAGTTTTTTATATCCATCAACAATTTTATCATATGACCCACTTCCATCTACACGAACTCTCATTCTGTCATTGACCTCTTTGCGGCCATCTATAGAAAGTACAACATTAGACATCTCCTTATTTATAAAATCAATTTTATCATCTGTAAGAAGCATGCCATTAGTAGTAATTGTAAACCTGAAATTTTTGCCATATTCTTTTTCTTTACTGCGTGCATACTTGACAATTTCTTTTACTACTTCAAAATTCATAAGTGGTTCGCCGCCAAAAAAATCTACCTCTAAATTTTGGCGTCCAACAGATTTTTCAATAAGAAAATCAATCGCTGCTTTTCCAGTTTCAAAAGGCATAAGTTTTCTGCCTGTGCCAAAATCACCAGTAGATGCAAAACAATATTTACATCTTAAATTACAATCATGAGCAATATGCAGACACAAAGCCTTAATTGGAGATTTTACTGTAGTGTTGGCATAATCGCCATATATATCTTCACTAAAAAGAAGTTTATCTTTGTATAATGCAACTATCTCGTTATATGTTTCCTTAATATCTTTATCATTATACTTATTACTTAACTTGTCAGCTATTTTTTGGGGACATTCTTCACTAAATGGCGGACTTACATAGTCAAGCAAGTCATATGTAATATCATCAATAACATGAACACCACCACTATTTACATCTAACAATATATTTATATCTTTTGCTTTAAATTTATGAATCATATCAGTTATATACCTTTCTTTAAATATAAAATAAGATAAATTTAAGGCTGCCACAAAAAAACTGCAACAGCCATTAAATTCAGCCATAGTTATATGGCAAATATGTATCAGCCATTAATTATCTGTCTTGACTGTTACTTTCACTAGCACATTTCTGATTGCCAACTGTACATGAAGTTTTGCAAGCAGACTGACATGAAGCCTGACACTTGCCGCAGCCGCCTTTTTTAGCAGTTGCACTTAAATTAGCCCTGTTAATTGTTTTAATATGTTTCATAATAAACCTCCATAATATTATTGGTACAAATATTAAAATTATATCACATTAAAAAAAAAATACAACCTTTTCCCCAGAAACTACCAACATATTTTTATTTTTGCTGACCATAATAATATCAAGATAAGCAATAACTTATCTTAAAGAGGGAAGATATCAATCCAGTAATATAAGTGGAATCAAATCGTCCCATAAATAATAAAAAGGAGGTATGAAACAATGACAAGTAGTAATAGTTCAAGAATGGAAGTGCCACAGGCAAAAGAAGCAATGAACAAGTTCAAGATGGAGGTAGCAAGTGAAATTGGTGTGCCACTTAAAAATGGTGGTTACAATGGAGATTTAACTTCTGCTCAGAACGGTTCAGTTGGTGGTGAAATGGTTCGCCAGATGATTAAGCGTCAAGAAGAAGAAATGTCTGGCAGACAGTAAACAGAAATAAAAAACAGTAAAGTTTTTTAATACTGTTAAAAACAGTAAGGATGTATATTATATCTTAAATAGTTATAATATACATCCTTTTTTATAAAATTTATAAAAATGCCATTTTTTTGTAATAAAAAATTAATATATTCTCTTTAAGATAAAATACTTGCAAAAGGGGGAACTGAATGAAAACATTATATCTTCATATAGGAACACCAAAAACTGGAACTACATCTATCCAACACTTTTGCTATGATAATATGGAAAAATTGTCAGCAGAGGGATATTATTATCCAAAATTTTCATTTGCATATGAAAATAAAGGCAAATATCGCAATGGACTTTTTTTAGAAGCCGTGTGTTATGATAAAGAAGGCAACAGACAGATTGAACAAGAAAAAGAAAACTTAAATTCAGGACTTAAAGCAATAGAAGAATACTTTGAAAAATATGACAATATTATTTTGTCTGATGAAGGTATCTGGACTGCGTGTTTTAATAGAAAAAGAGGCAGAACGCTTATGTATGAACTGCAAAATAGAGCACAAGAGGCAGGTTATCAGATTAAAATATATAATGGACCCATAAATTAAGA
>DESG01000071.1 GCA_002361175.1 Lachnoclostridium sp. UBA3320 | reverse complement strand
AGGGGTATCTGAACTGTTACAATGGATCTGCTTCAGGTAAACTGGCGGACGATGGCAGAGTTTGAAATTCTATATAAGGTATTATCCCTGACAATATTTACGCCGCTTTTTCTGTGGGCATTCAATGGGATTATGAAAGTAACGGGATATCAATATTTGACGATAGAAAATGTTTTTTCCTTTTTTCTGAATCCCCTGACTCTTTTGGCGCTTCTTTTGCTGACTGTCTGTATGGCTGTCTATTCTATGGTTGACATTGGGGCGGTCATATTTTTGCTGGATCAGTCTTATCAGGGAAAAAAAGCAGATCTGGTACAGACAGTAAGATATGCCCTGCATAATGCAGCCAGAGTGTTCCACAGGAAAAATATACTGGTGGTTTTTGTCGTATTATTTTTGATACCGTTTCTGAATATCGGTGTGGCATCAGGATATGTTGGCAGTATTGCAGTTCTGGAATTTATCATGGATTTTATTAAGGGGAATGTGCATCTGCTGCTTTTATTTTCTGGTGTCCTGATTGGACTTGGCGTTCTGTTGTTAAGGTGGATGTATGCATTTCACTATTTTACGCTGGAAAGATGTGGTTTTAAAGAGGCCAGGAAGAGAAGTGCGGCGCTTGGAGGAAAAAATAAGATGAAAGATTTCGTGGCTTTGGTTGGGGTACAGCTTGGTCTTTCTGTTTTATTCTTTGTTTTGGCTATGTTGGGAGTAGGACTTGCAGTATTCTTAGGCGGGGTGTTTTCGAGGCTGAAACTGGTGGGGATCGTATCAGAATCAGTGGTATGGGTTTATCTTGCGGTTTCCCTTCTCGTCCTTTCGGCATTTGGCACGCCGGTGAGCTATGCCTGTATCAGTATCCTTTTCTATGGGCATAAGGAGGACAGGTAGGAGGAAATCATACATGGGGAAGCGGACAGGCATCAGGAAAAGGAAAAAAGAAAGAACATGCGGTATGCGGCAGAAGGGATACTTTTGTTGGGGGCAGTTGTCTGTTGCTGTTTTTATCTGTATGGTATCTATAACCATAAGGTAAACGTACAGATTGAATATGTCCGTACTATGGAGGTAACGGCGCATCGCGGGGCATCTGCCCGTTATCCGGAAAATACAATGGCGGCATTTGAGGGCGCAAAGGAACTTGGGGCAGACTGGATTGAACTGGATGTGCAGCAGAGCCGTGACGGGCAGATTTTTGTGATGCATGATACCAATTTTGTGCGCACGGCGGGGGTTGACAGCAACACATGGGAAATGGATTATGATGAGATTAAGACTCTGGATGTTGGAAGCTTTTTTGACAGCAGTTTTGCAGGGGAAAGGGTGCCGCTTCTATCGGAGGTGATCGCATTTGCTAAAAAGAATGGAATAAAGCTGAATATAGAAATGAAGCCTACAGGACATGAACATGAATTTGAGCAGAAGGTTGCAGAGGTTATCGCAACGGACAGGTAATTTTAGGAATATCAACAGGAGTTCTTCCGCTTATTGCATATAGTTATGCTGCCGGAAAATGGGAGCGAATGAAACAGACTGTCCGATTTTCAAGTGTGCTTGCGCTTCTTCTTGCCCTCATATTCGTTGTTTTATACGAAGCATTTGCCCCATTTATTGTAGAGGTATTTATCCGGGATACTGAAACAGTCGCTTTTGGTTCGGCATTTATCCGCCTACGGTCTATAGCAGTTCCTTTTATGGCTCTTACATTTATTCTAGTCGCTGTTTTTCAAGGCACTGGCGCAGCAAAAGAAGCCTTTATCCTTTCACTTTTGCGAAAGGGTGTTATAGACATTCCCCTTATGTTTGCTATGGATCACATATTCCCTTTGCATGGGCTTATGCTAGTCCAACCGATTGTTGAATTTTGCGGTATGCTCTTTGCAATGATTGTCTATCGGATAAAGCAGAGAAACTATATAAAAGTATAATGTCTTGAAATCCAACTGATTGCACAAGATAGTAAAAATTGTATGGGAGATAATGGAATGGCAATAAAAAAGGAAGCATTTTTGAAAATTATTGTTATTCAAATTGGTACAGTATATTTTGGGATAGAGCTAGAAAAAATAAAAGTAATTTTAAAAAATACTGATATGACAATGATTCCGGTTATGCATTCTCCAGATATTACTGGAATATTAAATCATGATGGTGATATGATTCCAATCGTAAATCTGTATAAAAAAATGCAATTGAAAGCATTAGATTTGACAAACATTTCATACTTTATGGTTGTCAGTTTTAATCAAAAGATGATAGCTCTGCCAGTTGATAAGATAGATAAATATTATAATGTCGCGTACACACACTTGAATGTTGTTCCGCCATTACTACAGAATCCAACAACAAGATATTTTCATCAGATTATTGATTTAGACGTCAGGCTGGTTCTGATGATTGATCTGGTTCAGTTATTTGATGAGCTGGGTAACGAATAAGTAGTATTTGAAATTTTTGATCGGACATGGAATATATAGCGGGATATGTGTTAAGTTTAAAGGTGTGTTAATGTGTGGAATATGCAGAAATATAGGCAGATATAGCATCAATTTCTGTTTTTAAAAGGGATAAACTACCGACTATGGGATGGTGGTAAGACAGCAGACCGCTTCGGCAGATTTTGATAGAACAATAGATACGAACAGTAAAGGAAAGCCAGTAGTTTCTTTGCAGATTCTATTGGTTTTTTTATTTTACTGGTGTGCATTATTTGCGCAATAAACTAAACATATTCTGAACCACAGGCAACAAATGTTGACCACTGTTTTCAGAAAGCCGGTTTTGACAAAAAGAGGCTGTTTTATACACAGGGTGATTATGGACTGTTCCAGTGCAGTGAGCCGTGCTGCAACGAGACATTTGAGAATGAAGATATGATCCGTGCAAGAACGGCAAAGAATACAATTCTTACAATATCTTTCAGGAGATGTCTATACCTTCTATCTCGAGTCCCCTCAGTTCTTCTACTGTAATATGGATAGTTTTTGACAATTTCTGAAGCTTGGTATCTCTCTTTGGCATATCTGTATTATTTACCATTTCCTACGTAATTTTGATAATTTTAAACATAGTATACACTATTTCTGTTGACTAATGGGAAAAATTCTGAAAAAGTGTGTTAGTAAATTTGCACAGTTTTTATTGAAATATATTTTCATATTCATTCATGCGTTTATTCTGTGAATAGTAACCCTATACTCGCAAGAAAATATCCATCTGAAAACAAAGTATGTTCTCTCCAAAAACACTTACATCAGATGAAACTATAACAGATATCTATTATGACTATTCGATTTATAAGTATTAACTTCTCCCATTATTTATGCATCAATTATTGTTTAATATAAATAATAGATTTATCTAATACTTTTCAAGTTTAATCTGAGAAAAATTTACGCAACTTAGGTTGCTTACTTTTTGCCCCTTAACCCTCTATGCTAAAGCATAGGGGTTTGCGAGGTCTTGATTATCAAGCAAATATTCTTTTTAAACATTCTTTCCTTGCATATGCGAATCGCTTCCATAACTACCTTTTGTGTGATTCCATACTGTTTAGTCTGTTCGTTAAAAAATTCTTTTGACAAAAATATTTTATCGGATTTCCACTCTTTGTTTCCTGTAAAAATCACATAGAGTTCGGGCTTCAGCATTTGTAAATGAGAAATTTTTATAACTCAATCATGCAGCTTGCCACTGCTTTTCCTAAAAGGATTACTTCCGCAACTTTTCCCTGTATTCGGAAGTTAATTGGGAGTGGATTATCACTTTTGTTCAATAATATGACTGCGATTTTGTTTTCTGGCGTAAGATATGCTGTCACATCAATCTGTTCTGTATATTTTGTGGCTGCGATTCTGACAGAGCCAGGCACGATATTATGGGAAAAATAATAATATTGTTTCTGGATTTTCTGAGGAATTAGCTCTTTTGTTTCCGTATTATATAAAAACGGCGCATGGCAATAATTTCCCACATAATTAGGTCCGCCCTTTTCATCAAGCAAAAGATTCCAATCATAAAACGCACATATTCCATGATTCAGGTCACCGATAATTTCATGGCCTAGTTTGCCGATAGTATCATCAATACTTTTTTCATCAAACAGACGATATTCTAGACAGCTTTCCGATAGTATCATTTTCATATTTGGATAATGTTTACGCACCAGTTCCAAAGCTTCAAAATGGTCACCGCTGTACCAGTGAAACGCTGCGCCAGTTACCATATGGCTTGTACTGTCATCTATCATGTCCCTGACACGTTCAAAAACCCTCTCTTTGTTATGATCCCATATGAAGATTTCGATATCCTCATAACCATGTTCCTTCATAGCTGGATACATATAATCTCGCAAGAATACTTTTTCCTCTTCTGCACTAAACAGACAAGAATCCCATGTTTGTACTGCATTCGGTTCATTTTGGATTGAAATTCTTTGAATATGATATCCCCTATCTTTAAATTCTCGAATATATCGGCAAATATATTCAGCCCACATTTTTCGGTATTCTGGTTTTAATCTTCCGCCTTTCCTGCGTTCGCCGTTTGTTTTCATAAATGCTGGTGGAGACCAAGGCGTCAGCATAAGATTAAGCCTGTCTCCCGTCACTTTTTTAATATCCTCAAGCAACGGCATAATATATTTTTCTGTCCTTTCAAAACTGAAGCTTTTAAACTCTGAATCCTGCGAATCCGACATAGCTTCATACGTATTTAGACAAAAATCGCAACTATCCATATGAACACGGACTAACCTGTAATTCATTTCATCTTCTGAAAAATAGGTTTCAACCAACTGCTTTTTTTGATTTTCATTCATAAGGGAGTATACATAACCAGATGCCTCTGTTACCGCACCGCCAAATCCCTCAAAAACTTCATATGTCAGTTCTGGATATAAATTGATAACCTGTGTCTCAATTTCAGCCACGTCATCATGAAACTGCACTGTCTGGTAAAATTTATTATCGTAGCCAGCACCTGCCATGTCTGTATAATATTTGAGTATCATAATTTTCCGCACTCCTTCTTTTTTAATATATACACATTTTAACATTCTCAATCTCAAATGTATATCATTATTTTTGATTTTATATCATTTTATTTTGCACATTTTTGTGGTACACTTTTAGAATCATATAAAGTAGAAAGGAATAAATCCATGACTAGAGACGAACTTATGAAAACCTTGCATGATTACACCCCATGGGAACTTCTTCACCGTAACCGCAGGCAGGACGCCCAAAATATGGAACCTGTCAATCAGTCGCTAGAGGTTCCTGTAACCGATGCTGAAAAGAACACAGGACTCCATCTTCCGCAGATACCAGATCTGGATAATAATACTTTTTCCTCCGATATATTCTTCTGCCATGCGCCTGGACAACACTATATGATTGTCCAACATGACAGATATACGCCTGGTACTATGCATCGGCATGACTTTTTTGAATTGCAGGTGTGCATAGAAGGCGAATTTATGCAGCAGATTAATTCTAAGCGTCTCCAAATGCACAGCGGCGATATTTGCCTGATTCCACCTATGGTAAGCCATCTAGTAGATATACAGAATTATACCATATTGGTAAATCTGCTGATTCCCGAAAAGCATTTCAAAAATATCTGTCTCTCACAGCTTCATGGGGATAATGTCTTATCTAAGGTCTTTATGGGAAATGTATACTATAACAGTGTAAATGACTATGTGATTTTCCATACAAATGGAAATCCCTCTATTATGGATATTGTATTGAGCATATGTCAGGAGTCTCTGGAAAAAAAGCCTTATTACATTTATATGATGGATACTGAGCTTCTCCTTTTTCTGGGTGTTCTGCTCCGCAACTATGAAAGCACCTGCGAGCTGCCGCAAATACATCGAAAACAGGATGGGATCAATTATGGAATCCTGCAGTATATAGAAGAAAACTATCAGCATATCTCCCTTCAGGAGCTGGCTGATAAGTTCCACTATACACCGCAGCATATGTCCTCTCTTTTAAAAGAGCTGACAGGTTTTAATTTCAGCAGGTATATATTGGAGAAAAGAATGCAGGCTGCACAAGATTATCTTCTGAATACAACGCTTAAAATCAAAGATATCTCCATTGTCTGCGGATATCAAAATCAGGAACACTTTATTCGGACTTTCCGAAAATATTATGGAACAACACCAATTGATTACCGTAATCAGCACAGAACTTCCATATCATAAAACCTCACCAGTTTAGCGAATCGTTTATTTTTCAGCTTTATTGCGTCTCTCCATAACCTCTGCAAAAAGAGTATCATACTTTCCGTCAAGATCATAGAAGAGAAGAGCTATGATGCAGATAATTGCTACGGCTACTGGGAACCATACCATAAGGCCTGTCATGACCGCCATTGCTGATTCTGTCTGTACTGCTGCATTTCCCACAAATCCACCAAGGCTTAAAGCAAAAGCTACTGCAGCGCCACCAAGCGCTCCTCCCACTTTTTCCGCAAAGGATTCCGCTGAGAACAACAGCCCTTCATTCCTGACGCCCGACTTCCACTCGCTATAAATCGCTGTATCGCCAAGCATAGCAAACGCACAATTACAGATTGGAGCCATCCCAGCACAGTTTAAAAGCGTAGATATCAGGATCAGGGTACGGTTCACTGGATTAAATGCCATAACAATGCCGCCTAAGATTGCAAGGAAACAGCCGACCACAGAGATTCTTCTCTTCCCAAACTTTTTAGAAAGCCAAGGAATCATAAAACAGATTGCGATATTCGGGATCATGCCACAGGAGGACAGGAACGAATAAAAGTTTGTATCTCCAAGGGCATATTTTGTATAGTATGTCTGATATCCAGCTTTTACACCATAGTTAAAGAATATGACCAGTTGGATAAACAGTACAATCAGCCAGTATTTGTTTTGGATTAGCGCTTTAAGGTCATCTAAGAGGTTTCTCTGCTCTTTTTTCTCTATAGGATTCTGTTGTTTATTTTTGTTTTGCAAATATTCTTCATATCTTTCCTCTGCACCTACTTCTTTGACGCTAAAATATACCCATAGATAGCAGAGTGCACCAAGTACGCCATATACCCCTGTCAGCACAGACCATGCAAACTGCCCAGAACCCAGAAAGTTTACAACGGGCATCGAAATGGCTCCGATTACTAACGGACCTACAAAACCGAACATATTTCTTGCGGTAACAAGCTTTGTTCTCTCATCTACGTCTTCCGTAGAAACTGCGGATAGCGTATTATACGGAACCATAACTGCTGTATAGATAATTGCAATACCTGCAATGTATGTGCAGACCGCCCAAATAATCTTTCCCGTCATGCCAAAAGAGGGTGATAAAAACATCAGGAATATAGACAATCCAAATGGGATTGCCATACGCTTCACCCATGGACGTGCTTTTCCTTCTCTGGTATAAGTGCGTTCCACGACCGCACCCATAACTAGGTCAGACACTCCGTCCAGAAGCCGACATGCCAGCAGGATAATTCCCACCACCGCAATCGGAAGTCCAGCGACTTCTGTGTAATAGAAGCTAATAAAAGATGATACCGTATTATTCATCAGATTTGCTCCAAGACAGCCGCTTCCGTAACCAACAATCTGCAGCATTGACATTTTCTTTTTTGTTGCTTGTTTCATTTCATATCCTCCATTTCTTATTTAAATATTTATGATTTCTCTATTACTACCGCTGCATCCTTTGGTGCATCATATGTAAGATCCAGCTTACCTTCTTTATCCTTTATCCAATGCACATGGATTTTTCCCGCTGGTGTCAGGAGGTCACCTTCGGCCTCATTTAGATATCCTGGTTGTGGACGGATTCCGATTGTTTTATATCCTGGTTCTTCTGGTCTGACTCCCAGAATTACTGACGGCAGTTCATACAGAATTAGAGCTCCCCACGCATGGCAGTCAGAGCGTTCCTGAATCTCGTCTTCAATGCAGGTGGTACTGTGTTTTGCAAGCATACGTCTCCAGATTCCCCAATATTCTTGTGTATATTCATATAATCCTGTCTCTTCAAGCGCTCGGTACAGGTAAAATGCCATGGCAACGGAGCACTGGGGATACGTTTCTTTATTCTCTATGGTTTCAAGGAGCACTTTCTTTCCTTCCTCATGGTCAAGCGTTCCTGTCAGAACGGCAAAAACTTGGACATGCTGCGAGTATTCTTCAATCCCTGGGCCATCCGTCAGCATACCTTTCTTCCCTGTCATAAACTTCTTTACCGCATTTTGCACATTTTTTGCCTCTGTGCAGTAGCTGTCAGATAAGTCCGTAAAATCAAGATAAGAAGCGATTTTTGCCGCCGCCTGCAGCCCATAGATGTATAAAAGACTCTCCATCGTAATCGGTCCTTGCAGCGTTGCAGGTGGAATTCCGGAAGTCTCTTTCCATTCCGCCGCCCAGTCAATAAAAGACCAAAACCTTGCACGTCCGTTCAAGCCGCCGATTTTGTCCAAATATCCATGCCTTGTCAGATGTTTATGAAAAAACTGGAGTACACGGTCGATATGGGGCAGATGTTCTCGGAGCAGTTCCTTATCTCCGAAATACATCATATGGTCATATACCATAAGAATATAGTAGATAGAAAAGCTTGGAATTACGTTTGACTCATAATTCGGATGGCTGGAATTTGTCAGACCGTCGCACCGCTGTGAACGCCGAAAATCATCCATGCACTTTCTGGCAAGTCTGTCATCACCAGATACCGTATAGGTATAAAGAATCTGCGTTCTGGAATCCATTACATACTGAAGTTGTTCGTAAAATGGGCAGTCCTCATAAGTCTCATGCATACATCTTCTAAGCGACCTTTCGGAAATGTCCCAGATTGCTTCAAAATCTGGGTCGTCCGCCGATGCTCTGGTTTTGACCTCTAACGGATATCCTGTTTCCTCATAATCAAAAGATAATAATGTCATCGGTTCCTCTTTTGTTTCCACCTCCAAACGTACAAAGCGGAAAGTTCGGAACCAAAACGGGGCGTATTCCTCTGGCTTATCATGTGTTCCGTTCCCTGCTGGAGCATAAGTATCTGTAAATCCATGAAGATGTCCACACTCAGTATCAAGACGGTCTTTTTTGAACGGTACTTTAAGGTCTCCCTGAAATCCCTCCTGTACGTACCCTTCCGAAGTAAGAATCTTTACACAGCTTCCTTTCCCGCCAGCTATTTTAAGATATAGATATCCAGTTTCTTCTTCCCCCGCATTAAGCTCTATAATCATTTTCTGATTTTTCTCGACAGTAACTGAATGACTGCCTTTCAAAAATAGTTCCAGTTCAGCCTTTTCAATCTCTGTCTGAACTGACCTGACACCAACAAACTGCTTATGTTTTCGATAAAGAAATGGTATAACCCGACCGCTTAAGTTTCCTGGACTAAATTCAGCACTAAGCTCTGTATCATAGACCGCATTTTCCCAATATGAATCATCATAATCTGTCAGCTTCCACTGAATTATCTCTGGATGAGCCTTTCTCTCTTCTATCATCTGCAAAGGCGCAAAAATGTCTGACTCTTTGATAATAGAAAAGTCAGGATCGATACATCCCTTCCATTGCTCGTCCGCAGACAGGTCAATCGCTATATGACGACTCTCAGCCTTTCCTGACACAAACAGCCCTGGATGTCCTGTGCGGAAAATACTAAAGCTGCCGTTTCCATGTTCGTTCGGGAATGCAAGCACTTCCACTGCAATTACATTCTTTCCTGTCCGAAGATAAGAAGCCAGTTCTAACTCGTCATAATACCAGACTTCACTGTCTCCTTTACATGGACCAGCTTCCACAAGTTGTCCGTTTACGTACAGTTTATATCTGGAATCCGCCGAAACCATAAGCTGTGCCGTCTCTGGTATTTCGTCAAAATAAAAAGTCCTGCGGAAAAGCATTCGCATAGGTTTATCTTTTACGATGCCATTCTTTGGTCTGATCCAATTTTTTCTTGCATCTAGCATTTCTTTTCCTCCCATTCATTAATTTTTATATTTCCATTATAATTATTATACAAATTTTTACGATTGTTTATATTAGTCATATTTATTGATATTTTCTTCTCTTTTTTTTGAATATATAAAGAAATTTGATGTTTTTTCAAAAAAATCCTGCTATAATATTGATATTTTTTTAGTTTGCACTTATGTTGCTATGCTCCGTATTTCTTAGTGGCAAATTATGTGATAATGTGCTATACTTGCAGTGACAAAATTTAATAAGGATTATATAAAAAATGAATAATTCACATCGTTTTTTTGAAAATAGAGAGTGTAAATATTTTCCCTGTCATAAGGGATTAGATGATTTTAATTGTTTATTCTGTTATTGTCCACTGTATTTAAGAGAAAATTGTCCTGGCAATCCTAGGTATATATTTAAAAATGAAAAGAAATTAAAAGATTGTACAAACTGTACTTTTCCTCATAAGCCAGAAAATTATGATGTAATAATTCGGATTTTAAAATACTGATGCTTTCAGTATGCAAAAAGGTATTGACAATACTTTACATAAAGTTTATAATATGATTATCATTTAGAAAAAAATCGAAATGAAAAATCAAAGGAGATAAAGTGAGTTTACCAAATATATTTAAGGCATTAAGCGATTCTGTTCGGCGAGATATATTATTAAAATTAAAGCAAAAGAGGAAAATGTCTGCGGGAGAGATTGCTTCGGAATTTGAATTATCTAATGCTACAATTTCGTACCATCTGTCTGTTCTTAAAAATGCAGACTTGATTTTTGAAACAAGGTATCAGAAGTATATTTACTATGAAATTAACACTTCTGTATTTGAAGATGCTATTATGTGGCTTACACAATTTCGGGAGGATTAAATGAAACAAAAAGATAGACGTACATTAATAATATCAACAATCTTATGTAGTGCATTATTTGGGATTACAATAGCAATTAGCAAAATAGGAGGCAGTAATGCAAACACATATATTTTACTTTATGCGATAGCTATTTTTTTAAATGTTGTTTTAAATATAGGCTTAAGCTCTGATATTGCATTAGTTAATGGAGCAAAAAAGTTAGTAGTTCTTGGCAAGTGGATTATGCCAATTACGGGATTATTATATATAATCCCTCAAATCTACTTGCTTATGTTCCCGGCGCAAAATGTTATGGAAATTTTTGTTTATGTTTTTTTAGGGATTATATTTATTATCAGTGGAAATTATTTCCCAAAAAATCATATTAATCCCTATATAGGTTTAAAATTTCCGTGGTTGTTCCATGATGAAGATGGATGGTACAAAGTGCATAAATTAGGCAGTTATACATGGCTGCTTTCGGGTGTAGTTATGATTTTGCATCCTTTGCATAACTTGTCATTTGTAACTGTTTTACTAGTCATTTTTTTATCTGGCGTTATTCCATTTATTTATTCACTCATTCTTTATTTTAAGAAGAAAACAAAATAGGAGGTATTGTTTATGAAATCTTCAAAAAAACACATTATTTTTAGCACCTTATTATGTGCGATGACACTGGTGATTTTCCTTGCTTTTTATAGTAAATTGCCTGAATCAGTTCCTGTCCATTTTGATTTTTCGGGAAATGCCAATTCATATCTTCCACGCAACATAGTAATATTTGTTATTCCCACAATCTGTATACTGCTCAACCTGCTTGCAGGTTTTAAGGTCAGCAAGCAGAAGGATAAAGCATTTATGTTTTACATTATACCTGTGGTGGCAATAGCGGTATCAGTAATCATGATTTATCTGGGATTGAAATAGAAATTGAAAACGGAACAGTTATTTTTTTTGACCATCATTTTGAATTTTTTCTAAATGATAAAAGCAGATTAAATAACACAGCGTCAGAGCATATAGAAAAATAATCTATGTGCTCTATTTTATTGTCAATGGAGTCGGTAATAGATGCTGCTATACCAAAAATATGATTGAAAAAAGAAAGTAAATCATGTATAATCGCCTTATAAAGTGTTCAAGTAATTTTTTTATTAGGATGTTTATTATGATATAGATTGGATGTCATTAGGTGCATTTTTGACAATTAATAGGAGATGACATTATGCGCAACAAAAAGAAAAGAAAAGAGGAGGAAGAAGAGCAAGTTTATATGCGGGCACTTCAGAACAAAAAAATTCCTTTATTAGTATTAGACCCACAGTGGCATGAACTTTTTCCTGAATATCGGAAAACCAATGAAATTAAAAAACGTGAGAAGAGGTTAAATAGTCTTATTCAAGAACAAGGTCAAGCTTCTAATAATATAAAAGAATATGATAAAGCAAAGAAAGCTATTATGGATAATATTGTCTATAATATGACTGATGGGAATGAGCCAGACAGCTTTCTTAAAATTCGCAAACAAGAAAAAAATCAAAAGCTTATGGCGGACCTTAATAATAAAATTAGCGAAGCAGAAGATGCACAGAGAAGACTGCCAAACGAGATACAGACTGCTAATAAAGAATTGCTTATTGAAGCAATGAAAGTGTGTTATGAAGAACTTACTAATAATTCTGAACAGATTAGGGAGCTTGATGATTGGATAAAAGAAGCAAGGAATATCCTTAAAGAAAAAATTCTTGAAAAGCAGGATATGGAGATGCGCAATGACCAGATGTATAAATATATGCACAATTTGCTTGGTGCACATACTGTAGAAATATTTGACCGATATCACAATATATGGAAAAAAGATACAGGATATGGCGTAAATGGTGGAAATGAGGAATAATAATGGCGTCAGTTGTTGGAATTGGTGTTGATATAACGGAGACAGAAAAGTTATACAAAGCACTGCAGAAAGAATCTTTTGTAAAAAAGTGCTATACAATTAAGGAACAAGAGCTTATTAATAGAAGAAAAAGCAGTGCTGTCTGCAACTTTGCAGGAAAGGAAGCAGTTTCAAAGGCTCTCGGCACAGGTTTTTCAAAGTTTTTTCCAAAAGATGTGGAGATTTTACGAGAAGAAAATGGGAAGCCATATATTAATCTTTATGGAAATGCAAAAGAAACTGCTAATGAACTTGGCATAACAAAACTTCATATTTCACTAAGTGATATAAAAGAAATGGCTATAGCTTATGTTGTGGCGGAAAAGGAAGACTAAGAAAAGAGGATATAGTTTTGAAATATATTTTAAATGCAGCTGAGGCAAAGGAAGTTGACCAGATATCAATTAAAGAAATTGGCATACCATCAGTAGTTTTAATGGAAAAGGCTTCTATGGCTCTTGCAGATTGTGTAGAAAAAGTATGTGCTATACATAATATACAGCAGAATATAAAAATCCTTGCAGTATGCGGCATGGGCAATAATGGCGGTGATGGGGTGGCATGTGCAAGACTTCTTAAGGAAAGAGGATATAATGCAAGTATTTTTCTTGTTGGAGATATAAGCAAAGCAACTGCTGAGATAAATACTCAAATATCTATTGCATCTAATCTTGAAGTAGAATTTATCACAAAGCCAAAAGATAATGAATATACTGTTATTATAGATGCATTATTTGGTATAGGGCTGTCAAGAGATATCACAGGAGAATATGCTGAATATATAAAATGGATTAATTCTAGAAAATCTTCTATAATAATTTCTGCTGACATACCATCAGGCATAAGTGCAGATACTGGAAAAATATATGGCTGTGCTGTCAAAGCTGATTACACAGTTACATTTGGATATAATAAACGAGGAATTATACTGTTTCCTGGAGCTTTTTACAGCGGTATAGTTACAGTGGCGGATATTGGATTCCCAGATAAGGCAGTGCAAAAGGTATGTCCAAAGTCATTTACCTATGAAAAGGAAGACTTAAAAAAACTTATGCCTGTAAGAGGTATGCGCACTAATAAGGGAAATTTTGGAAAAGTTCTTGTAATAGCTGGCTCTGCTGGTATGAGTGGAGCATGTTTTTTTGCAGCAAAAGCGGCGTACAGGACGGGCTGTGGTCTTGTAAGAATTGCAACAGCAAAAGAGAATTTAAGTATATTAAAAACAAAACTTCCTGAAGCAATTACAGATTCATACGAAGATGGTATTAAAGAAGCAGTGCAATGGGCTGATGTAATTGCAATAGGTCCAGGTATTGGCACAGATGAAACTGCAAAAAAGCTTGTATCAGAAGTTCTTAGAATAAAAGACAAACCAGTTGTAATAGATGCTGACGCAATAAATGTGCTTCCAAGATGCGCTGTAGAGGGTGATGGTCCTGGTATGTACTATATTGGCAGTAATTTTATAATTACCCCACATTTAAAAGAAATGAGCAGATTGACAGGTGCAAGTGTAGAAAGTATACAAAAAAATTTGATAACATATGCATCTTGTCATAAAAGCGGCTGTGTAGTTGTGTTAAAAGATGCAAGAACTGTTGTATCAGATGGAAAACACATCTATATTAATACAACAGGCAACGATGCACTTGCTACAGGTGGTTCTGGCGATGTGTTGTGTGGTATTATATCAGGGCTTTTGGCACAGGGAATGGATGTTATGAAAGCGGCATCACTTGCTGTATTTATACATGGGCTTACGGCAGAATCATATGCAGAAAATAAGAACAGATATTCTATGATTGCTTCTGATATTATAGAAGAACTTCAGAATATATTGCCATAGCTTAAAAAAAGTTATTACAGATGGAGAAACAAATGGACGACAAAGAATCTTTATTTAATGAAAAAAATATTAAAAAGTATTATAGAGTACAGGCAAATATCAACCTTGATGCAATATACCAAAATGTAGTAAATGCTAAGAAACTTTTAAAATCAGGCACAAAAATTATGGCGATTGTCAAGGCGGATGGCTATGGACATGGTGCGTTAGAAACTGCTGCCGTACTTGATAAAATAGTTGATGCATATGGTGTTGCAATACTTGAAGAAGGAATAGAGCTTAGACAGGCAGGGTTTACAAAGCCAGTATTAATACTGGGCTTTACACCAGAACCACAGTATGCACCAATGATTGAATATAATATAACAACAGCTGTCTTTCAGTATGATATGGCAAAAAAAATGTCAGATGTGGCAGTACGGCTTGGTAAAAAAGCACATATTCATATAGCACTTGATACTGGCATGAGCCGTATAGGATTTAAACAGGATGATGAAAGTTTTGAAGTTATTAAAAAAATTGCAACGCTCCCTAATATTTCTATTGATGGGTGTTTTTCGCATTTTGCAACAATGGATGAAAAAGATAAAACTAAATCTAAAATACAATTTAAACGCTATATGTCGTTTGTAAAACGTATTGAAGATGCAGGAGTATTGCTGCCTGTTAAACATATATCAAATAGTGCTGGCATAATCGAAATGCAGGAGACTAACCTTGATATGGTAAGAGATGGTATATCTGTCTATGGAATGTACCCATCAGATGAAGTGCATAAAGACAATCTTAAGCTTGTGCCAGCAATGGAGATAAAATCTTATGTATCATTTATAAAAATATTAGAATCAGGTATTGAAATAGGATATGGCGCAACATTTACAACAACAAGAAAAACAAAGGTGGCAACAATACCTGTAGGCTATGCAGACGGATATCCAAGAGCGTTGTCAGGTAAAGGACGTGTACTTATACATGGCAAAAGTGCACAGATACTTGGCAGAGTCTGCATGGATCAGTTTATGGTTGATGTAACTGACATTGCAGATGTTAAAGAAGGTGATACTGTAACACTTATCGGTCATGATGGGGATAGTTACATTTCCATAGAAGAAGTGGCGAATCTTGCATATTCTTTTAATTATGAATTTGTCTGTGATATAGGAAAGAGAGTTCCCAGAGTATATTATAGACATGGCAAAATTGTTTGTACAAAAGATTATTACCCTGTATATTAGATTAAGAGTAAATGTATTTTGATAAAAATGTAAGCGTTTGCGAATACTTATCTCCAAATATGGAAAAGATAGGAAAGAGAAGATTAGAATACATATTTGACCAGGGATAAACGGTTTTGACTTCTCAAAAATATTGAATTGGAGCGTGAACGTTTTGAACATTAAACGTGGAGATATATTTTTTGCTGATTTAAGACCTGTAGTTGGGTCTGAGCAGGGAGGTATACGACCAGTACTTATTATACAGAATGATATGGGCAATAGACACAGTCCTACAGTAATATGTGCTGCGATTACATCAAAGATGAATAAGGCAAAACTTCCTACACATGTAGCACTTGAAGTTAAAAAGTATGATATGATTAAAGATTCTGTAATTTTGTTAGAGCAGATAAGAACGATTGACAAGTCAAGACTGCGTGAAAAGGTGTGTCACTTAGATGACGATATACTTTGCAAAATTGACAAAGCACTGTGCATAAGTCTTGCACTTGATGGCGATGAGCAGAGAAGTACAGAATTAAGGCACACAAGGATAATAGAAAGGGCGATACCAGAAAAAGATATGGTTTAGACATGAAAATAACAGTTCTTACAGTAGGAAAGATAAAAGAAAAATATTTTATAAGTGCAGTACAGGAATATAGCAAACGTCTTAGCAGGTACTGCAAACTAGAGATAATAGAAGTTATTGATGAAAAAACTCTTGATAATGCCAGCTCAAAAGAAGAACAGTTAATACGCATAAAAGAGGGCGAAAGGCTTAAAAAGTACATAAAAGATGATGCTTATGTGATTGCGCTTGCCATTAATGGAAAACAGATATCATCAGAGGGATTTGCAGACAAGATAGATAAGCTTGGGATAAATGGGACTAGCCATATTATTTTTATTATAGGAGGCTCAATAGGTCTGGACGATGAAATCCTTAAAAATGCAGACGAAAAGCTAAGTTTTTCAATGATGACATTTCCACATCAGATGATGAGAGTTATACTGCTTGAGCAAATTTATAGAGCATATAGAATAATAAAGAAAGAGCCATATCATAAATAGAACACATAGCAAAATTTAAATATTTGCCATTAGTTCCAAGTTATGGTATAATAAATCAAAATATTGTGCAGGTGTTGTATATGGCAAGAATCCGTTGTGTGGTAGAGCGCATTACATATCAAAACCCAGAAAATGGATACACTGTACTTAAAGTACGTGTTAAAGGGTATAAAGACCTTGTGCCAGTAGTTGGAAATCTTTTAGATGCCAATGTCGGTTCTGTACTTATAGTAGATGGCGTATGGAAAGCAGATATTAAATATGGACGGCAATTTATGGCAGAGAGATGGGAAGAAACACTTCCAGCTACAATTTATGGCATTGAAAAATATCTTGGTAGTGGTCTTGTTAAGGGCATTGGCCCTAAGTTTGCAAAAAAAATTGTACAGAAGTTTGGTATAGATACTATCCAAGTTATAGAGCAGGACACAAGCCTGCTTATGGAAGTTGAAGGAATTGGCAAAAAAAGAGTGAATATGATACATGAGAGTTGGGAACGGCAGAAAGAAGTCAAAAATATTATGCTGTTTTTGCAGGAACATGATGTCAGTACATCTTTTGCGGCTAAAATATACAAACAATATGGCAATGAAAGTATTAAAAAGATACAAGAAAACCCATTTTGTCTTGCAGATGATATATGGGGAATAGGCTTTAAGACTGCTGATAAAATTGCACAAAAGATTGGCATTGGCAAGCAGTCATATTTACGGCTGCGCAGTGGCATTATGTATACACTTAGTGAACTTGCAGGCAGTGGACATGTATACGCAGAACAAGCACAGCTTGTATTAAAAGCTACTAAACTTCTTGATGCGAAGGAAGAGTATATTATAATGACTGCTGACCAGATGATAAAAGATAATGACTTAATTTTTGAAGAAGATGCATTTTATCTGCCGCCATTTTATTTTGCTGAAATTGGCACAACAAGAAAGCTTTTAAGGCTTTTAAATCAAACAGTAGTTGATGGTATGCCACAAGATATAGACATCACTAAGATAGAAAAAAAACTTGGCATAAAGTATGACAGTCTACAGGTGGATGCAATATGTCAAGCAGCAAAGTCAAAGGTACTAGTTCTTACTGGAGGTCCTGGCACTGGAAAAACCACAGTTACTAAAGGTATTATAACAGCATATAAGCAGTATGGATTAAAAATACTTCTTGCTGCCCCAACAGGCAGAGCTGCAAAGCGTATGACAGAAGCAACGGGAATCGAGGCTAAGACAATACACCGTCTGCTTGAGTGCAAACCGCCAGATGGATATCAGAAAAATGAGGATAATCCATTAGATGGAGATGTGCTTGTTATTGATGAATGCTCAATGATAGACATTGTACTTATGAATTCATTATTAAAAGCAATTCCAAAAACCATGCGTCTTATACTAGTAGGAGATATCAATCAGCTTCCATCAGTTGGTGCAGGAAATGTACTGCGTGATATTATTGACAGTAAAAAAGTTCCAGTAATAGAACTTTCTAGGATATTTCGTCAAGCACAAAACAGCCGTATAATAACAAATGCACATTTGATAAATTCAGGAAAAATGCCTGATATATCAAATGGAAAATATACAGATTTTTTCTTTATACAAAAAGAAAAACCAGAAGAAATTACAGAAGAGATTGTCACTCTTGTAAAAAACAACCTGCCTCGTTATTATAAAATACCTGTATCTGAAATACAAGTACTATCGCCTTTACAGCGTGGTGCGGCAGGAACAATAAATCTTAATATCTTATTGCAGGAGGCATTAAACCCAGACGGCATAGGTATAAGAAGAGGTGGCTATATATTCCGTACACATGATAAAGTTATGCAGATAAAAAACAATTATGATAAAGAAGTATTTAATGGTGATATAGGCATAATAGAAAAAGTGGATATGGAGGAGCGCACTTTGACGGTGAATTTTGATGACAGGCATATAGAATATGATGTCACAGACCTAGATGAGTTGGTGCTTGCATATGCAGTGACAATACATAAGTCACAGGGCTCGGAATATCCAGTTGTAGTTATGCCGATTATAATGGAACACTATATTATGTTGCAAAGAAATCTTCTTTATACAGGTATTACAAGGGCAAAGAAAATACTGGTTATAGTTGGTACAAAAAAAGCCTTGGCATATTCTGTACAAAATACTGCCGTTACAAAGCGCAATACAAAGCTTAAAAAACGGTTGATAGGAGGGGAAACATGTCTAAAACATTAAAAATATTAACTACTTTTGTATTATCAGTTTCATTGGTAATGTCTTCTATGCCATTTACAGCAGATGCTTACAGTGGAAGTTTAAGAGCAGCTGACGATTATGTGTATAGAGGAACAGATGGCTCTATTAGCTGGACTATAGACAGAAATGGTGTACTTACACTTTCAGGAAGCGGCGACTATTCCAATGTTACAGCTGATGGAGCATATCCACAGTGGCGTCAGTACCGCAGTATGATAACAAGTGCTGTTATCGCTATTACAAATATACGTTCTGCAAGAAAGATGTTTGCAGACCTTAATAATCTTACAAGTGTTGATGTAACTTACTTTGACACAAGCCGTCTTACAGATATAAGTCATATGTTTGATGGCTGTAAATCATTAACTAATGTCAATTTTAGAAATGTTATATTTATGAATGTAACAGACATGAGCTATATGTTTAATGACTGTGAAAACTTATCAAGTATTGATGTAGATAGATGGACTACAACAAGTGCAACAGACATGAGCTATATGTTTGCAAATTGTAAGAACTTGTCAAACATTGGAATGAATTTTTTTAATACAACTAATGTAAAAAATATGTCACATATGTTTTTTAACTGTGAAAATCTTTCTTATCTTAATATAAATGATACAGGATACATAAATTTTGATACAGGCAATGTAACAGATATGAGCTATATGTTTGCAGGGTGCATACGCCTTGTTGACTTTAATCAGTCAACTATACCTATTGAACTTAATACAGCAAAAGTAACAACTATGAAAAGTATGTTTGAAAACTGTAGAGAAGCTGTCATAGATGTATCAAGATTTAATACAAGCAATGTAACAGATATGAGTTCTATGTTTGCAGGGTGTGAAAATCTTTATGCAAATACATTAAATAGTTTTAGAACTGGAAATGTAACTACTATGAATAGTATGTTTAAGGGCTGCAGAGCATACAATATTATGGATTTAAGTAATTTTGATACATCTAATGTACTTGATATGAGTGAGATGTTTAGCAACTGTGAATGTGGCTATATAAATATGACAAGATTTAACACATCCTATGTTAAAAATATGCATGGAATGTTTAAGGGCTGCACTTCGTGGAATATAGATGTTTCTAACTTTAACACATCTAATGTAACAGATATGGGCGAAATGTTTAATAATTGTAGAAATTTAAGCGTTATTGACTTTAGTAAATTCAATATGGCATCAGCAGAAAATACTGCTAATATGTTTAGCGGCTGTACAAGTATGACGTTTATCACAGCTCCTGCTAATATGCCAAAAAATATTGAACTCCCAGTAACATCTGGTTATCCATGGTATGACAACCTTGGAAAAGAATGTAATGTTATGGCTGCCAGAACTACAGCTACAGCAGTTTATTCTAGGAATCAAGCGCCAACTATTGCAGATACATCTTTTACAATTACAGCACCAAGTCCTACACCAAAGATAAGACCAACAGCAACACCATCATATACACCAATGCCAATAAGTACGCCAAGTCCTACACCATCACCTACAGTATCGCCATCACCATCACCAAGTCCTACACCAACAGCTACGGCTACGGCTGCACCAACAGCTACAGCTAGTGCAAGTTCATCTCCAACAGCTACACCTGCGGTGTCACCTTCGCCATCAGCTACGGCAACAGCAAGGCCTCAATCAACAAAAGACCCATCTTCTTTACAAGGCAGCACATGGGATATTGGAAAAGCAAGTTATATTATTACACAGGACTCTGACAGTTTAAAGACAGTGGAATATTCATATCCGCTTCAAAATGTGGTAAAAGTACAAATACCTAATACTGTACGAATAGAAGATAGTATATATAAAGTTACATCTATTGCTGAAAAAGCATTTTTCCAAAATAATAATATTGCTAAGGTAACAATAGGCAGAAATATTGAATCCATTGGTGCAGAAGCATTTAGTTATTGCAATTTGTTACAAGAAGTAGAAATAGGTGATAATGTTAAAAATATAGGTGCTAAATGTTTCTATCAGTCAAAGAAACTTAGAAAGATAACAATAAAATCAAAAGGGTTAGCTACAATTGGCTTGCAAGCATTTTCTGGCAATGCTTCTAATGCAGTGATAAATGTTCCAAAAGGCAGAGTTAAGAAATATAGAAAAATGATAGGAACAAAGTATAAATATAAAAAAATAAAATAGGAAAGTATAATTAAGCTAAAAAAAACTACTTGACATTATCTTTATGTAAGTATATCATTATACTGTTAGTAGGGAAAACCTGCTACCCTTTTTTCAATTCATACCTAGGCATCCTGTACTCGCAGGATGCCACTTGTTCGTAAGGAGAAATTTATGATTATAACCAACAAACTTTTAAAGCCATTAAAAGAGGCGAAGTATCTTAATGTAGATAATACAGACAGATACCGACCAATTTTACGGCTTTTTTATTTGAATTATGAGAAACTTAAGTACTGGATGTATTTAGAGGAAGTTTATGAAGAACTTAAAGAAGATGATTATTTTTCAGAATATACTATAGAGCAGTGTCAACAGGATTTATCTGTTCTTGTGTCATGGGGAAATTTAAATACAATACAAGATACAAGAAAAGTAACTACACTTGAAGAATTTAAAAATAAAAAGTTTAGATATCAGCTTTCAGAGTATGCTGTAGAAATTGAAAGACTTGCAATACATCTTGAAAATTTATTTGTAGAGGGTGCTTCCCTTGAGCCAAGTCTTTTAGAGCGCATACGTTATAATTTAAGTCGTTTAAACAATATTTTAGAAGAACCAGCAGAAAAGATATACAGTTGGTGGAATGATTTAAACAATGACTTTGTACGCCTTAACCAGAATTATCAAGATTATATGAGGACTCTTAACAGCGTAAAAGCAGAAGAAATGATGCAGACAAGGGAATTTCTTGTGTTTAAGGACAATCTTATAGAGTATCTTAGAAACTTTGTAAAAGGACTTCAGCAGAATGTTGATGTGATTGGACATTATATCAAGAAATGTACAGATGAAAATATTAATGAAATTTTAGATATGGTTTTATCATATGAAATGTCAATTCCAAGGATGGACATGGACACAGATAGAGATGAAAAACTTATAAAAGAACGTCTTAAAGGGCGATGGCAAAGTATTGAAGAGTGGTTTGTAAGTAAGAATGGAAAAGAAGCCGAAGCAGGAAAAGTTTTTGATATTACTAATGATATTGTAAGAAAAATTACACGCTATGCAACAAGAATCAGTGAAATGGCAAATGCAGGAGCAAATAGGCGTGAAGAGTATTATAAAGTTGCGCAGATGTTTAATAAGTGCAACAATATAAATGAGGCTCACAGACTTTCTGCTGCTGTCTTTGGAGCTGAGAGTACACTTCATTTAAAAGCAGAGATTGAGAGGGAGACAGACAGCATAAACAGTGGTGTATATGAAGAAAAACCATATGTTGCACAGATAACTCCAAGGACTCGTACATATAGGGATAAAGTTACAAGGACAGGAATTATTGACAGAACTAAAGAAAAGGAAGCCATAAGGCTTGCTATGATTGAAAAAGCTGAAAGAGAGAGAAAATTACTTGACAGTTATATAAAAAATAATAGGCTGGATTTTTCAAAGCTACCAGTAATTGAGCCTTATACAAGAGATATATTCCTTGTGTGGCTTTCAAAAGCACTAGAAAGAAAAGACAGAAACTCTAAAACAGAAGATGGGCGTACATATTATATTGAAGAGAGAGTAGGGGAGACGTGTATTTTAGAATGTACAGATGGCATATTTACAATGCCCTCATATATAATATGTTTTGAATAGGTGAAATTTTATGAATGTATTAGAAGTATTATTTAGTAAACGGTATGTTATAAAAAGTAGAGAAAAGGAATTGTACTATCAGATAAAGGACAATATTGGAAAGTATAAAGAATTTCTAGTTGAAAAATTGGGATATCATATTATTGTGACACCAAATCTTATAAAATTGGAAAAAATACCAGCTACACCAGAGAATTGGATGGGAATATTAGAATTTAAAGAAAAGACAGAGTATATATTTCTCTGTTTAATACTTATGTTTCTGGAAGATAAAGAGCCAGAAGAGCAGTTTGTGTTGTCTGATTTAACAGAATATGTACAGAGCCAGTGGAGAGAAGATGAAATTGACTGGACGCTTTATCACAACCGCCGGTGTTTTGTTAAAGTGTTAAAATTTTGTGTAAGCAGTGGAATGTTAAAGGTAGATGACGGCAATGAGGAAGACTTTTCAAAAGATAGTGGCACAGAAGTCCTTTATGAAAATACTGGTGTGTCAAGATATTTTATGAGAAATTTTACAGTGGATATTTCAGGTTTTTTAGAGCCATCAGACTTTGAAAGACAAGAATGGATTGGTATGAACGAGGATAGAGGAATTATCCGCAGACAGAGAGTATACCGCAAACTTTTTATGACTATGGGAATATACAGGACAAAAGAAACCGAAGAAGATTTTAGGTATTTGAAAAATCATAGAAATACTATACAAAGTGATTGTTCAAATATTATCGACTGTGATATACATATACACAAAAATAGTGCTTTTCTTGTATTAAAGGAAGATTGTCGTATGGGAAGATGCTTTCCAGAAGAAAATACTTTTTCAGATGTTGCACTTTTATGTAGCAGTCTTATACGCAAGATGCTTGAAAATGGAGAAATAACCTGCCCTATAGATGAAAGAATAATTATGCCTTTACAACAGTTTACAAAGATGCTTGAGATATGTAAAGAAACTTATCAAGCAGGCTTTCCTAAAAAGTATAGGGAAATGACAATGAATGAATTTACATCTGCTATAAGTCAGTATATGGAAGAGATGGAACTTATAGAAATTGTTGATGCGGATGTGATAATAAAACCAGCACTTGGCAAGATAGTGGGGGTTTATCCAAAGAACTTTAAAAACGGAGGAAAAGATGAATAATAGCAACTGGATGATTAGTAAGGTGGGATTAATTGACTTTTGGTATTACGACCAACAAGAATTTACTTTTCTTGATGGCAGGATGCTTTTACGTGGTTCTAACGGTTCTGGTAAGTCAGTTACAATGCAGAGTTTTATTCCACTTTTATTAGATGGCAATATGCGCCCTGAACGTCTTGACCCATTTGGATCAAAGGCAAGAAAGATGGAAAATTATCTAATAGATGAAGATGACACAAGAGAAGAACGCACAGGCTATCTTTATATGGAATTTAAGCGCAAAGAATCAGATACATATATAACAGTTGGAATTGGTATGCGTGCAAGAAGAAATAAGAAACTTGAAACATGGTACTTTTGTATTACAGATGGCAGAAGAATAAATCATGATTTTTTGTTATATAAAGATGTACAAAACAAGATTGCATATTCAAAACTTGAGTTAAGAAATAGAATTGGAAGCGGTGGACGGGTAATGGACACACAAAGAGAATATGCAAGTTGTGTCAATTCCTTAATCTTTGGATTTGAAACGATGGAAGAATACAAAGAAATGCTTGATTTGTTAATACAATTGCGTACGCCAAAGCTTTCAAAAGACTTTAAGCCATCTGTTATTAATGACATATTAAGTAAATCTTTGCAGACATTATCAGAAGATGATTTGCGTCCAATGTCAGAAGCTATTGAAAATATGGATACAACTAGGACAAATTTAGATAGTCTTTCAGAAAGTATCAAGGCTGCAAAACAGATTGAAAGAGTTTATGACCAGTACAACAGAGCTGTTCTTAATGAAAAGGCAGAATCATATCTTGAAACAGTACAAGAATATAATAAGCAAGAAAATGAAATAGCACTTCTTTCAGAACGTATTGAACAGAGCAAAGAAGAACTAAATAAAGAAAATGAGCATTATGCTGCATTAAAACAGGAGTATGAAATTCTCCAAGAAGAGCGAAGTTCACTAAGTGATAATGATGCAACACGTTTAAAGATAGAAGAGAATAAAATAGTAGGTCAAATATCAGAGTATGAGACAGAAATAGATGTCTATGAAAAGCGTTCCGACAAGAAAAGAGAGGAATGTATAGAAAAAGAGAATCAGATTAAATTACAAGCTGACACAAAGGAATCTGTATGGCAAGATATTGAAAAGATGCTTGTAAATATGGAGAGTGCGGTAGAAAATATTCCGTTTGATGAAGCATATTTTTTTATAAATGAAATAAAGGATAAAAAAGAACAACGATGCAATTTTTCCCTACATATAAAAATGCTTGATAAATATATGCAAAATGTTGAAAATGGGTTAAATATACTTAGACAGGAAGAAGAGGCAAAAAAACGTTGTGATGAGGCTTTGTATGAACTTGATTTAAAAAAAGAAGAACGAGAAAAGGCAGAACGAGAGTGGCAGCAGTACGATAGACAGCTGCTTGAACAAAAAAACGAGATAATAGAAGCTATTTATATATGGGAGCGAGATAATACAGAGCTTAAAGTAGAACCAATGCAAATGCAGGAAATTGCAGGTTTTATAAATAATTATCAGTATGGCATAGATTATTCAAAAGTCAAGTCTGTGTTGCGTAACCAGAAAAATATATTAGAAGATATATTATATACGCAGGAAAGAAAACTGTTACATGAGAAAGAGCCATTAAATATTCAGTTAGATGAGATAAAAAAAGAACTAAAGATGTGGGAAGAAAGTAAAGAGCCTGAACCTAAAAGAAGTCAAGAGGTTATAAAAAATAGACAAAAGCTTGATGAAATGCATATTTCTTATATCCCATTTTATAAGACTGTAGATTTTAATGATGATTTAAGTGACAAAGAAGTTGATATGTTAGAGGCTTGTCTTTTTGATATGGGTATACTTGATGCATTAGTAGTTAATGCAAAAGACAGGGAAACAATACTTTCACTTGATGGAGAGCTTTGTGACAAATATCTTTTTAGTGATGCAGAATATATTAAACAAAACATGCCCAATATAACAAAGGCCCTTAAAATATGTAATATAGACAATAATACATATCTTTATCAACAGATACAAGATATTCTTGATTGTACTTATGCAAATGTATCAGGGCATTACAATATAGGTATTCTTGAAGGAACTTCTAGTACAAATTATAAGGCAAAATTTATAGGAACAGCAGCAAGAGAGCAGTACCGTTTAGAGAAAATAGAGGAACTTAAAACACAAGTTTTAGAGATTACAAAGCAGATAGAAGAACTTGAAGGACAGATTTTTAGCATTAAAGAAAAACAGAATATTCTTGAAGAAGAACTTGAAAAATTTCCAGATGAAGAAAATCTTAAAATTGCTGCCAAAGATTTATGGGATAGCAATGACCGCTTTGAAAAGGCCAAAACTCTTGCAGAACAGTATAGAGAAAGGTTAGAAAAAGAGCAAGAAAGATTAAAAGAATTAAGAATTAAAGTGCAAGAAATTTGTGCAAATGCCCATATGTTAAATCATTTAGACACTTTTGAAAGTGCATTAAGTGGACTTCGTGAATATAGAGCATATTTACAAGAAATGAGCATTTTATATAATAGATACTGGTCAAGCATAGAAATGCTTCAAACATTACAAGACAGCTTTGAAAGTCTTTTAGAAGATAGGGATGACATCTTATATACATTAAATCAACAGAGACAACGAAAGACAAGGCTGCTTGAAGAATTAAAATACGTTAGAGAACAACTTGCGCTTACAAATTATAATGAAATAAAAGAGCGACTTGATGCATGTATAAAACGTATTAATGAAATACCATCAGAACGTGATAATACAGCATCACAAATTGGTTTTCTTAAAAATTCTATTCAAAATGATATTGAAAAAAAGGAGAGGCAGCAGGAGCAGATACAGACAATAAAACTTAGAAAAAGTACGAAAGAAAAAATTTTTTTAATGGAGTATGCTCTTGGTTATATAGCAGCAGACAATAACATGGCTAAAGAGACAGACACAGAGACAAAAGCAAGGAAAGTATGCAATATTGGCGGACAAAGTGCAAAACCACAACTTACATTACTTGGAGACTTGCAGACAATATTTCATGAAAAGAAAGGTTTTTTAGTTGAATATACTCCTACAATTATTAATCTTTTTAATGATAAAACAATACTACTTGACGATGGAAGTGAAGTAGATATTAAACATCTTGGAATAAATATGGAGCGCATAGATATCAAGACAAGCTATAAAGGAGTTTTGCTTACATTTAAAGAATTAATTGTAAAATTAGAAAGTGATATGCAAGACCTCGAAAAACTTTTAAGCGATAGAGATAGAGAACTTTTTGAAGATATATTGTCTAATACTATCAGTAAAAAAATCAGAGCCAAAATATATGAGAGCAAACGCTGGGTAGAAAAAATGAATGACCTTATGGAATCTATGAAGACTTCAAGCGGACTCAAACTAAGCCTTAGATGGATTAGTAAAAAATCAGAAAAAGATGGACAACTTGATACAAAGGATTTAGTGGATTTACTGCAAAGTGATACAGAAATTCTTAATGATGAAGATGTAAGCAGAATGGCAGGACATTTCCGCTCTAAAATTGTAGAAGCTAGAAAGATGTTTGAAGATTCAGACAGCGTACTGTCATTTCATATGATTATGAAAGATATACTTGACTATCGTAAATGGTTTGAATTTAAGTTGTATTCCCAAAAAACAGGAGAGAAAAAAAGGGAACTGACAGACAGAATTTTCTTCACTTTTAGCGGCGGAGAGAAAGCAATGTCAATGTATGTGCCGCTGTTTTCTGCCGTAGTTGCCAAATACGCAGGAGCTAATAAAGATGCACCACTACTTATATCACTTGACGAAGCATTTGCTGGTGTCGATGAGATGAATATAAAAGATATGTTTAGACTTATGGTAAGTCTTGACCTTAACTTTATGATTAATTCTCAAGTGCTTTGGGGAGATTACGAAACAGTTCCATCTCTTGCAATATATCAGCTTGTGCGTCCTGAAAATGCAAAATATGTAACAGTAATACCATATATATGGAATGGTAAGACAAGGGCTTTGGCAGATAAAGCATAATGGAGAGCAAAAATGCAGCAGTTACTTACAGATTGTATAAACTATTTCAAAAAAAGAACAGTTTACAAAAAGCTTTTTGACGCTTTACAAAAAAAATATGCAAGCCTTGGACATATGGGCGGCATAATGAAACTTACAGGGCTTTCATTCGATGAAAAAAATGACCTCGGAGGCTTTTTTAAAAAAGACTTCGGGGATAAAAAAGATGTAAAAATATCATTTGCACTTATGGAAAAGGCTTTAAAGCAAAGCAAATTTGCAAGTCTTTCATGGGAGGAGATTTTAACTGCATACTTTGGAGAACCTTTAATAATAAACAAGCAGGAAAAGGAAAAAGAAAACAATAATAAAAATGCTTTTTTTGAAAAGTGTATTTTATATTTAGAACAAAACTACAATGATGTGCAGATAGTTAAAAGTATTTCAGCTTGGTTTGTAAATACTTGGAAGCAAAACGGTAAAGGAAACCAAATTTTTATAAAAATGTATAATAATGACAGTAAGGACAAAGAAAGCTCTTATATCTTTATAAAAAAATTATTTAAAGCATTTGCAAGTTTGCCATATTTAGAAAATAAAACACTTACTTTGCCTGTATTTGCTGCAAAGACTACAGGAAATCCTCATTTCTTTGACCAGACAACATCAGCGTGCAGACTGTTATTAAGTTTTATAGAATCACTTTCCATTATAAATATAGAAGCAAAAGAATTATCTCAAACAGAATATACAGAAAGTATTTTTTATCAGGCAGGTATTTTAAAAGATAATGTATCTAATATGTGCCTTGCATATGGAATACACGGCAATAAAAAAGATGGCAGTATACATAAAGGAATAGAAGGATATTACAATGAAAAAGAACCTATGCAGCTTACTTTAAAAACACTAAGTACACTTGAAAATATCTGGGCAGGAGAAAAACAAAAAGATTTAGGTATAGAAAAAATTTATATAGTAGAAAATCCAGCAGTATTTTCTTATCTCGTAGAGACTTATCCAAATAAAACATTTATATGTGGAAATGGGCAATTTAAACTGGCGTTTTATATTACATTAGAATTATTAGGAGATAGATATCCACTTTACTACGCAGGTGATTTTGACGCAGATGGACTTTTAATTGCACAAAAACTAAAAAAAAGATATCCTTCACAAGTAATACTTTGGGGATATAATACAGAGTATTATAATAGGCATATGTCGGATGTAGAACTTGATAAAGTTGCCTTGACAAAACTTAACAAAGTTGTAATACCAGAGCTGAAACAAATAAAACAGTGCCTGATTGAAAATAAAAGAGCAGTTTATCAAGAGGCAATGTTAGAGGCGTATATTTTATAATACAACTTACAAAAACATTGGTGATGGATTTGATTGTAAGCAGTACGCTGTGATGATGTACTGCCTACAATCTGTCCAATAGGACATCCATACGACCAAAGCCAGCTACTTATTTTCGGTTGTTGAGTTCCTTCATAATCCCAAAGATATAAGATAATGACTTAGAATCCAGTTTTTTTGCCTCTTCAATAAATTCTTGTAAGGCTTGTGGGTTTAGATTTCCTTCGTCAAAAAATTCTTGGGGCGTTACTCCTAGATATTCGCATATGTAGAGGAAAGACTGCATGGAAGGAAGGGATTTTTTATTTTCAATGTTGTTTATGTAATTGTTTGCTTGTCCTAATGACAGTGACATATTGCGTGCAGACACGTCTTTTACAATTCTAAGTTTTGCTAGCCGTTCTGGTATAAAATCTTCATACATGGTCATCACCTCACATTCTTTAATAGATTGTACATCATAATTATGCTTTATTCACAAAGAGAAAAAGGGTATTAATGTTGAAATGCTAAAAAATATATATTATAATTTCAAAAATAAAGAATAATACCTATCAAATAGAGAAAAATAGAAATGTTTTTTGATTATTGAATTTGATAAAGATTTATGGTAGAGTTTAATTGAATATTTAACAGTTAAAGACGCTTCAATCTTGGGAACAATGTTGGCGAAATATATGGAGGTACGAATATGACAGACAAAACAGTTGTAGTTGGTATGTCAGGTGGTGTTGATTCTTCCGTTGCGGCATATCTTTTAAAAGAACAAGGTTATAATGTAATTGGTGTGACAATGCAGGTATGGCAAGATGAAGGCGTATTTACACATGAAATAGAAAGTGACTGCTGTGGACTTTCTGCTGTTGAAGATGCAAGACGTGTTGCAGGGCAGCTAGATATTCCATACTATGTTATGAATTTTAAAGACGAATTTCGCAAGAAAGTAATTAATTATTTTATAGATGAATATAGAAAAGGTCATACACCTAACCCATGTATTGCATGTAATAAGTATCTTAAATGGAATGCTCTTTTAAAACGTTCTATGGAAATTGGCGCAGATTATATTGCCACTGGTCATTATGCTCGTATAATAAAACTTGCCAATGGTCGATATACAATAGCTTATTCTGCCGCTGAAAAAAAAGACCAGACGTATGTGCTTTACAATTTAAGTCAAAACCAGCTTATGCATACACTTATGCCTGTTGGCAGTTATAATAAAGAAGAGATAAGAGGCATAGCACAAAAAATTGGTTTAGATGTAGCACATAAAAGCGAAAGCCAAGATATATGTTTTGTACCAGACCATGATTATGTCGGATTTATTGAGAGAGCAACAGGAAAAAAATGTATAACAGGTAATTTTGTAGATGATTATGGCAATGTGCTTGGAGTACATAAAGGAATTGAAAATTATACAATAGGACAGAGAAAGGGACTAAATCTTGCAGCAAAACAACCATATTATGTTAAAAAAATTATTCCACAGACACATGAAGTAGTGCTTGGAGATTCAGAAAGTGTATTTACAAATACGGTATATGCTGATAATATAAATTATATGGCAGAAGAAAATCTTACAAAGCCACGTAAGTTTATTGCAAAGATAAGATATGCTCACGTTGGTGCGGAGTGCGAAGTTATACCTATTGCAGATGGTAAACTTATGTGTAGATTTAATGAAAGGCAAAGAGCAGTGACACCAGGACAGGCTATAGTATTCTATGAAAATGGCTATATATTTGGAGGTGGAAGGATAACATCAGCAGAATAATTGCTATTTAAGGACAAAGGGGTGGTTTTTAGTGAGAATTGTTAATTTAATAGAAGATACAGAAGGTGTAAGTGGCTGTGCATTTGAACATGGATTGAGTTTTTACATGGAAACAGCAAAGCATAAAATACTTCTTGACTTTGGAGCATCAGAAAAGACAATAGAAAATGCGGCAAAGCTTGGAATTGATTTAGCAGGAGTGGATATTGCAATATTGAGTCATGGACATTATGACCATGCTGGTGGTATAATACCATTTACAAAACTTTGTCCAGATGCTGTAATTTATATGCAGGAATCTGCTTCAAATGCTTATTATCATTTAAAAGGAGACAAAGCACGATATATAGGAATTGATGTAGAAATAAACAATCTTTTACAAGTGAAAAAAATTGTTGGCAATTATGTTATTGACGATGAAGTAGAGCTATTTTCAGGGATTAAAGGACGCAAATTTTTTGCAAAGGGTAATATGGAATTAAAACAGAAAATAGATAATGAATATATACAAGATTCTTTTGCTCATGAACAGTGTGCTGTTATTAGACAAGAGAATTTTACAGTGTTGTTTTCTGGATGTGCACATAATGGCATTTTAAATATAATGGACAGATATTACGAACTATATAAAGATTACCCATCAGTTGTGATAAGTGGATTTCATATGGCACAAAAGCATGGATATAGTGATACAGACTTAGAAAATATAAGGTGTACTGCAAATGAATTGTTAAAAACAGGAACAGTTTTTTATACAGGACATTGTACAGGCAAAGAGGCTATTAAAGAAATGCATAAAATTATGGAAGATAAATTAAAAGTAATTCATTCTGGAATGACATTATTTTAATTTATTAAAGTATGGAGGTAAACTATGAAGTATAAAGTATTAATTACAGGAAATAACAAAGCGGTTATTAATGAATTTTTTCACAATATGGACTTTAACTTTGAGTGTATAAGTACCTCAAATAGATATGATGATGTTGTAAACCATTTAAAATATATAAATCCAGATGTCTTTGTATACTGTCTGTTGGGAGAAACTCCTGAAGAGATGAAAAGATTTGTCAATGAGGAGCGTGAAATTTCTAAAAAGCAAATTCCTATTGTAATTATAGGTGAATCTAGTGAATGTACTCAGCTTTTAAAAGTTGCACCTGTAATAAATCCTACAATATTCCAGAAACCTTATTCATTTCAGAATATAGAAGAAAAAATTGTAGAAATGCTAGATAATAAAAAGAAAACAGTACAAAATAGCTTTAAGAAAGACAAGGATGTAATTTTAAAGGCGTCAGATGCTATTAAGTCTGCTGAAAAATTACTTGCCAATTTAGAGGCTAAAGAAAAGCTTGAAGGAAGGAAGAAACACGTTCTTGTAATAGATGATGACAGTGGGGTATTAAAGCTTGTTAAAGGCTATCTTTCAAGTAAATATGATGTAGCTACAGCAAAAAGTGGAAAAGTTGCGATGAAGTTTCTTGAAACAAAAAGTACAGACCTTATAATTTTGGATTATGAAATGCCAGAAGAAAATGGTGCTACAGTTTTACGAAAGCTGCGTGCTATTGAAAAGACCAAAAATATACCAGTAGTATTTTTAACAGGTATAAGAGAAAAAGATAAAATACAAGAAGTATTGGCACTTAACCCACGTGGATATCTTTTAAAACCTATTGATATGTTAAAGCTTTCTTCTTTGCTTAAAAATATACTGAGTTGAATGGAGGTTTATAAGCATGGAAATTGTTAAAGCGGAATTTGGACTTACTGATTTAGTGGATGTGAATATATTGCAAAAGATACAAAATGCATTTTCTATGATGGCAGATATTGCAGTAGTTACTACAGATGTCAATGGAGTTTCTGTAACAGAACCTTCTAATTTTACTGATTTTTGTAAATGCGTGCGTGATTCAGAAGAAGGAAGACAGCGTTGCATTGACTGCAATAGGGCTGGTGCAGAAATGGCACGTGAGGTTGGAAAATCCTGTATATATTTTTGTCATGCAGGTATTATGCTTTTTATTTCTCCTATTATGGCAGATGGCAAAATGGTAGGATGTTTTATGGGTGGCCAAGTTGTAGAAAGTCCTGCTAATGAAAATAAAAAGCGTAAGCTGGCAAGGAACATTGGTGTAGATGAGGAAAAGCTTGTAGAAGCCACAAGAAAGCTTAATATTGTAAATATATCAACTGTTGATAAAATAACATCTGCTATGTATGATATCGCTAATGTTATATCAGATGTAGCTTTTAGTGAACATCAGATTTATTTAAAAAATCTTGAGCTTATGAAATCTTCTAGTATGAAGTCAGATTTTCTTGCAAATATGAGCCATGAGATACGTACTCCCATGAATGCAGTTATAGGTATGGCTGAAATGGCATTGCGTGAAGAAATTTCCCCAGCAGCAAAAAATTATATAAGTCAGATTAAATCTTCAGGACAGACACTGCTTGCAATTATTAATGACATACTAGATTTTTCAAAAATTGAATCAGGCAAGATGGATATTAATGAAGTAAACTATGAGCCTATGTCACTTATTAATGATGTGGCAAATATAATAATGACACGCATTGGCAATAAGGAACTTGAACTTACATTGGATGTTAATCCTGAACTTCCACATGAGATGTATGGCGATAGCACACGTATTAAGCAGATTATGGTAAACCTTGCCAATAATGCAGTAAAATTTACAAAAGAGGGAAATGTTCATGTAAAAGTTGATTTTAAACAGACCGATGAAGACATGATTTTAATGCAGGTAGATGTATCTGATACAGGTAGTGGAATTGCAAAAAATGACATAAAACGGCTATTTAAATCTTTTCAACAGCTTGATAGCAAACGTAACCGCAATATTGAAGGGACTGGTCTTGGACTTGCGATATGCAAACAGCTTGTGTCTCTTATGAATGGAAAAATTCAAGTAAAAAGTGAGTATGGACAAGGAAGCACATTTTCTTTTGTACTGCCACAAAAAATAATTAGTAATAAACCATCTATTGACAACATACAGGAAAATGTAAAAGCAGCAGGACTTATAAGCAATGACTATATTGAAATGCAAATGGAAATTGATATGCCAAGATTTGGTGTAAACTATATAAGGCTTGAGTCAGACGATGAACTTTATAAATTAAAAGATAATATAAAATATCTGTTTATAGAACAACCGCTTTTTACAGATATGGTGCAAAACTTTTTAAAGGAAAACTCTGATATTAATGGTGTAGTGCTTGTGAATTTCCGTGCGACACGCACATATAATATACCTAATGTAATGGTGATTAAAAAACCGCTTTATGCGTTAAGTCTTGCAAGTGTGTTTAGGGGAGAAACTATATATCAGGATTTTTCACAGATGGAGGCAGAAGATTTTGATTTTACTGCACCTGATGCAGAGATACTTGTTGTAGATGATAATGCAATTAACCTAACTGTAGTGCAAGGGCTTTTAAGACCACTGGATATGAATATTGAAACTGCACTTAGCGGCATGATTGCTGTTGAAAAAATTACAAATAAACGTTATGATATAATTCTTATGGACCATATGATGCCAGAGATGGATGGCATAGAAACGACAAGAGTTATACGCCGTATGCTTGGAGCAAATGGGCAAGTTCCTATTATAGCACTTACTGCTAATGCGGTAGATGGCACAAAAGAGCTGTTTATTAGAGAAGGAATGAATGACTTTGTAGCAAAACCTATAGAACTTCGTGTTATAGTTTCTAAGCTTAAAAAGTGGCTGCCAAAAGAAAAAGTTCTTAAAAAACATACAGATGGACGTGATAATCCTAGTATATATAAAGAAAAGAAGAAAATTCCTAAAATTGAAGGACTTGATGTAAAAGCAGCATTAAAACTTCTTGGAGACGAAAAATTGTTCTGGAGTGTACTTAAAGAATATTATCGTGTTATTGACAAAAAATCTGCCCTAATACAAGAGTATTTAGAAAAAGAAGAATGGAAGAAATATACAATAGAAGTACATGCTCTTAAAAGTTCTTCAAGGCAGGTTGGCGCCAGTGAATTAGCATTAATTGCAGAACGTATGGAATCTGCTGGAAATACACATGAAATAGAATTGATTAGAGAGACTACTCCTGGTATGTTAAAACAGTATGTGCAGTATAAAGATATACTTGCACCTTATTTTAATGAAGAAGACATGAAACAGGGTGGAATGCAGAGTGATACTAATGCAAAAGAACTTAGTATGTTCTTTTCAAAGATGAGTGATGCGATGGACAATTTAGATATGGACGCAATGGAAGATGTTATCAATAATATGAAACATTACACTTACAGCGGAGTACAAAAGGACTACTTTGAACAGCTTAAAAATGCTGTTGAAGATATTGACACAGAAAAGTGCGAAGAGATTATGAAAAAATGGAGCAGATATCAAAAAATAATAGAAGAGTAAACCTATAGGGATTCTATTTTTTTGTACATTAGTAACTTAGATTCTAAGATTTAAGATTTAATTTGTTGCTATCTGGCTATAAATGATTTATAATATTGTTTAAAAGTAAAAACTGAGGTGTTTGAGTGAAAAAAAATGGCTTGAAAATATCATTTAACTCCCCTGTTGTCCTTAGCTTTACAGCTATTTGCTTTATAGCACTTGTATTAAACTGGATAACAAAAGGATATACCAATAACTTATTATTTAGTGTATACCGTTCTTCATTGACACAGCCCTTAACTTATATACGTTTCTTTGGACACATAGCAGGACATGCCAACTGGAATCACTTTATAGGCAATATTACACTGTTGTTAGTTATAGGTCCTTTACTTGAAGAAAAGTATGGCTCACTAAATATTTTATTTGTTATTTTATCTACGGCTTTAGTAACAGGAATTGTGAATTATATATTTTTTCCAAATATCCAGTTACTTGGAGCTAGTGGTGTTGTGTTTGCATTTATTCTGCTGTCACCAATTACAAGTTTTAAAGAAGGAACAATACCTCTTACACTTATACTTGTTGCAGTGATTTATATAGGTGGGCAGATATATGATTGTATTTTTGTAAATGATAATGTAGCTAACCTTACTCATATCCTTGGTGGCATGGTTGGCGCTAGTCTTGGAATTATAATGAATAAAAATAAGATGGGCAGATATTAAAGGCGGGAATTTAATGTTAGAGCATATTAAAATCCAAAATCTTGATGACTTTTTCATTGATTTGGACAAAAGGAGCAACAGAGGAGTATTTTTTTACAAAATAAATGGATATAATGAAGAAATATACAGATTTATTAAAAAATATTATAATGCTGCAAAGATGGCTGGAGTTATTATAGAGGGCAAAATTCCAAACCCAGATAAAGACAATCTTGAATATTACAATGAAATAATGGGGACAAAGTTTCAACTAAATGTTGAATTTATTGCCGCAAGTTTAAAAAAGTGGCTTCCTAGAATGAGTGCATATCAAAATAATGTTGTTTCTTCTGCAATATATGAAACATTAACTGTGCTTGGCAGAAACGGCAAAAATGAAAATATGCTAAAAAACACATATATAAAGTTTATGTGTTGGCTTTATTATAAATTTGAAAGAATACTAAGCCAGTTAGGCAATAACAAAATACCTAAAATTTTATATGAAGGAATTGCCAGTAACTATGAACTTCTATTGTTAAATGTTTTATCTGGTGCAGGCTGTGACATAGTTTTATTGCAGTATCAAACTGGTTCTAATACGTCAGTTAATATAAACACTGTTTTGCCAGATGAACTTACAAGACCAGATATGGGCAATTTTCCAGAATATTTCAGCCTTAAATGGCTTAGAGACAAGATACAGAATGAGATTGATATAGAAAGGCTTTATGGACAAAAACCTTCTGTATTAAATTGTACAAATGCTTGGATTGATGGAAAAGGACTTGATGACTTTAAGATAGCTACACAGGCAAGGGGCAATGACCCAATGCTTTTTTATAACTGTTATATCAGGATTAATGGCGCACAGGACAAGCTGTCATATATGAATGAGCTTTATCAATTTCAGCTTGGCTTAAAGAATAGTAAGAGACGAGTAGTTATAATTGACGCACCTCTTAAGAATCCTTCAACAGATGAAATTAGTCAAATAAAAAGACAAAATTATACTACAAAAAATCAAATGATAATGGATTTATCTGGCAATATAAAATATACAGCTAATGCAGAGCTGCAAAAAATTATGGTAAAAAGTTTTGTGGATGTTATTATAGAAGAATCAGGACATGAAGGCATAACATTAAACAGACTGGCTAACAGGGCGGTTTATCTGCTATGTTGGCTAAAAAGATATCAAGGAGAACTTTTTGCTAATTGGAAGATGCCAGATATTTCCTGTTTTATATATATGGGTGGATGCAAGAATAGTAATGAAGCTTTATTTATAAAATTTCTGGCAAGACTGCCAGTTGATGTTCTTATTTTAAATCCAAATCTCAATACAAAGTGTTGTCTTGATGATACCCTTTTATATGAAATTAATTATACTGATACTTTAACAGTGGATAAGTATCCAAGAGAAAATACTGAAATTCATATGGGGACAGCGGCATACCATGCTGAAAGGGAACTTGATACAGTTATGTATCAAGATTTTGGAATTTACCGAAATAAACAGTATAGTAAGGCAGTTTCAGTAACACTTAGAACTATGTATGAAGAGATTGAAATATTGTGGAATCAGGAACTAAAATATAGACCGAATTTTAGCATAGTAGATGATATAGTAAATCTGCCAGTTATATGTGCAAAAGTGTGTGGTGTAAAAAATAGCGATTTAAGGCAGTATTGGGCAGGAATAAAGCAGCTATTATCTAAAGATGCATTTTTAATAGATAAAGTGCCATATCTTATCACAGGAGAACCAAATCCTATAAAATCATATGCAACGGAGTTTTTTAAGAATGGAAAAGTACAAAAAAACAGGATTAAGGCGCATAAATTGTATCAGTATGGAGTGTTAAGGAATGATGTACAGGAACATATTCTTGATAAATTACAGTTGCTTATTGACCAGAAAGTTATTAAAGGAACTTTTGTAAATGGCACTGAATATACAGTTGTATCAACAGTTTTAAATATAAAAAAAGAAATACTTAGAATGATACAAAAATTTGATTTTACAAAGACAAATCCTAAGATTATATATATTAACACAACTGAAAAAGAGATATCATTAGAAGATTCTATTTTGATGGCGTTTTTAAACCTTGTTGGGTTTGATGTTTTATTTTTTGTTCCAACAGGATACCAGACAATCGAAAAATATTTTAACAAGGAGATTGCAGAGGAACATCAGATTGGTGACTATATGTATGATTTAAGAGTTCCCGATTTTAATTCTGTACGTCAAACCACACGCCTTTCATGGCATGAAAGGCTTTTTGGAAGATAAACCAGATATAAACTAGATAAATGAATGGAGGAAAGAAATGGGTCTTGATTTTAGTAAAAGTAAAACCGTCCAGTCCCCAGCTGTACATAATGAGGTGGCAGAGGTAGTGGAGCAGTATGATATTGTAGAAGACAGGCAGCAGATGAATGCACAGCTTACTGGTTCTCCTGAAGTTGATGCGCTTGTAAGTACAATTGAGCTTGACAATCTTGAGACAATTGTATCATTTGGAGCAGAGGCAGCAGAAGAAATATCAAAAGCATCAGATGTTGTTCTTAATAGCATGAATATGTCTCAAATTGATGAATCCAGCGAGATGCTAAAGATACTTGCAGACATTATGTCAAAGTTTGACATTGACGAGATTAATAAAAATCCTGGATTTTTTGGAAAATTAAGGAAACAGCTTGATAAAGTACTTTCAAAGTATCATACAATGGGTGAAGAAATTGACAAGATTTATGTGCAGTTAAAGCAGTATGAAGCAGAAATTAAGCAGTCAAACCGTAAATTAAATCAGATGTTTGAAGCAAATGTAAATTATTATCATGAACTTGTTAAATATATCCTTGCAGGGGAACAGGGATGTCATGAGATAGAGCAGTATATTGAACAAAGGCGAGCTGATATGGAAGCTACTGGTGATAATTCAATCCAGTTTGAATTACAATCGCTTGAACAGTGCCTTATGATGCTTGAACAGAGAACACAAGATTTAAGGACAGCAGAAAGTGTTGCAATTCAGTCAGTGCCAATGATTAAAACAATGGAATTTTCTAATATGAACCTTGTAAGAAAGATTAATTCTGCATTTATTGTTACTCTGCCAGTATTTAAACAGGCGCTTGCACAGGCAATTATGTTAAAGAGGCAGCGCATACAAGCAGAGGCGATGTCAGCACTTGATGAAAAGACCAATGAGCTGCTTATTAAAAATGCAAAGAATACTGTAGAACAGTCAAAGGTAACTGCAAGGCTTGCATCTGGAAGCTCAATTAAAGCTGAAACCTTAGAAACTACTTGGAGAACTATTGTAAACGGCATTGATGAAACTAGACAGATACAGGAAAATGCAAGAAGAAAGCGTATTGAAGACCAAGCAAAGCTTGAAAATATTAAAAGAGAGTTTAATGAAAGGTACAATATGCCAAGTAAAAGATAACATTATTATATTAAATAAGGAGGGAAAAAAGTTATGCCAATTAATTTATCAAAAGGACAAAAAGTAAACTTAACAAAAGGAAATCCAGGGCTTAAAAATATTATGATTGGTCTTGGATGGGATGTCAATGCATTTGACTCAGGTGCTGACTTTGACCTTGATGCTTCTGCATTTATGGTGGATTCAACAGGTAAGTGCCCAAGTGACAAAGAATTTATTTTCTATGGAAATCTTGAGCATACAAGTGGCGCTATAAAGCATATGGGAGACAATCTTACAGGTTCTGGCGATGGCGATGACGAGCAAATTGAGATTGATTTAACAATGGTTCCTGACAATATTTCAAGGATTGCATTTACAGTAACAATCTATGAAGCAGACAAAAGAAACCAAAATTTTGGACAAGTTTCTAATTCATTTATCAGGGTTGTAAATGAAACATCAGGGGATGAAATTATACGGTACGATTTGGGAGAAGACTTTTCTATAGAAACTGCAATAGTAGTAGGTGAGTTGTACAAGCACAATGGTGAATGGAAGTTTAACGCAATCGGAAGTGGATTCCAAGGAGGACTTGCAGCACTTTGTGGACATTATGGAATAGAAGTAGAATAATAATCCAAATTATTGTAATACTAATTAAGGAGGCATAGATGTCAATAAGTTTAAAAAAAGGACAGAAAGTAAGCTTAACAAAAGAAAATACAGGTTTATCTAAAATGCTTGTTGGTTTAGGATGGGACGAAGCACCACAGGAAAGACATGGTTTCTTTTCATCAAAGCCTAAGCCGATAGATTGTGATGCATCTGTAATTATGTTACAAAATGACAAATTTGTTAATAAAGGTGATTTAGTATACTATGGAAACCTTCAGCACAAATCAGGTGCCATACAGCACCTTGGAGACAACCTTACTGGTGCAGGTGAAGGGGATGATGAACAGATTGTTGTTGATTTGTCCAAGATTCCACAGGAATATAACAGAATTGTCATTGTTGTCAATATTTATTCTGCGGTTGAAAGAAAGCAGCATTTTGGTATGATACAGAATGCATTTTGCAGACTTGTAGATGGCAGAAATAATAAGGAGATGTGCAAGTATAACCTCACTGAAAATTATTCTGGGCTTACAGCTATGATATTTGGTGAAATATACAGGCGTGGCAGTGAATGGAAGTTCAATGCTATAGGACAAGGCACAACTGATGTTAATCTTTCTGAACTTTTAAAGAGATACATGTAACTTTAATGTTGCTGTTATTGGCGACAGCCTTGACAGCAACATAATTTTTTTTGAGAGGAATAAATATTTATTATGAAATACAATGGACTAAGTGATGAAGAAGTAATTGCTTCTCGTGAAAAATATGGTTCAAATGAAATACCTGACTGTGAACCGACAACATTCTGGGATGAGTTTAAAGAAACATTCAGCGACCCAATGATTAAAATACTGTTAGCTATAGCTGCACTTATGATTATTATGTTTTTCTTTGGTTACGCAGAAATATATGAGCCACTTGGAACTATTGTTGCTGTACTTATAGTTGCAGTCGTTTCAGCTAAGACAGGGGTTGCCAGTGATACAAAGTACAGAGAGCTTAAAGACAGTACAGAGAAAGACAAGTGCAAGGTATACAGAAACAGTTTAATAGACGTAATAGATATTGACAATGTTGTAACAGGGGATAAAGTATTATTACAGTCAGGTGATAAAATACCTGCTGACGGCATACTGATTTCTGGCTCTTTAACAGTTGACAATTCATCTTTAAATGGCGAATCAGAAGAATGTAAAAAGACAGAAGCAAAAGAAGATACTAATCTGCCAGAAGAAATTACTGGTGACACATTTGTGGATGCACATTCTCTATTTAGAGGTGCAGTAGTATTTGACGGCGAAGGTGTTTTAGACGTTAAAAAAGTTGGCTTAAAAACTATGATGGGTAAGATGGCAGAAGAGATGCAGGAAGATGAGCCAGATTCCCCATTAAAAGTTAAACTGGCAAAACTGGCAAAACAGATTTCAATGTTTGGCTATATTGGCGCTATTGTTATAGCTATTTTATACTTTGCATATTTTATAGTATCGGCTGGTGGAGTTTCAGAGTATTTTTCCATTGGCATGACAGAGGTGTTAAAAGATATTGTTGAAGCAGTATCGCTTGCAGTTGTAATTATTGTATGTGCTGTGCCAGAAGGGCTTCCACTTATGATTTCTCTGGTACTTATGCAAAATACAAGCAAGATGCTGTCCCATAACGTGCTTGTAAGGAAAGCAGAGGGTATTGAAACAGCAGGCTCATTAAATATTTTATTTAGTGATAAAACTGGAACTATAACTAAAGGAATGTTAGAAGTTGTAGACTTCTTTACAGCAGATGGCAATTCAGTTGATATTCCAGAACTTTCAAAGCATGAAAAAGTAAAAAATCTTTTAGACCTTGCTATTGGCAAAAATACACAATCCATGTTTGATGCATCACATAAGGTTATTGGAGGCAATGCAACTGACCAAGCTTTATTAAAGTTTATTGGTGAAGATACTTTTAATGGGCTTAAAGAAAATGCAAGTTATGAAGTTTTACAGGCACAGGGCTTTAACTCGTCAAATAAATTCAGCCAAGCACAGCTAGGCGGCAGCGAAAGCAAAACATTTTATAAAGGCGCACCTGAAAGACTGGTAGATGCCGCTAATAAATATCTTGATGCAGATGGCAATATTAAAGATATTGACAAAGACGCATTAAATAAAAAAATTGACAGTCTTGCTTCAAAGGCTATGAGGGTACTTGCTTTCGGGTATTCTGAAAAAGACATGGTAACAAATAAAATTAATGACGATATTGTTATTATAGGACTTGTTGGCATAAGAGATGATGTAAGACCAGAAGCAAAAGAAGCTATAGCCGAGGTACAAAAAGCTGGTATACAAGTTGTTATGATAACTGGAGACCGTCTTGAAACAGCAGTAGCAATCGCAAAAGATGCGGGACTGCTTAGAAGTGATGATGAAAAAGCACTGTCCTCTGCACAATTAAAAGAAATGTCAGACGATGAAATAAAGAAAATCATTACTAAAATCAGGGTAATTGCACGTGCCTTACCAACAGATAAGTCACGTATGGTTCGCATATGTCAGGAAATGAATCTTGTAGTAGGCATGACAGGTGACGGTGTCAATGATTCTCCTGCATTAAAGCGTGCAGATGTAGGCTTTGCAATGGGAAGCGGTACAGAAGCAGCAAAAGAAGCTGGTAAAATTGTAATTCTTGACGACAACTTTAAATCAATTAAAGATGCTATATGGTATGGGCGTACAATTTACCACAATATACTAAAATTTTGTAAGTTTCAGCTTGTTATCAATGTTGCCGCAGTAATTGTAAGTGCTGTTGCACCATTTTTCGGGGTAGAAGAACCGCTGAAAGTTACGCATCTTTTATTTGTCAACCTTGTAATGGACAGCCTTGGAGCTATTATGCTTGGCAATGAACCAGCATTAAAGAAATATATGCTAGAGCCACCTAGAAGAAGAGATGAGAGCATTGTAAGCAAGGAAATGATGGCACAGATTGTAACAATGGGAGCGTGGGTTGTATTAATCAGTTTCCTATACCTAAAACTTCCATTCTTTAGAAACTTGTTTGGAACAGATGAGCAGCATTTGACAGCCTATTTTGTACTATTTATAGCTATAGCATTATTTAACGGCTTTAACGTCAGGGATGATGGCATGGCAATCTTTAAAGGATTAGATGAAAATACAGGATTCTTAAAAGTATTTTTTACAATAATAATAGTACAGGCAGTTATCGTAAATGCAGCATTAATTCCACTTCCAGTCTTTAAATGGATTGGAAATATGTTTAGCTGCGTTCCATTTGGAATTACTGGCTGGATTACTGTATTTATACTTGCAGTTACAATTATTCCAGCTGATATGGTAAGAAAGCTTATTGTAAACAACGGTAAGTGAAAAATGTTGTATTACAGCCATACGTCTTAATACCAACAGAAAGGGAGTGTTTTCAATGCAACGTAAAGCGCCAATACCTATAGGAATAGAATTTTACAAAGAAATGATAAGTGAAGAATATTATTATATAGATAAAACTTTATTAATACGTGATTTATTGGCAAATAAAAATAAAGTTACATTGTTTACACGTCCAAGGCGTTTTGGGAAAACTTTAGCACAAAGCATGTTAAAGACTTTTTTTGAAAAAGAAATTCTTCCAGATGGCGAGATAGCAGATAATTCTATATACTTTAAAAACAAAAAGATTATGGAAGCAGGAGAGGAATATACAAAACATATGGGACAGTACCCAGTGATATTTTTATCTTTAAAATCAGCCAAGCAGCCAACA